>NZ_JBLBWI010000025.1:0-45495 GCF_047308515.1 Nocardioides sp. Bht2
TCGAGCTTGTCGAGACCTCCAAAGTCCAACGTGTCTTGGGCGTCGGCGATCGAGCTTGTCGAGACCCCCGTCGGCCCGGGCGTCACTCCGGTGGTCGAGCTTGTCGAGACCTCCAAAGTCCAACGTGTCTTGGGCGTCGGCGATCGAGCCGAGGGCTTTGGCCTTCCGCTGCCCGAGGGTGTCGGCGTCTCCAGCGCGGCGCAGTTTCTCGGCTTCTTCGCAGACCAGGTCGTGGAACCTGGTGAGGTCGAGCGAGTCACCCACGACATCGAGCGTCGAGGTGCCCGACGCGGTGCCTGCCGGCCCGTACTTGTGGGTGAGCGTCACATCCCAGTCCGCCTTGGAGAGCGGACCGGTCTTGTCGCGGATCAACTCGGGATGGAACTTCGCGACCGCCATCGCGAGCGTGCGTTCGATGGTCGGCCAGCCGTACCGTTCACCGGCAGCAAGCTGCTGATCGAACCAAGCCGCCGCTTCGGCCGACAGTTTGCGGATCAGCTCCGCAACCCTGCGCGCCTTCCACCCCGGGACTTCCAACAGTTCGACCTTCGCCCACAACCGGGGCAGCCGGTGGTGCAGATCCAAGGCGTCCGCGAGTAGCGACAGCGCCGCATACCGCGAAACTCCAGAAGCTGCTGCGAACTCCTCAGCCGCGAACGCCGCCACCGCCGGGGTTCCCTCACCGCCCAGTTCGTCGTCGAGATCCAGTGAAGCGAGTGCCTGGTCGTCACACCACGAAGCTGGCGAGGCGCCGTCCACCACGGGGTTGAGGACGCACCATTGGCGGGCCAGCCGCAACTGCCGCCGAGACGCGGCCCAGGCGCGGTCGCGGTTCTCCGAGATGACCGCAAGCAGACAGCCCGCATCGAGGTCTGTGACCTCGTACGGAACATGCTTGGCGTCGATCTCGATCATGAGAACAGTCCATCAGGGACCCCCGACAGTTTGATCTCGACAAGCTCGATCACCGGAAGACAAGCTCGATCGCCGGAGGACAAGCTCGATCACCCGGGCTCGATCACCGGATGCGGCGTCGAAACCCGGTTGCGCGACGCCGAGGCAGCAGGCAGGGTCGTCGCATGCTGGAACTGCGGATCGCGGGCGCGGACGACTGGCAGATCTGGCGTGAGGTCCGGCTCGCGGCCTTGGCCGAGTCCCCCGGAGCCTTCGGAGCCACCCTGGCGGATTGGCAGGGCGACGGGGACAAGGTGGAACGCTGGCGGGCACGGCTGTCGATCCCCGGCGCCCGCGACCTCATCGCTTACCTGGACGGGCACCCCGTCGGGATGGCCAGCGGGGTTCCCGGCGAGGTTCCCGAAACCATCGAGCTGATCTCGATGTGGGTCGCCCCGAGCGCTCGCGGCCACGGCATCAGCGACCTGGTGATCGAGGAGATCGCCCGTTGGAGCGACGCTCAGGGCGCGAACCGACTGGTGCTCGCGGTCAAGGCTCAGAACCTCGCCGCGATCCGGGCCTACCAGCGCGCCGGGTTCAGCATCGTCCTGACGGCCGAGGGTGTCGCCGAACCGGACGCCGACGGCGAGCTGACCATGGTCCGGCCGCTCCCCCGGGCCGAGGCCTAGCCTGACTCAGGAACGTCGACGCAGAAGCCGGGCCAGCCCGAGTCCGAGTACCGCCCCCGCACCCAGCACGGCGGACGGCGGCCAACTCTGTTCCGACGCCGGGCGGGCAGCCAGAGCGGGACCGACATGCGGGCCGGCAGGCAGCGCCTCGGGCGGCTGGGCCGCGCGCACCGCGGCTGCTGCGGGCGAGCTCCATGCCCAGGCCGCGGCGTACATGACGACCCGGGAGAAGTAGTTCATCCAGACCACCAGGATCAAGGCGATCCCGAACGCCTGGAACGCCGGCTGTGATTTGGTGCTGGCGATCAGCAATGTCGAGACCTGCTTCAACAGTTCGAAGGCGATCGCGCCGAGCAGCGCTCCCGACCACAGCGAGTTCCGTGGCACGTTCGGACGGGCCAGGAGTTGGAAGAGCGCATAGAACAGGACAGTGGCCGCAGCCATCCCCACCACCACGGAGAGCACCCACAGCAAGGGTGAGAGGCCCTCGGCCAATCCCAGCTCCCGCAGCACCCAGCGCGACGACCGTGACAGCACCGCCGAGACGCCGACGCTGACCACCATCACCACCCCGATCAACACTAGCGACGCAAGGTCGCGCAGCTTGCCGATCACGAAGTTGGGCTGCTCGGCGCTCGGCTCGTCGAACATCACCAGGAGCGCCTCGCGCATCCCGGAGAGCCAACCGAGACCGGCATAGAGCACACCGACCAGACCGATCAGTCCGACCGCGCCCGCGGCGTCCTGGATGGTGAGCAGCGAGATCTCTCCCTCGCCCTCCCCAACGATGCCGGGAAGCACCTCCTCGATCGCCTTCACCATCGCGCTCTGGACCTGCGGGAAGACCCGCGAGATCCAGCCGACGGCGAAGAAGGCGAGCGCCAGGATCGGGAAGAACGACAAGAAGGCGTAGTAGGTGACCGCGCCGGCCTGCAGATTGCCCTTGACCGCCGAGTAGTGCTCCTGGGTGGCCAGCAGGTGGTCGAGGAACGGCCTCCGCCGTCGAGCCTCGTTGAGCTTGGCTTTCAGGCGATCGGTCATCCCCGGCATCTGATCAGCTTCCTCCCAGCTGGAAGGTGCTGCTCACCTGCCAGCCTGCGTCGGCGTCGTGTACGTAGAGGTGGAACTCGGTCACCCTGAACCTACAGGCGAAGCTGGCCAACTCGCCGAAGGCCCGGTCCAACACCTCGTCACTCAGGTGGTGTGCGATGGTGACGTGCGGGTGGTACGGAAAGCTGAGGTCCTGCGCCAACGGTCCGCTCCGTACCAGCGCAGCCACCGCTTCACAGTCGGCGATCCCTTCCACCACGCCGACGAAGACCACCGGCGAGATCGGCCGGAAGGTCCCGGTCCCCCGCAGGTGGACGTCGAACGGGTGGTACTCGCTCGCGGCCCGCGCCAGGTGTTGTTCCAGCACCTGCAGGTCATCGTGCTCGGTGGGCGGAACCAGCGTGATGTGGGTCGGGATCTGCGTCGCCGTCAGATCGCCGATCGAGGTCCGGTACTCCTGCAACTGCGAAGCCCAAGGCTCCGGAATCGCGATCGAAACACCGATGGTGGGCACGTGCGAACCTTACCGCTAGGGCTTCACGAAGCCGATGCGGTCGTAGACGTCGTTCAACGTCCGCTCGGCCACCTCGTTGGCCCGCTCGGCACCCGAAGCCAGGATCTGGCTCAACGTCGCGCGGTCGGCCATCAACTCCAAGGTCCGCTCCCTGAACGGCGTCACGAACTCGACGACGACGTCGGCCAGGTCGCCCTTGAAGTCGCCGTAGCCGCGGCCCTGGTACTTCTCCACCAGAGCCTCGATCGAGTCGCCGGTCAGCGCGGAGTAGATGCTCAACAGGTTCGAGACGCCGGGCTTCTCCTCGGTGTCGAACCGGACCTCGGCGTTGGAGTCGGTGACCGCGGAGCGGATCTTCTTCGCGCTCACCTTCGGGTCGTCGAGCAGGTTGATGATCCCGGACGGCGACGAAGCCGACTTCGACATCTTCGAGGTGGGCGCCTGAAGATCGGTGATCTTCGCCGTCTCCTTGAGGATGTACGGCTCGGGGAGCCGGAAGGTCTTCTTGTAGCGGTGGTTGAACCGCTGCGCCAGGTCGCGGGTCAGCTCCAGGTGCTGGCGCTGGTCCTCGCCGACCGGGACGTACTGCGGCCGATACAACAGGATGTCGGCAGCCTGCAGGATCGGGTAGGTGAAGAGGCCGACCGAGGCCGCGCCTTCGCCGCCCTTCGCCGACTTGTCCTTGAACTGGGTCATCCGACGGGCCTCACCGAAGCCCGTCATGCACTGCAACACCCAGCCGAGCTGGGCGTGGGCCGGAACGTGGCTCTGCATGAAGATCGCCGAACGCTCCGGGTCGATCCCCATCGCGATCAGTTGAGCGGCCGAGACCAGGCACCGTTCCCGGAGCACCTTCGGGTCCTGCTCGACGGTGATCGCGTGCTGGTCGGCGATGAAGAAGAACGGCTCGTACTCGTCCTGGAAGCCCACCCACTGCCGCAACGCGCCCAGGTAGTTGCCGAAGTGGAACGAGTCGGCGGTGGGCTGGATCCCGGAGAGCACCCGGGGCTTGGCGGTGCCCGGCGTCGTGGTGGTGGACATGACCCCCATCCTTTCATCCCCACGCCGACGGTCCGAACCGGGCGCATTCGACAGACGTCCGGCGCACCTGGCCCTAGGGTGCCGCCATGAGCGAAGTCGGCCCCATGGCCCCACCACCACCTGTCGGCTACCCAGCGCCGACGTTCCAGCTCCCGCCTCCGGCCCCGACCGGCCTGGCTATCGGCGCGCGAGCCGCGGCGATCACGGTCGGCCTCACCAGCGGTGATCAGCCTGGTATTAGCGTTCCCCGCCCTGACCAGCTACCAGGATGCGGCAGCGCGGGGAGACGACGCAGCCGACGTCCTCACCGCGTACGAGGTGGTCCCGCTGGTCGGCGTCATCGCGCAACTGATCGCCCTCATCCTGACCTGTCTCTGGCTGTACGAGTGCCGGAGGCGGGTCGACCTTCTCGCGCCCTGGGTGCCACAGCGACGGAGCACGGCCTGGGTCTGGTTGGCCTGGCTCGTGCCGGTGGTCAACCTCTGGTTCCCGTACCAGGTCATCCGCGACGTCCGACGGGGCAGCTACCCGCATCAGCGGATCGGCAGCGGCCTGGTCGGTTGGTGGCTGGCTGCGTGGCTCGGCTACCAGGTCGTCGACCGCTTCACCGCGATCACGCTCCCCATGGACGGCGCGATCGATATCGCGACGATCGAAGCGACGCTGATCCCCACCCAGGCCATCGCTACTGCGGTCTGCCTCAGCGCCTTGGTGCTGTGGTGGAAGGTGATCTCCGACATCATGGACGGTCAGGTGCAGTTGGGTACCCCGGCACCGACTCAGCCGGAGCACTGGCCGACGCAGCAGGCCTAGACGGCAGGGCTTCTACGCTCCAGGCGTTGTGAGATCACCAGGACGACGACCCCTGTCGCGGCCAGGCCCATCCCGACCAACGCCGGCGAACGGTAGCCCCAGCCGGCCGCGATGACCAGGCCGCCGAGCCAGGCGCCGAGCGCGTTCGCGACGTTGAGCGCGGCGTGGTTCATCGCGGCACCCAGCGTCTGGGCGTCGCCGGCGACCGTCATCAACCGCAACTGCAGGTTGACCACCAGCACCGAGCCCAACACGGTGATCCCGAAGACGGTCGGCAACGCCCACCAACCGGCCGGGGCCAACAGGGCGAAGGCGCCCAGCACCACGAAGGTGCCGATCGAGCCGAGGAAGAGCGAGCCGAAGACCGACCAGTCGGCGAGCTCACCGGCCAGCCAGGTACCTACCGTCATCCCGAGCCCGAAGGCGAACAGGAACCACGGCACGGCGCTGTTCGGCAGGCCGCCGACCTCGGTCAGGGTGGGCGCGATGTACGAGTAGACGGCGAACATGCCGCCGAAGCCGATCGCACCGGCCAGCAGGGTCAACCAGACCTGCGCCCGGCTGAACGCGGCTAGCTCACGGCGTCCGGACTGCGCCGGATCGCCCGGCGTCCGGGGCACGAACCAGAGGACCAGCGCGATGGTCAGCGCACCGAGCACGGTCACCAACCAGTAGGCGGAGCGCCACCCGACGCTCTGTCCGAGCCAGGTGGCGGCCGGCACCCCGATCACGTTGGCGATCGAGAGGCCCAGCATCACCATGGCGACCGCACGGCCCCGCCGTCCGGGCGCGGCCAGGTTGGCGGCCACCAGGGAGGCGACCCCGAAGTAGGCACCGTGCGGGAGGCCGGAGAAGAACCGGGCCGCCGTCAGCATGCCGTGGCTGGTGGCGAGCGCGCTGAGCGCGTTGCCGAGAACGAACGCCGCCATCAGCCCCATCAACAGGGCACGACGGGGCAACCGTGCCCCGAGGAACGCTAGGACCGGGGCACCGATCACCACTCCGAGCGCATAGGCCGAGATCACGTGGCCGGCCTTGGGGATGCTGACCTCCATCCCGTCCGCGATCTCGGGCAGCAGCCCCATCGTGACGAACTCGGTGGTGCCGATCGCGAAGCCGCCCATCGAGAGGGCGAGCACCGCCCAGCCGAAGTGGACCGGCTTGGTGGAGGTGGTGACGCCGTCAGGGCGCGCTGCGGTGGAGGTCATCGGGTCAAGAACGAAAGAGGTCCGCTCCGCATTCCCGACGTGAGGGCGTTCACTCACCCCGCCAGGTGGCCCCAGCGCACACCCAGCTCACTCCACGGGCCGATCGCGGCCACCTCGCCGTCGACCAGGACGACGACCCGGTCGGCCTGGGCCAGGGCGGCCCGCTTCGCGGTAGCACCGATCACCGTGGCGCCGCGCTCGCGCAGGGCCGCCCACAGCTCGTTCTCGGTGGTGGCGTCCAGGGCGCTGGAGACGTCGTCGGCCAGGATCAGCTCGGCGTCGGTCGCCAGCGCGCGGGCCAGAGCCAGGCGCTGCACCTGGCCGCCCGAGAGCCGCACCCCACGGTGACCGACCAGGGCGTCCTTGCCACCCGCCTCGGCGATGTCGGGACCCAGCCGGGCCGCAGCGACCGGCAGGTCGAAGCGACGCTGGTGTCCGAGCCGCACATTGTCGGCGAAGCTGCCCGAGAGCACCCGCGGCACCTGAGCCACGTGCGCGACCTGGCCGGGACGCAGGAAGACCTGGGCGTCGGCGACCGGGGTGCCGTTCCAGAGCACGTCGCCGGTGTGCTCGATCAGCCCGGCCAGCGCGGCCAGCAGACTCGACTTGCCGGAACCGACCTGGCCGACCAGCAGCACCAGTTCACCGCGCTGGACGGCGAGGTCGACGTTCTGGACACCGATCGTGCCGTCGTCGTGGAGGGCGCTGAACCGGCGCAGGGTCAGCGTCTCCAGCGGGATCCGCTCGACCGCGGGCGGCTCGGGGGCAGCGCCGGAGACCAGGTCCACGCCCGGGGGCAGGTCCATCAGGTCGACACCACCGGCGAACCGGCTGGTCTCTTTCTGCCAGGCGCGGGTACCCGGCGCCTCGGTGACCACCATGCCGGCGACCCGGCCGAACCAGTCGAAGCCGGCGACCGCGTTGGCGACCAGCAGGGTGGTGGCCAGGCCCCAGCCGCCACCGAGGAAGACCGCCCAGGAAGCGACCACGCCGCCTTGGACCATCACCATCGGCACGCCGTCGAGGAAGGCCTGGACCCGGTGTTCGCGGACGGCGGCGCTGACCCGACCAGAGTCGACCTCACGCAGATGCCGGTGCACGGCCGGGGTGGCGGCCGCCAACTTCACGGTGCGCGCCGACTCCAGAGCGGAGACCAGCGAGCGCCCGAACCGGGCCCGTGCCGCGGAGGCTGCGGCGGCCGAACGACCGGCGATCGGCCGGCCGATCGCGGAGGCGAGTGCCGAGCTGATCAACACCGTCATCAGCACCGCGCCGGCCAGCCAGGTACCGGCCAGCAGGGCGGTGACAGCAGCGATGATCAGGCCGTTGACGAAGTCGACCCAACGGTCGGCGTAACGCGCGTAGCGGTCGGCGTCCATCGACCGGGCGACCACCTCGCCGGGCGGGGTCCGCGGCAGTCGGTGCTGCTGGGTCTGCCCGAAGAGCACCGACATCCGGGTACGGAGCAGGATCTCGACCCACCATCGCGGGTAGCAGTAGAAGGCGACCGCCAGCATCAACGGCGCGGAGAGCAGGCAGAGCACCAGCGCGACCGACCAGAGCGTGGGCGTGGTGCCCTCTTGCAGGTCGACCACGACATGGCCCCAGATCAGGCCAGTGACCGCGCCCTGCGCACCGACCAGCGAGGTCAGCAGGAAGAGCACCGCGCCCGCGATACCCCAGGCCGGGCGGACCGCGAGCACGTGCAGGATGCCGCGGGTCAGGCTCGGGCCGGTACCCACCTCGGGAACCTCCGGCGGCGGGCCGAGACGGCGGCGACCGCCGACGCTCGCGGCAGGCTCATCCAGGGTGGCGTGCGCCGGCTCGGCGCTGGCCGTCGGGGCGTCCTCCTCGGCGAGGCCGTGGGCGTCCGGCTGGGCGTGCGCCTCGGCCCGACTGGCCTGCAGGAGGTCACGGTAGGGACCCTCGACGCGGGCCAGCTCGGCCCGGCGTCCCTGCTGGACGAGCTGCCCGTGGTCCAGCACCCCGACCAGCGGGGCGCGCTCGATGGTGCTGAGCCGGTGCGCGATCAGGATGCCGGTACGGCCGATCAGCAGCCGGTCGGCGGCGGCGACCACGCGACGCTCGGTGAGCGGGTCCATCCGGGCGGTGGCCTCGTCGAGGACCACCACCTTGACGTCGCGGATCAGCAGGCGGGCGAAGGCGACCAGCTGCTCCTCCCCTGCCGACAGCGTCGTGCCACCGGGGCCGAGCAGGGAGTCGAGCCCGTCGGGCAGACCGGCCACCCAGTCGAGCAGGCCGAGCTGCACGACCGCGCTCTCGATCGCCGACCGCGGGACGTCCTCGAAGAGGGTGATGTTCTCAGCCAGGGTGCCGGCCAGGATCTCGGTGCGCTGGGTGACCACGCCGACGGCGGCCCGCAACTGCTGCAGGTCGAGGTCGCGCACATCGACGCCGCCGAGCAGGACGGTGCCACGGGGCGGCTCGACGGCACGCGAGAGCAACGAGGCCAGCGTTGACTTCCCGGAGCCGGAGCGCCCGACCAGGGCGATCGTCTGCCCCGCCGGCACGTGCAGGTTGATCCCGGAGAGCGCGAAGCTGCCCTCGGCATAGCTGAAGTGGAGGTCGCGGACCTCCAGTGCGAGAGCGCCGTCGCCGGGAACGGCGCGGCCACCGAGCGGCTCGGGCTCGACGGCGAGCATCTGGCGCAGGCGGATCACGGCACCCAGACCGGCCTGCAGATCGGGCAGGTGGTTGGCGAGCATCGAGACCTGGCCGACGAAGGTGGAGGTGACCAGGAAGAGGGTGACCAGGCGGGCCACCGACATCGAGTCGTTGGCGGTCAGCGCCACGCCGACCACACCGACCGCAGCCAGCATCGAGTAGAGCAGGACACCGGCCCTGGCACCGAGCCGTGCCTCGATCACGACCACCCGGCGGAACTTCTCGTGGACGTCGGCCGAGAGCTTGGCCAGACGCCGCACCACGTGCGACTGGCCGAGGCTGGTGCGCAGGTCGTCGCGGCCCGCGATCCCTTCCTCCAAGGCGGCGGCGTGGTCGGTCCAGGCCATCTCCTCGATCACCTTGCGCCGCGAGATCTCGCCGAGCAGGCGCCGGATCGCGAGGAAGGTGAGCCCGGCCAGCGCCGGGAAGATCAGCCAGGCCGGCCACCAGGTGAAGCCGGCCACGATCCACATCGGGATGACGCCGAAACCGGTCCGCGCCAACATCCACAGCTGCCACCGGACCAGGTTGCCGACCTCGTGGGTGTCGTCGTCGACCCGGTCCAGGATCTCGCCGACCGCCTGCTCCCCCAGCGCGGCCAGCGGTTGGTTCATCGCGGCGTCGAGGAGGTCCTCGCGGAGCAGGCCCTCAGCGCGGTCCGAGACACCGACCCACACCACCTTGCCGGCGGTGTCGATGACGGCCGCGCCGAGGACGCAGAAGGCCAACGCCCAGACCAGGGCGGACGACGGGTTCTCGGCGAGGCGACCGGCGAAGACCGTGCCGGCGGTGGTGCCGATCGCGGCGATCGCGGTGCAGATCAGGGCGCCGATCGCGAGCGGCGAACGGAGCCGACGCGCATCTACCCGACGACGCAGATCCGATTCAGGAGTGCTGCGAGGGGCGGGGGCCGGAGGGGCGTCGTCGGAGGTCAGCGTCGTACTCATCGCTGATTGACATTACGCCGTACCTCCGACAACTTCCTACCGATTTTCCGGTGATCAGAGCCCGCCCCCGCATGACCTTCGGCACGCCTCAGCCGATGTGCTCGCCGATCGGCAACTGGAAACCGATTCCGAAGTCGAAGTCGCCACCGTCGCCGGCCTCGCTCCCGGGGAGCGCGATCGGCTGATCACAGCTGCGCCGTTCGACCGAGCAGGTCATCGCTTGGGCCGCCCAGGAGCGCCCGGACCGCTGCAGACCGAAGGCGAGATACCGCCCGTCGTCGAGCCAGCGATAGCCGGTGAAGAAGTCATAGTCAGCCTTCTCCTGCGGAGCGAACGAGGTGCCGTCGGCGAGCGCGACCAGGGTGAAGTCGTCGCTGTCCGCCTTGCTGTTCTCGCTCATCACATAGCGTCCGTCGGGCGACAGGTCGCCACCGTCGACCGCGAGCGCCTCACCGAGGCTGGCCAGGTCGGTCGTCGCATAGGTGCCCTGGGTGGCGCCCTCGGCGTCGTCAGACCGCACCAGGAAGTGCCCGTCCTGGACATCGAAGATCGTCAGTCCGGGATCGGTCGAGAGCACCCGTACGGTGCCGTCGGTGCGATCGATCGCCAGCAGACCGCGCTGGTCGGCGGCGTAGAGGGTCTCCTCGTCGAGTGCCATCGGGCGAGTCCGGTTCCGCAGCTGCCACTGGGCGTTGCTGAGCTCGTCTCCGCCCTGCACGACCTGCGCCGGCAGTTGCACCGGGACCCGCAACAGCTCGCTGCCCTCGCTGTGGACAGCGAACGTCCAGCGGCCATCGGTGACGTCGAGCCAGGCGGTGGAGTCGCCGTCGGTGACGAGATCGCGGGTGCCGGTGTCGTCGTCGATCTGACCGATCGGGGTGGCCCCGTCCGGGAGCGATGCGTAGAGCTTCCCGGCCTTGTCGGCGAAGACATAGCCGGAGCCCGTCTCGACGTAGGCGTAGACGTCGTGGCCGACGTCGATCGTCCTCCCACCGGCGTGGATCACCGAGCCCTGGGCCCAGCTGAGCGCGGACTGTTCGCTGGCCGCCACATGGGCTTCGTCGCTCGGGCTCCACCAGCCGTCGACCTGGCCCGGCAGGACCACCGCGGCAGCGACCAGTGCGGTACCCAGCAGACCGCCGGTGAGCGCGCGGCGACGCCGGACGCCACGTCGCCCTTGGTCGAGGATCGCCTCCAGGTCCGGGGCACGCGGGGTCAGCGCGTCAGCGCGCTCGTTCAGGGTCTCCTTCAACAGCTCGGTCATGCCGAGGCTCCTTCCAACTCGGCGACCAGTGCGACGTCGTCGCCCAACCGCTTGCGCAGCGTGCGGAGCCCGGCCGAGACCTGACTCTTGACCGTTCCCGTGGCGCAGCCCATCGCGTGTGCGGTCTGGGCCTCGGTGAGGTCTTCGTAGTAACGCAGCACGATCGCCGTCCGCTGCCGGATCGGAAGCTCGCGGAGCGCCTGCCAGAGCCATTCCCGTTGGGCGACCTCTTCGGTCGGCGCCGGGCCGACGAGGTCGGGCAGGTGCTCGGTCGCGGTCTCGTTGTTCCAGCCCTTGCGCCGGAACCAGGTGATCGCGGTGGTCGCCACCACCCGCCGGGCATAGGCCTCCAGGTTGCCGACCTCACGCAGTCGCGGCAGCGCCACGTACGTCTTGGCCAGTGCCTCTTGGACGAGGTCCTGGGCCAACTGCTCGTCGGCGACGATCAGGTACGCAGAACGGTGCAGCGCTGCGAACCTCGCTGTCGCGAAGTCGGCGAAGGCGGCGTCATCACGTCGCGGCACGCGGGCTCCTTCTCTCACTGGGCCGAATGCCCATCGTGCTACCTAGACGCGGCGAGCGTCGGACAAGGTTCGGTCGGTGTCGGAAGTTTCTCCGGGGCGAAATGGCCCGAGCCCGGCCGACCAACAGGTCGACCGGGCTCAGGTTGAGGTGGATCAGAGTGCCTCGAGCGCGGCGTTGAACGTCGCGGAGGGGCGCATGATCGCGGACACCTTGGCGGCGTCGGGGCGGTAGTAGCCACCGATCTCGGCAGGCGAACCCTGGACGGCGATCAGCTCACCGGCGATCTTCTCCTCGTTCTCGCGGAGCTGAGCAGCCAGCGGAGCGAACGCTGCGGCGAGCGCGGCGTCCTCGGACTGCTTGGCCAGCTCCTCGGCCCAGTAGAGGGCGAGGTAGAAGTGCGAACCACGGTTGTCGGTGGTGCCCAGCTTGCGACCCGGCGAACGGTCCTCGTCGAGGAAGGTGCCGGTCGCGCGGTCGAGGGTGTCGGCGAGCACCTGAGCACCGGGGGTACCGGCCTGCTCGGCGTACTTCTCCAACGACGGCACCAGCGCGAAGAACTCGCCCAGGCTGTCCCAGCGCAGGTAGTTCTCGTCGACGAGCTGCTCGACGTGCTTCGGCGCGGAGCCGCCGGCACCGGTCTCGAAGAGGCCACCGCCAGCGATCAGCGGAACCACCGAGAGCATCTTCGCCGAGGTGCCCAGCTCCAGGATCGGGAACAGGTCGGTGTTGTAGTCACGCAGCACGTTGCCGGTCACCGAGATGGTGTCCTCGCCCTTGCGCAGACGCTCCAAGGAGAACTTGGTGGCCAGCTCCGGGCTGAGGATCTGGATCTCCAGGCCCTCGGTGTCGTGGTTCGGCAGGTAGGCGTTGATCTTCTTGATCAGCTCGGCGTCGTGCGCACGGCTCTCGTTGAGCCAGAAGATCGCCGGGGTCTGCGAGGCGCGGGCGCGGGTGACAGCCAGCTTCACCCAGTCCTGGACCGGGATGTCCTTGGTCTGGCAGGCACGCCAGATGTCGCCGGCCTCGACGTCGTGCTCGAGCAGCACGTCGCCGTTGGACGCCAGGATCCGGACGGTGCCGGCCTCAGCGATCTCGAAGGTCTTGTCGTGCGAGCCGTACTCCTCGGCAGCCTGAGCCATCAGGCCGACGTTCGGGACGGTGCCGATGGTCGCCGGGTTCAGCGGGCCGTTGGCCTTGACGTCCTCGATCACGGCCTGGAAGACACCCGCGTAGGAGGAGTCCGGGATGACGGCGAGGGTGTCGTCCTCGGCGCCGTCGACGCCCCAGAGACGTCCACCGTTGCGGATCAGGGCCGGCATCGAGGCGTCGACGATGACGTCGGACGGCACGTGCAGGTTGGTGATGCCCTTGTCGGAGTTGACGTAGGACAGGCGCGGGCCGTTGGCGAGGGCGGCGTCGAAGGCAGCCTTGATCTCGGCCCCGTTGGCGAGTGCGTCGAGACCGCCGAGGATCGTGCCGAGGCCATCGTTGGCCGAGAGACCGGCCGCGGCCAGGTCGTCGCCGTACTGGGCGAAGACGTCGGCGAAGAAGGCCTTCACCACGTGGCCGAAGATGATCGGGTCGGAGACCTTCATCATGGTGGCCTTGAGGTGGACCGAGAAGAGCACGTCGGAGGCCTTGGCCTCGGCGACGGCGTTGCGTAGGAACGCCTGCAGGTGCGCAGCCGACATCTTGGTCGAGTCGACGATCTCGCCGGCCAGGACCTTGAGGCCGTCCTTGAGGACGATGTTCTCGCCCGCGGCGGTCTCCAGCACGATCGAGAGGGTGTCGTCGCCAGCGACGGTCACCGACTTCTCGTTGCTCGCGAAGTCGTTCGCGCCCATGGTGGACACGTTGGTCTTCGAGCCCTCGGTGAACGGCTTGTTCGTGTGCGGGTGCTTCTTGGCGTAGCTCTTCACCGAGCCCGGCGCACGACGGTCGGAGTTGCCCTCACGCAGAACCGGGTTCACCGCGGAACCCTTGACCTTGTCGTACTTGGCGCGGGTCTCGCGCTCGGCGTCGGTGGCCGGCGCCTCGGGGTAGTCCGGGATGTCGAAGCCCTGCGCCTGCAGCTCCTTGATCGCGGCCTTGAGCTGCGGGATGGAGGCCGAGATGTTCGGCAGCTTGATGATGTTGGCGTCCGGGGTCTTGGCCAGTTCGCCGAGCTCGGAGAGCGCGTCGTCGGCCAGCCCGAACTGAGCCAGGATGCGGGCCGCGACGGAGATGTCGCGGGTCTCGATCTCGACGCCGGCCTTGCCGGCGAAGGCCTCCACGATGGGAAGGAACGAGTAGGTCGCCAGCAGCGGCGCCTCATCAGTGTGGGTGTAGATGATCTTGGCCATCGGAAGGACTGTCTCCTGAACATCGGCGGCGAAAAGTTGCTTGATATCAAGATACCTGAACGGTCGAACTTTCACAGCCTCGCACTCGGCGCCAGCCGGGTCCACCCCGTCCGAGCGGCGACGGGCTCGTTGCGCTTCAGCCCCAACGAGAGTTCGATGGCCTAGTGTCGAAGCATTCCGATTCTCGGGTTCATCAGATGAAAGGGAACCAAATCGTGACTGCCGAATCCCTCGATCCTCCTGCCCTGCCACGCAAGTTGGCTGCCGAGCTCCTGGGCACCTTCGTTCTGGTCTTCTTCGGCTGCGGCGCCGCCATCGCCAGCGGCGCGGACATCACCACCACTGCCCTCGCCTTCGGCATCTCGGTGCTGGTGATGGCGTTTGCCGTCGGCCACATCTCCGGTGGTCACTTCAACCCGGCCGTCTCCGTGGGCGCCGGCGTCGCGGGCCGGATCGCCTGGATCGACGTCGCCTACTACATCGTGGCGCAGCTCGTCGGTGCGATCCTCGCCGGTCTGGTCCTCTTCACCATCTGGAACGGCACCGACGGCTTCGACTCCGACGGCGGCATGGCCACCAACGGCTGGGGCGACCAGAGCGCGCACGACATCTCCCTGTGGGCGGCCCTGCTGATCGAGGTGATCGGTACCGCGGTCTTCCTCTGGGTGATCCTGGCGGCGACCGACAAGCGCAACAAGGCGATCGCCAGCTCGGCGCCGTTCGCGATCGGCTTCGCGCTGACCGGCCTGCACATGGTGATGATTCCGCTGACCGGCACCTCGGTGAACCCGGCTCGTTCGATCGGCGTCGCCCTCTTCGGCGGCACCGACGCGATCACCCAGGTCTGGGCCTTCATCGTGGCTCCGCTGGTGGGTGCCGCGATCGCCGGCATCAGCTACGCCTTCATCTTCGGCCGTGACGGCATGGAGGTGGTCGGCGGTGGGCTCACCTTCGGCGGCGGCAACACCGCTCAGGGCGGTGGCCAGTGGGGCGGCCAGCAGCCGGTCTGGGACCCGAACACCGGCCAGTGGGTGCAGCCGCACCCGCAGGGTGCACCGCAGCAGTGGGCCCAGCCCGCGCACGAGCAGCAGCAGTGGTCGCAACAGCCCCAGCAGCCGCAGCCCCCGGCACCCGAACAGCAGTGGGGCCCGCCGCAGCCGCCTCCCCCGGCTCCGCCCGCTCCCCCCGCTCCGGGGCAGCAGCAGTGGGCGCCGCCGTCCGAGGGCACGCAGATCCGCCCGAACGACCAACCCTGAGTTCAATGTGAGTTGAGCGCTCGAATCGCCCGCGATTCGCAGCGCTCAGCTCACATTGAGCTTCTAACCACCCAACCCTTTTAGGAGTATTCGTGAGTGCAACCCCGTTGAAGGTCGCCGTTACCGGCGCTGCCGGTCAGATCGGCTACAGCCTTCTGTTCCGTCTCGCCAGTGGTGCACTGGGCGATCGGCCGATCGAGTTGCGCCTGCTGGAGATCACCCCGGCCCTCAAGGCCCTCGAGGGCGTCGTCATGGAGCTCGACGACTGCGCCTTCCCCGGCCTGGCGGGTATCGAGATCGGCGACGACGCCGAGACGATCTTCGACGGCGTCAACCTGGCTCTGCTGGTCGGTGCCCGCCCCCGCGGCCCCGGCATGGAGCGCAGCGACCTGCTCTCGGCCAACGGCGCGATCTTCACCGCTCAGGGCAAGGCGCTCAACAAGGTCGCGGCCGACGACGTCCGGATCGGAGTCACCGGTAACCCGGCGAACACCAACGCACTGATCGCGATGACCAACGCTCCCGACATCCCGCAGGAGCGCTTCTCGGCACTCACCCGCCTGGACCACAACCGCGCCATCTCGCAGCTCGCCGCGAAGACCGGCTCCTCGGTCAACGACATCAAGAAGATGACGATCTGGGGCAACCACTCGGCCACCCAGTACCCGGACATCTTCCACGCCGAGATCGCCGGCAAGAACGCCTTCGA
The DNA here is from genome assembly GCF_047308515.1 of Nocardioides sp. Bht2. NCBI lineage: Bacteria > Bacillati > Actinomycetota > Actinomycetes > Propionibacteriales > Nocardioidaceae > Nocardioides > Nocardioides sp. Bht2. Next base: position 15,938 of record NZ_JBLBWI010000025.1, read on the forward strand.
GGTCGTCGGCGACCAGGCCTGGGTGGAGAACGACTTCATCCCGACCGTGGCCAAGCGTGGCGCGGCGATCATCGACGCCCGCGGCGCCTCCTCGGCCGCCTCGGCCGCCTCGGCCACCTGCAACGCGGCCCGCGACTGGCTCAACGGCACGCCGGAGGGTGACTGGGTCTCGATGGCGGTCGTCTCCGACGGCTCCTACGACACCCCCGAAGGCATCATCACCTCGTTCCCGGTGACCACCAAGGACGGCGACTGGAGCATCGTTCAGGGCCTGGAGATCTCCGACTTCTCCCGCGCCCGGATCGACGCCTCGAACGCGGAGCTGGTCGAGGAACGCGCTGCCGTCACGGAGCTCGGCCTGATCTGATCCACCCCGTTCATCCGCCAGCACCCCGAGTCCGCCGACTCGGGGTGCTGGTCTTTCCGGGCGGCTTCCGCGCGCCGCCTAAGCTGGCCGCGTGCGCCTTCCGTTGAACGTCGGGTTTGACCTCGACATGACGTTGATCGATACCCGGCCGGGGTTCGCGGCCACCCTGGACGCGCTCGGCGGTGAGCTCGGCATCACCTTCGCCTCCGCATCGATGATCGAGCGCCTCGGGCCGCCGCTGGACCTGGTCCTCGCCGACTACCTCGACGCCGCCCGGATCCCGGCCGCGATCGATCGTTTCCGTGAGCTCTACGTCGACCACAGCATCATTCCGGTCCCCGCCCTGAGCGGCGCCCACGAAGCGCTCGCGGCGGTCCGTGGCCACGGCGGCCGGATCGTGCTGGTGACCGGCAAGTTCGCGCCCAACGCGCAACGCCACGTCGACCACCTGACCTTCGACATCGACCACCTCGAGGGCGAGGTCTGGGGTGTCGGGAAGGCTGCGGCGTTGAGTCGCCACGGCGTCGGGATCTATGTGGGCGACCACATCCATGACGTCGAGGGGGCGCGCGCCGCCGAAGTGCTCAGCGTCTCCGTATTGACCGGAGGTTGCTCCGCCGAAGAGCTCCGCGATGCCGGCACCGATGTCGTGCTCAACGACCTCACCGAGTTCCCGGACTGGTTCGCCCGGCACGTCGAGACGTTGGGCTAGGGCTGGTCCGGGATCGTCGCGGCCAGCACCAGGAGCAGCACGCCGAAGATCACCATGATGGTGACGTCGAAGGTCTTGCGGCGCACCTCGAGCATCCCGGCCACCTCGGTCCGCAGCGCGACGCGTGCGGCGGCACCGGCGAGCATCGCCAGCGCCAGCCAACTGACGCCGCTACGCCAGGGCCCGACCGCCGCCGTCACCACACCGCCGATGGCGGCCGCAAGGACACACAGATAGATCACGCCACCGATGGTGCGCGGCGCCTTGATCTCGGTGACCGAGCGGCGTTCGAGATCAGCGTCGGTCGACGACTCGACAGCGCGGCCTTCCTCAGGCTCCGCGTCAGGCGGCACTGCCGGGTCGTCGGTCGACATCAGCGCAGGTTGTTCTCGGCGATCGAGACCACGTTGGCCAGCAGCATCGCGCGGGTCATCGGACCGACGCCGCCGGGGTTCGGGGAGACCCAGCCCGCGACGTCCCAGACGTCGTCGGCGAGGTCTCCTGCGATCTTGCCGTCGACCCGGGAGACGCCGACGTCGAGCAGGGCCGCGCCGGGCTTCACCATCTCCGCGGTGATGATCCCGGGCACACCTGCTGCGGCGACCACGATGTCGGCCTCACGGACGTGGGCGGCGAGGTCGACGGTGCCGGTGTGGCAGAGCGTCACGGTGGCGTTCTCCGAACGGCGGGTGAGCAGCAGGCCCAGCGGGCGACCGACGGTGACACCGCGACCCACGACCACCACCTCGGCGCCGTTGATCTCGACGTCGTGGCGACGGAGCAGCTCGACGATGCCGAACGGGGTGCACGGCAGCGGGGCCTCGTTGCCGAGCACCAGCCAGCCGAGGTTGGTGGGGTGCAGGCCGTCGGCGTCCTTGGCCGGATCGATCAGACCCAGCACCCGGTTCTCGTCACGGCCACGCGGCAGCGGAAGCTGGACGATGTAACCGGTACAGGCCGGGTTCTCGTTGAGCGAGCGGACGGCGTCCTCGATCTCCTCCTGCGAAGCGGTCTCCGGGAGGTCGATCCGGATCGACTCGATGCCGACCTCGGCGCAGTCCTTGTGCTTGCCGCCGACGTACCACCGCGACCCCGGGTCGTCGCCGACCAGGATGGTGCCGAGGCCGGGCGTGACGCCCTGGGCCTTCAGCGCGGTGATCCGGGTACGCAGTTCGTCCTTGATCGCCGCAGCGGTAGCGGTTCCGTCAAGCTTCTTGGCAGTCACGAGGGCATTCTATTTCAGGCGGCGACGGAGTGCTCGCGCAGGTGACGCTCCGCGGCCCGAGCGGCCGGGTGCGCCACGATCACCGCGACGACGGCGATCGCCGCGATCACGGCCCAGCCCGGCGTTCCCCAGGTGAGCGCGAGGAAGGTGAAGAGGGCCGGGCCGACGATCGACTCCACCTGGTAGCCCAGGTTGAAGACACCCTGGTACTCCCCCAGCCGCTGCGGGTCGCTGAGCTCGGCGAGCCAGCCCCAGTGCGCGGCGCTCGACCAGAGCTCTGCTCCGGTGATGGTGACGTGGCCGAGCCAGATCAGCACGATCGACACCCACCCCACAGTGTCGTGGGTGACGGCGATGATCGCGCAGGAGATCACGAAGGACCAGCCGCAGAGCCGGGCCGCCCGGAGCGCACCGTCGACGTTGTGCGCCCCCTTGGCGAACGGCACCTGGAGCAGCACGGCAAGCACCGTGTTGGTGCCGAAGAGCCAGGCCAGCAGTACCGGCGGGGCGTCGGTGCGCTCGACCAACCAGAGCGGAACGACGACGTTGAGCAACACCTGGTTGGTGCCCAGCACACCGTTACAGATACCGAGGATCACGAAGCCCTTGTTCTTCAACCCGGCGGGGCTGGCCAACTGGACGACCTCGACCGATTCCGCGCGGGCGATCGCGGGCAACGCGCGGACCATGAAGGCGTTGATCACCAGGAGAGCGCCGGTGAGCAGCGGCACCGCCATGATCGCGGTGTCGGTGCCGATCGCCAGCGCGAAACCACCGGCTGCGGCACCGAGCGTGTAACCGACATTGCGAGCTGAACGCATGAAGGCCATCGAGCGCACGCGGGTCTCGCGTGGGAAGACCTCGATCGTGTAGGCGCCGCGCCCCGAGCGTGCCCCGGTCTCGACGGCGGCGAGCACCGAGAGCATCAGGGTGAAGGTCCAGAAGCCGTCGAGCAGGGGCCAGATGAAGTAGAGCCCCGCCTCGATCGCCGAGCCGAGCACCCACATCCGTTGCGCGCCGAGCCTGTCGGTCACCTTGCCGAGCGGCACCGAGCAGGCGAGCACCACGACACCGCTGATCGACATGCCCAGGCCCACTTGAGCAGCACTGAGTCCGACGATCTTGGTGAAGAAGACCGCGGTGCCGGTGAGGAACGAGCCGGTCGCGAACGCGGAGAGGATCGACTGCAGGTCAGCCGGCGTTCCAGGCTGGTCGGCGGAACGAGGGTGGCCAGCAGTCTGGAAGCGCGTCGCCGGAGGCGAGTTGGCGCTCAGACGCGTTCTCCCGAGAGCGACAGATTTATCTTGACGTCAAGATATCGCGCGGGGTGCGCCGCCCGCATCTCCATTTTCGACGCACACCGTGGTCGAGCTTGTCGAGACCATCACCCACCGTGGTCGAGCTTGTCGAGACCATCACCCACCGTTGGTCGAGCTTGTCGAGACCATTGCCGGGATCTCGACAAGCTCGATCACCGGGGCGGGAGCATCGCCGGGATCTCGACAAGCTCGATCACCGAAGCAAGCTCGATCACCGGGGCGAGCTCGATCACCGGCACAATGCGTGACGCCCGCGGGCGGACCCGCGGGCGTCACGACGAAGCGCTGGCTCAGTGAGCGAAGTGGCGGGTGCCGGTGAAGTAGAGGCTGATCCCGGCGGCGTTCGCGGCGGCGATCACCTCGTCGTCACGGATCGAGCCACCCGGAGCGACGACGGCCTGGACGCCACCGTCGATCAGGACCTGGAGACCGTCGGCGAACGGGAAGAACGCGTCGGAGGAGGCCACCGCACCCTGGGCACGGTCACCGGCGCGGGTGACGGCGAGGTTGCAGGAGTCGACCCGGTTGACCTGGCCCATGCCGACGCCGACCGAGGCGCCGCCCTTGGCGAGCAGGATCGCGTTCGACTTCACCGCACGCACCGAGCGCCAGGCGAAGGTGAGGTCGCCCAGCACCTCGTCGGTCACCGCGGAGCCGGCCACCAGGCGCCAGTGCGCCGGGTCGTCACCGAACGGACGGCCTTCGGCGTCGGTACCGGCCGCGTCGATCAGGTCGCGCTGCTGAACCAGCAGACCACCGGTGATCGGGCGCGACTCCAGGTGCAGACCCGTGGGCGGGTCGACGACCAGCAGACGGAGGTTCTTCTTGGCGGTCAGGATGTCGAGCGCAGCGCCCTCGAAGCCGGGAGCCACGATCACCTCGGTGAAGATGTCCTTCACCGTCTCCGCCATCTCCGCGGTCACCGGGCGGTTGGTGGCGATGATGCCGCCGTAGGCCGAGACCGGGTCGCACTCATGCGCCTTGCGGTGCGCCTCAGCGACGTCGGCGCCGACCGCGATGCCGCACGGGTTGGCGTGCTTGATGATCGCGACCGTCGGCTGGTCACCGTGGTCGTAGGCGGCGCGATAGGCGGCGTCGGCGTCGATGTAGTTGTTGTACGACATCTCCTTGCCGTGCAGCTGCGTACCCTGCGCGAGACCACGCGCGGCACCGTGACCGTTGCGGTAGATCGCCGCAGCCTGGTGCGGGTTCTCGCCGTAGCGCAGCACGTCCTCTCGGCTCCACGAGGCGCCGATCCAGGCCGGGAACTGGGTCTCGACGTCGTCCGAGACGAGCACCGAACCCATCCAGGAGGCGACGTTCACGTCGTAGGTGGCCGTGTGCACGAACGCGTCCGTGGCCAGACGGCGACGCTCAGCCAACGTGTAGCCGCCGGCCTCGACGGCGGCCAGCGTGCCCGCGTAGTCCTCGGGCGAGGTCACGATCGCCACCGAGGGGTGGTTCTTCGCGGCCGCACGGACCATCGACGGGCCACCGATGTCGATCTGCTCGACGCATTCGTCCGGGCTCGCACCCGAAGCCACGGTCTGGCTGAACGGGTACAGGTTGGAGATCACCAGGTCGAACGGCTCGACACCGAGCTCGGCGAGCTGCTCCACGTGGGAGTCCAGACGGCGGTCGGCCAGGATGCCGGCGTGCACCTTCGGGTGCAGCGTCTTGACGCGGCCGTCGAGGCACTCGGGGAAGCCGGTCAGCTCCTCGACGCGGGTGACCGGGATCGCCAGCGCTTCGATCAGCGCAGCCGAGCCACCCGTGGACACGATGCTCACGCCAGCCTTGTGCAGGCCGCGGGCAAGGTCCTCCAGACCGGTCTTGTCGTAGACGGAGACCAGCGCACGCCGGATCGCGATCCGACCTTCGGGGTTCGTGCTCATCGCGTGAACCGCACCTTCCTATCGGTGATGGTGAAACCTTCTCGGGCCATCCGGCCCACGTTCTCGACGAGCATCTCGCGCTCGGCGGTCTTGATGCGCTCGTGCAACGACGCCACATCGTCGTCGTCGAGCACCGGCACGGCGCGCTGGTCGACGATCGGGCCGGTGTCCACACCGGCGTCGACCACGAACAACGTGCAACCGGTGACCTTGACCCCGTACTCCAGGGCATCCTTGGGCCCGGTCATCCCCGGGAAGGACGGCGACAGCGCCGGGTGGGTGTTCACCGTGCGGCCGCCGAAGGCGGCGATGAAGTCGTCACCGACCAGCTTCATGAAGCCGGCCAGCACCACCAGGTCGGGTTCGTAGGCGGCCACCCCCTCGGTGAGCGCCTTGTCCCAGGCTGCACGGTCGGCGAAGTCGGGCACCCGCAGCACGAAGGTGTCGATGTCGAGCCGCTCCGCACGGCGCAGCCCCTCGATGTCGTGACGATCGGCGCCCACGGCAACAACCTCGGCGCCATAGGCGGGGTCGGCAGCGGCGTCGAGGATCGCTTGCAGGTTGGTACCCGAACCTGAGACGAGGACTACGAGCCGGGCGGGCCTGGCGGAGGTGGACACGGGGCGAAGTTTATCCAGCCCCGACCGCGACCCGGCGGGCGGGCCGCGTCTGAGCGAACCGGCTACTCGGCCTCGACCTGGCGACGTCGTGTCAGCCAGGTTCCGACCAGTCCCCCGAGCAGGCCACCGAGCCCGAAAGCGACGATCCCCGAGACCAGGGTCTCCCCGACCACCGGCCCCACGTCCGCCATCCGACCGGGGCCGACCGCGCCTCCGGCGAGGGCAGCCAGGACCCCGAAGAGGACGCCGACCGAGACCCCCGCAGCGACACCGCGCAGCGCTCCGGCCTCCCAGGCGACGGTGGGGTGCAGACGCTGAGTCCGGGCCACCGCAACGGCGGCAACCACGACCGGGAGCCCGATCAGGAAGGGGGTCCAGGCCGGCGTCTCACCGTTGTCCGGCAGCGCGGCGAGCAACGGGAAGAGCGGCACCGGGCCGATCGCGACCAACGTCGGGCTGACCAGGGTGCCGGTGCCGACCAGGAAGCCGGGGCCGAGCAGGTAGGAGCCGGAGAAGATCACCGCGTTCGGCACCACGGTGAGGCAGAGCAACAGGTAGAGGATCGCGTCGCCGGGTGAGGTGTGCATCTGGGACAGCACATTGGCGGCCGTCCCGAAGTCGAGCAGCAGGGCGATCGCGAAGACCACCGCGGAGAGCCCGAGGAACCAGACCAGCACCGCACGAGCGGCGACCGCGGTGGCGCGGACCGCTTCGGGAACCATCGAGAGCCAGGTCGCGGCACGCCCGGAGCCGACCGAGACGGCCGGACCTGCCAGCACGGCACAGAGCGCGAGGGTCCAGAGCAGGACCCGGCCCAGCGACGGGTCGTTGTCGCCGGCCGCGACGATGCTGACCACGGTCGCGACCAGGAGGTACGAGGCCGCGAAGACGCCGAGCGCCACGTGCACGGTCCAGTCCCGGACGCCGTCTGCCAGGTCGTCGGCGTCGGGCCCGTGGTTGCTGAGGCTCTCCCCCAGGCGCAGCCCGGTCCGCCAGATCACCACGGCGCAGAGCAGGGTCAGCCCGAGCGGCACCGCGCTGATCCGGATCCCGTCGATCGCCACCCCGGAGCCGTGGCCGCTGAGCCAGGCCAACGCGCCACTGCGCAGCGCGTCGCGGGGAGCACCGTGGGCACCGGCGTCGGCGAGGAACCAACCGACCAGGCTGGTCGCCAGACAGAGCCCGAGGGTGATTCCGGACGCCGTGAAACCGGCCAACGCCGCAAGCAGCGAAAGGGGCCGGGCGGTGCGGGGGCGGTCGGTCGGCGTCACGGTGGAGATCATGGCCCCTCCATCCTTGCCGGTACAGGTCGCTGGCGGCGGCTGCACACGCCGAGGAGTCGCGCCGCCCGATGTGGCACGGACCGCATCGGGTCGGCCCTCGCGCTGGGGCGTCGTCGGCAACGGGACAGGTGACCGGGCCCCGCGTAGGCTTGGCTCGTCATGCCTGCCCCCGTTGACTTCGACTCCTTCTATCAAGCGACCCGCGGTCGCCTGCTGCTGCAGACCTACGCGTTGACCGGCGATCTGCCCGCGGCGCGCAGCGCGGTCCGCGAGGCGTACGTCTCCGCGTGGCACCACTGGCGCAAGGTGTCGCGGATGCCGGACCCCGAGACCTGGGTCCGCCCGCACGCCTGGGGCAGCGCCCAACGTCGCCACCAGGCGCGGATCTGGCACCGCGAGAAGCAGCTCGACGACGCCACGATCGCCACCTTCGAGGCGCTGGGCAAGCTGACCACCAACCAGCGCAAGGCCCTCCTGCTTGCGGAGCTGGGCGGGCTGAGCATCGCCGCGTTGGCCCGCGAGATCGGGCTGACCGACGCCGCCGCCACCACCGCACTGGAGACGGCGCAGACGACGTTCGCCGAGCAGCTCGACCTGCCGCCGGAGCAGATCACGGCGCGACTGACCGCGCTCGATGAGCGGCTCGCCGACACCCAGTTCGCACGGTCCACAGTGATCCGCAGGAGCGGTGCTCGTCGGCGCCGCACGCACACCGCGGTCGCGGTCGCAGCGGCCGTGGCACTGATGCTGGGCGCGGGCGCCCTGGTCCACCAGAGCGACTCCGAGATCCGGTCCCTGGGCCACAGCTCCGACGACACCGAGCCCGGCCCACGTCTGCACCCCAACGACCTGCTCGACAAGACCGCCGTCACTGCTGATCTGAAGCCGCGGACGATCGCCGCCACGACCACCAGCGACAACACCAGCGGCAGCGGCCGCTACGCGCTCTGTCAGCGCGACCCGTTCGCCGATCCGGCCGGACTCGGCACGTTGGTCCGCACCTTCACCCTGGAGGGCAAGCCGACCGCGAACGCGTTGCAGGCCGCCGAACTGAGCGCCTCCCCCGAGGCGAGCAAGGCCGCCTACGACCGGCTCCGCGGTTGGTACATGAGCTGCTCCGAGCCGCGCGTGCAGCTGCTCTCCACCCACGAGCTCGACGGCGTCGGCGAAGAGGCGATGGTGCTGGCGATGCGGGCCTGGCAGGCACCGGCCACCACGCACCTGATCGCGGTCAGCCGGACCGGTTCGCTGCTCACCTCGACCACGCTGACCTCGACCGGACCGGTCAAGGTCAAGCTGGGCCCTGTCGTCTCGCTGATCAGCGACGCGGTCACCAAGCTGTGCACCAACAAGGCGGGCGGCACCTGCGTCACCGACCCGGTGCTGCGCAAGGTGGTTCCGCCGCCGGCCGAGAAGGCCCGCGGCATGCTGCAGGAGATCGACCTGCCGCCGGTGACCGGCGTCGACCTGCCCTGGGTCGGCACCAAGCCCACCAAGGCCACCACCAACGTCGCCGCGACCCGCTGCGACAACACCAGCTTCAAGGGCAAGCAGTTCGCCAGCACCCGGACCCGGAGCTTCGTAGTCCCCGGCGCCGATCTCGCCACCTCGTTCGGCATCACCGAGACCTTCGGACGGCTCTCCTCGGTGAAGAACGCTCGCAAGATGGTGGAGCAGGTCCGCGCCAAGATGGCGAAGTGCGAGAAGGACGACCTCACCACCGACGTCACCCGGACCGTGCAGCGCACCACCAAGAAGACCGAGCTCACCATCTGGCGCGTCGACACCGAGGTCTCCGACAAGCGCACCGTCACCTACCTGATGGCGATCATGCGCCGCGACGACGTCGTCGCCCAGGTCGGGTTCATCCCGGACGGTTCGCGGAACCTGCCCAAGGGTGGCTTCGACGCGCTCAGCGTGCGGGCCCTGGAGCGTTTGGACAACCTGGCGACGAGCTGACGCCGTGTAGGTTGACGGCGTGAGCGCGGAGACGGCGTCAACCTCGATGATCGACCCGGTGATCAGCACGGCTGGTCTCACCATGGACTACGGGCGCGTGGTCGCCCTGCACGAGCTCAGCCTGGAGATCGGCGGCGGCGTGACCGGCTTGGTCGGCGCCAACGGTGCCGGCAAGTCGACGCTGATCAAGATCCTGCTGGGCCTCCAGGAGCCGAGCGCGGGAAGCGCCCGGGTGCTGGGCCACGACGTCGCCACCGCCTCGGACGAGATCCGGCGCGTCGTCGGCTACATGCCCGAACACGACTGCCTGCCGCCCGATGTGAACGCCAGCGAGTTCGTGGTCCATCTGGCCCGGATGTCCGGGCTGCCTGCGGCCGCTGCGCGGGAGCGGGCCGCCGACATCCTGCGTCTGGTCGGCCTCGACGAGGAGCGGTACCGCCTGTTGGGCGGCTACTCGACAGGCATGAAGCAGCGCGCCAAGCTCGCCCAGGCGTTGGTGCACGACCCGTCGCTGGTCTTCCTCGACGAGCCGACCAACGGCCTCGACCCGGCGTCGCGGCTGGAGATGCTGACCCTGGTCCGCCGGATCGGCACCGACTTCGGTATCCCGGTCCTGGTCACCTCCCACCTGCTGGGAGAGCTGGAGAAGATCAGCGACTACGTGGTGATCCTCGACGGCGGCCATCTGCTCCGCTCCTCGGCCACCAGTCAGTTCCTCGACGCCACCGGCGCCCTGCTGGTCGAGGTGCTGGGCGGCGATGTGGAGCGTGACCAGCTCGGCAACGCGCTCGCCGAGGCCGGTCTCACCTGCCGCCCACGGGGCGCGATGGTCACCATCGACCCGGCACCCGACGGGCTCGACGTGCACCGGCTGGTCCGCGACACGGTCGCCGATCTCGGTCTGGCGCTGGTCCGGGTCCAGGCCGATCAGGGCCACTTGGAGGACGTCTTCACCGAGGGGGCGCACCATGTCTGAACGTCAGCCACCGCCCCGCGCGGCCGGAGTCATCCACGACATCGGCTACCGTTGCTACTCCGGTCCCCGCGAGTCGAACGCCAAGATCGCTCTCTCGCTCTACCTGACCGGCCTGCGGCACGCCTTCGGGATCGGCCGCTCCGGGCGCTCCAAGGTGCTGCCGATCGTGCTCGGGGCCTTCACCCTGCTGCCGGCGGTGATCCTGATCGGCGTCCTCGCCGTGACCGGAGCCAGTGAGGCGTTGGTCAGCTACGCCGACTACACCAACCAGGTGCAGGTGCTGATCAGCATCTTCGCCGCCGCCCAGGCCCCGGTGCTCTTCTCCCGCGATCTGCGCTCCCGCTCGATCGTGCTGTACCTGGCCCGGCCGCTCAGCCCCGCCGTGTTGGCAGTGGTCCGGTGGGCATCGTTGGCCACCGCCTGTCTGATCTTCATCCTGATCCCGCAACTGCTGCTGCTCGGCGGCGGCCTGATCGCCGACCTCGACGTCAGCCACGAGCTCAGCCAGTTCCTCAAGTCGGTACCGCTCACGTTCCTGCTCGCGGTGATGCTAGCCGGCATCACCGGTCTGATCGCGAGCTACGCGCTACGCCGCGGCTTCGCGGTGGTCGGCTCGATCCTGGCGCTGGTGGTACTCAGCTCCGGCGTCTCGATCGTCCAGGCGATCGCCGACGAGACCGGTTCGCGCCGGGTCGGCGAGTTCGCCGGCCTCTTCTCGCCGTGGTCGCTGGTCAACGGCCTGGCCAGTGCGATGGACGCCGGCGTCCGGGTGATCACCCCGCCGCACGGTGCGCCGATGGTCGCCCTCTACCTGATCGCGATCGCAGCGGTCGTGCTCGGCACCCTGACACTGTTGGTGGTCCGCTTCCGGAAGGCAGGTCGCTGATGAGTGAGTTGGTGCTCGACAAGGTCTCGCGTTGGTTCGGCAACGTGGTCGCGGTCAACGACGTGACGATGACCATCGGCCCCGGCGTCACCGGACTGCTCGGACCCAACGGTGCCGGCAAGACCACCCTGATGGCGATGATGTCCGGCTTCCTGGCGCCGTCGGCGGGCACGGTGACACTGGACGGCGTGCCGGTATGGCGCAACACCGAGATCTACCGGCTTCTCGGTCTGGTCCCGGAGCGGGAGATCAGCTTCGGCTACCTCACCGGTCGCCAGTTCGTGCGGGCGAACGCCGAACTGCACCGGCTGCCCGACGTCGCCGCAGCCACCGATCGGGCGCTCGCCCGGGTCGAGATGACCGAGCCTGCCGAACGCCGCATCGACACCTACTCCAAGGGCATGCGGCAGCGGATCAAGATCGCCGCCGCCCTCGTCCACGAGCCCCGGGTGATGCTGCTCGACGAGCCGTTCAACGGCGTCGATCCTCGCCAACGGATGCAGCTGATGGACCTCCTCCACCGCCTCGGCGACGCCGGCAACACGATCGTCTTCAGCTCGCACATCCTCGAGGAGGTCGAGCGGCTCGCCCGGCACATCGAGGTCGTCGTCTCGGGCCGCCATGCCGCCTCGGGCGACTTCGGCGCGATCCGTCGGCTGATGACCGATCGGCCGGTGCGCTACTTCCTGCGCTCCAGCGACAGTCGGGCGCTGGCCCGGGTGCTGGTCGCCCAGTCGGCGGTGCAGGCGGTCCGGTTCTCCGGCGACGACGGCATCGACGTCGAGGTCTCCGATCTCGGCGCCTTCGCCCACGGCCTGCCGCAGTGGGCACGCCACGACGACATCGCACTCTGGGAGGTCTCGCCCAGCGACGAATCCCTGGAGAGCGTCTTCTCCTACCTGGTGGCCCGATGAACGCGACCATCGCCCGGCTGGCCCTGCAGGCCCTGATCGGGAGCCGCCGGTTCTGGCTACTGCTGATCTTCCCGATCGGTCTGGCCGCGCTCGTGGTGCTGATCCGCGTCCTGACCGACGACCAGGTCGCCGCGTGGGAGACCCTCGACGGGATGGGACCGTCACTGGTCCTGCCCCTGCTGGCGCTGATCGCGGCGAGTTCGGTGATGGGCCCGGAGGTCGACGACGGCTCGATCGTCTACCTGCTGGCCAAACCGATCTCGCGGCACAGTGTGGCACTCAGCAAGTACCTGGTCGCCGTCGCCGCCGTCCTCACTGTGGGCACCTTGCCGATCCTGCTCGTCGGCATCGTGGTCCGTACCGACGAACCCTCGATGTCGGTGGCGTTGTGGGTGAGCACGGTGGTCAGCGGGATCGTCTACACCGCGCTGTTCCTGGCGCTGAGCACGCTGAGTCGGCATGCGGTGGTCTTCGGGCTGCTCTACATCCTGATCTGGGAAGGCACACTCGGCAGCATCTTCTCCGGGATCGCCACCCTCAGCGTCGCCCAGTGGGGCCAGCGGGTGGGCCAAGAACTCGACTCCGCGATCAGCAACAGCGACCTCGCTCTGTGGTGGGCCCTGCTCGCCTCGGTCGCCGCCACCGTCGGGGCGGTCTGGTTCGCCGGTGACCGGCTCCGCTCCTTCTCCTTCCAGGGCGACGAGTAACAGCCGGAGTCTCCTGAAGGATTCTCGCGCGTCGACGCAACCGGACTGCTCCCCCGCGCGTCTCCCCGTCGAGATGAGTTCAAGGAGGTGGGGATGACCGAGGAAGAGTTCGATGCGTTCTACAACGCATCCTTCAGTCGGCTGACCGGCCAGCTCCACGCGATGATCGGGAATCGCGACGAGGCCCAGGAGTGCGTCCAGGAGGCGTTCATCCGGGCCTGGAGCCGGCGTAAGCAATTCGGGGAGGTCACGCATCCGGACGCCTGGATCAGAACCACCGCCTACCGCCTGGCGGTCAGCCGGTGGCGGAGGGTGAAGCTGGCCCGTCGGGCACCCGACCGCGCGTTGCAGCACGGCGACGACGCCGCCGGGCCCGATGTGAACCGGGTAGCCCTGATCGCGGCCTTGAAACAGCTTCCGGAGAGCCAGCGCCGCGCGCTTGTGCTGCATCACCTCTGCGACCTCTCGGTGCAGCAGGTCGCCGACGAGACCGGGGTACCACCCGGCACCGTCAAGGCCCGCCTGCATCGCGGCCGCACCGCCTTGGCGGCACTTCTCGACGCCGACGCCGGACCCACCCAAGGAGCAGCTCATGTCTGATCCGATCCGCGAACTGGAGAACTTCGCGACCCCGCCCGTCCCCCACCTCGACGCCACCGAGGTACGTCGCCGTGGCGATCAGCGCCGTCGCCGCCGTCAGCTGGGTGGCGCGGTGGCGGTAGCCGCTGCGGTGGCGGTGATCGCCTCGACCGGTGCGGTCCTGGCCACCGGCGGCAAGGACGACGCCGTCGCTCCCCCGGCAACCCGGCCCCCGCAGCAGCTCACCGCCATCCCGGACGACTTCCCCCTCGACGTCGGCCTCACCGCGGCGAAGGTCACCGACGCCGCAGGGCTGTCGGACCTCGACTACTGCGGGACGACGCCACTTGCGGGGTTGCCGCACAGCGATGTGCGCACCGCCGCGGTCCAGGACAGCACCGTCACCAGCACCCGGACCCTCTACCTGCTCGACGACGCGAAGGCGGCGGACACTGCTCGCGCCGCGATCGTGGCTGCCGCCTCCGACTGCACCGGCGGTGACCCGAAGGACTCCGGCACGGTGAGGGTCCAGCCGTCCGGCGACGACGCGACCTGGAGCACGGTCACCGAGGTGTTCCCGGCGCGCCCAGGCACCGTCGCCAGCACCGAGGTGGTCCATGCGGTGACCGCGGGCAACGCGCTCCTGGTCACCAGCTCGTTCTCCGCGAACGCGCCTGGTGGCCCGGGCACGCCGGAGCTGGCCGTCACCACGCGGGACGCCCTGGCCGAGCTGGTCAACAAGATGTCGCTCTTCGTCACCCTGCGCGAGGCCGCGGATCTGCAGCGGCCCTACAAGCTCGAAGAGCCGCCCGCTTCGGCCGAAGTCGGCCAGGGCGACATCGGCGATCTGGATCTGACCCGCGGCTTCACCGACCTCTCCGGCGACGGCGGCGAGCAGGTGGGGCCTGCGGCCGATCTGGAGGGGGTCGACCAGATGTTGGCCTGTGGCCGGCCGCTGCTCAGCCAGGAACACCTGCCGACCGGGCGACTGCTGGCAAGCAACAGCGGACCGGAGTTCTTCGAACTGCGCCAGGTGATCGCCTACCGCGATGCTGAGGCGGCGAAGGAGACCTTCGAGGCTCTCTTCCGGGTGGTCAGCGACTGCCCCAACGAGACGATCAACGTCGAGGGATCGGTCACCTCCGAGCGCACCTGGCAGGTCTTCGGCTCCGGCAACCCGGAGAGCCTGGTCTTCTCCGAGACGCCGACCGAAGGGCTGGGCGGCTCGCTCTTCCGGGTCAGCCGGTTCGGGCGCTCGCTGCTGGTGATGATGCAGGGCGGCGAGTGGAGTACCGACACCGTCGGTGGCGGCCTGATCGGCCTCGACCGGTCCGGCGACCTCGTCGCCCCGCTGCTCTGTGCGTTCACCGAGCAGGGGTGCTGAGCGGCCCTGGACCGAGAACGCAACAGCCCCCGACCAGTTGGCCGGGGGCTGTTGTGGTGATCAGTCAGATCAGAGGTTCTTCATGATCTCGCGCATGAGCTCAGCGGTCTCGGACGGCGTCTTGCCGACCTTGACACCGGCGGCCTCGAGGGCCTCCTTCTTCGCCTGCGCGGTGCCCGAGGAGCCGGAGACGATGGCGCCGGCGTGGCCCATGGTCTTGCCCTCCGGGGCGGTGAAGCCAGCGACGTAGCCGACGACCGGCTTGGTCACGTGCTCGGCGATGTAAGCGGCAGCGCGCTCCTCGGCGTCGCCGCCGATCTCGCCGATCATCACGATCGCCTTGGTCTCCGGGTCGTTCTCGAAGGCCTCGAGAGCGTCGATGTGCGTGGTGCCGATGATCGGGTCTCCACCGATGCCGATGGCGGTGGTGAAGCCGAAGTCACGCAGCTCGTACATCATCTGGTAGGTCAGGGTGCCCGACTTCGAGACCAGACCGATGGGGCCCTTGCCCGCGATGGTGTGCGGGGTGATGCCGGCCAGCGACTCCTCCGGCGAGATGATGCCGGGGCAGTTCGGGCCGATCATCCGGGTCTTCTTGCCGTCGAGGTACGCGAAGACCTCGGCGGTGTCCTGGACCGGGACGCCCTCGGTGATGACCACCAGGAGCGGGATCTCGGCGTCGATGGCCTCGAGGCAGGCGGCCTTGGTGAAGGCCGGCGGCACGAAGGCGACCGAGACGTTGGCGCCGGTGGCGGCCATGGCCTCTTCGACGGTGCCGAAGACCGGGAGCTCCTTGCCGTTGAGCTCAACGGTGGTGCCGGCCTTGCGGGCGTTCACGCCACCCACGATGTTGGCGTCGGCCTGGAGCATCAGGTTGGTGTGCTTGGAGCCCATCCCACCGGTGATGCCCTGGACGATGATCTTGGAGTCCTTGTTCAGGTAAATCGTCATTTCAAAGTCTCCTAGATTCAGGCGTTCGCCAGCTCAGCGGCCTTGTCGGCCGCGCCATCCATCGTGTCGACCTGCGTCACCAGCGGGTGGTTCAGGGCGTTGAGGATCGCACGACCCTCTTCGACGTTGTTGCCGTCGAGACGGACGACCAGCGGCTTGGTGGCCTTGTCACCGAGGAGCTCGAGAGCGCCCTTGATGCCGTTGGCGACCTCGTCGCATGCGGTGATGCCACCGAAGACGTTGACGAACACGGACTTGACCTGCTCGTCGTTCAGGATCACGTCGAGACCGTTCGCCATCACCTCGGCGTTGGCGCCGCCGCCGATGTCGAGGAAGTTGGCCGGCTTCACGCCGCCGTGGTTCTCACCGGCGTACGCGACGACGTCCAGGGTCGACATGACCAGACCGGCACCGTTACCGATGATGCCGACGGCACCGTCGAGCTTGACGTAGTTCAGGCCGAGCGCCTTGGCCTTCGCCTCGAGCGGGTCGGCCTCCTCGCTGATCTCGAACTGCTCGTGGTCGGGGTGGCGGACCTCGGAGGCGTTCTCGTCGAGCGAGACCTTGCCGTCGAGTGCCTCGAGCTTGTCGCCAGCGAGGCGGGCCAGCGGGTTGACCTCCACCAGGGTGGCGTCTTCCTCGACGTAGACCTTCCAGAGCTTCTGGACCATCTCGATGGCCTGGTCGCGCAGCTCGGCCGGGAACTTGGCCTCGTCGACGATCGCGGCAGCCTTCTCCGGGGTCACACCCTCAAGGGCGTTGATCGGGATCTGGCGGACAGCCTCGGGGTTGGTCTTGGCGACCTCCTCGATCTCCACACCACCCTCGACCGAAGCGATGCACAGGTGCGAGCGGTTGGCGCGGTCCAGCAGGAAGGAGAAGTAGTACTCCTCCACCGGCGGGGTGGCCGGGGTGACCAGGACGCGGTTAACCGTCAGGCCCTTGATCTCCATGCCCAGGATGTTGGACGCGTACTCGAACGCCTCATCGGCGGTCTTGGCGATCTTGACGCCACCCGCCTTGCCACGGCCACCGGCCTTGACCTGAGCCTTGACGACAGTGACGCCGCCGATCTGCTCGGCAGCTGCCTTGGCTTCCTCGGCGGTCTCAACAACCACGCCGAGCGTGGTCGCAACGCCGTGCTTGGCAAAGAGTTCCTTTGCCTGGTACTCCATCAGGTCCACGTGTCTGATTCCTTCGATTGCTGTTCGCTACGGCCGAGTGGCATCCCAGCCGCGGGAAATCCTCTCGCACCTTAGTCCGCCCTTAGCTGCAGGAACTAATGCGGGGGTGACTCTGCGGGACTAGACCGCCGAGAGGCTGGTCACGCGTGAGGCACCGACACACCCGACGTTTTCGCCCAATTCCCCCACTTTTGGGGATGAGCTCCTCCACAATCGTGGGACGCAGATTTCTAAGGCCTTCGGGGGTCCGTTACAGTCTGTGAGGCTTACGACCACCGAACACAGGGATTTTTCTGCATGGGCAACCATCGAGCACCTCGTCGCGGCACTCGGTCCGCAGTGGCGGGGACGACGGCTCCAGCGCAGGAGACCCCTTACGTAGGCGGGAAGCGCCGGGCAGCGAAGCCCGAGTCCACCCGCTCCCCGATCCTCAAGGCGATGCCCTCCCCGGCCGTTCTGGTCGGTGTCGCAGCGCTCGCCGTCTCCGCCACCGGAGCGATCACCGTCAGCCAGGCTGACGTCGCCGGTAGCGCCGCAGCCAACACCCCGATCCAGCTCCAGGCCAGCGCACTCTCCGGCCAGAGCGCCATCTCGGCCAGCACCTCGCGGGCCCAGCGCACCGAGGCGATCTCCCGCGACTCGCGGCGCGACGCTCTCGAGGACGCCACCACCCAGGAGCTCGAAGCCGCCGCCGAGGCCGCCGCCGAGCAGCGCAACGCCGAGCTGGCGAAGCTCGCCGCCACCGCCGAGAAGCACCGCGACGCCGTCGAGCTCAACCTGTGGCACCTGCCGCTGGCCAGCTACCGGCTCACCGCCACCTTCGGCCAGGCTGGCGGCAACTGGTCGCGCAACCACACCGGCCTCGACTTCGCCGCCCCCACCGGTACCCCGGTGATGGCGGTCGCCAACGGCACCATCACCTCCGCGGAGTACGCGGGCGCCTACGGCAACCAGATCATCCTCACCACCGACGACGGCACCGAGCTGTGGTTCTGCCACCTCTCCGGCTACGCGGTCTCGGTCGGCGACACGGTCCGGGCCGGCGAACTGATCGGCTACGTCGGCAGCACCGGCAACAGCACCGGCCCGCACATGCACCTCGAGGTTCGCCCCGGTGCCGGTGACCCTGTCGACCCGATGGCGGCGCTGATCGCCAACGGCGTCCGCCCCTGAGCCCGACGCTCACCTAGTAACGCAAGGAGCCCCGTCCGATTCGGACGGGGCTCCTTGCATCTCAGGTACTCCAGACCGACGACGACGGCGCAGCGCCTGCCGTGGGCCTCTCAGAGCTTCTCAACGGGGGCGTAGCGGAGCAACAGCCGCTTCACACCCTCGGAGCCGAAGTCGATCGAGGCGACCGACTTCTCCGCGGCACCCTCGACGGCGACCACGGTGCCCATCCCGAAGGAGTCGTGGACGACCCGGTCGCCGGCGACCAGCGACGGGATGGCCCGCGACTTCTTGGCCTTGCTGGCGGCGTCGACCCGCGCTGCCGCGGCACCGAAGTTGCGGCGCCCGGCAGCGGTCGGCGAGCTGAAGTCGACGCGCGAATTGCCGGAGTAGTCCGAACGGTTCCAACTGGTCTGTTCGGCGGCGGTGCGGCGCCAGTCGATCAGGTCGACCGGGAGCTCGTCGAGGAACCTCGACGCCGGGTTGTGCGCCGGAGCGCCCCAGGCCGAGCGCATCACGGCACGGGACAGGTAGAGCCGCTCCCGGGCTCTGGTCAGCCCGACGTAGGCCAGGCGACGCTCCTCCTCCAACTCGGGTCGGTCGCCCAACGCACGCATGTGCGGGAAGACGCCGTCCTCCATGCCGGTGAGGAAGACCACGGGGAACTCCAGGCCCTTGGCGGTGTGCAGGGTCATCAGGGTGACCACGCCGCTGCCCGCCTCGCCGTCCGCGCCGTCCTCGGGCGCATCCGGGATCTGATCGGCGTCGGCGACCAGTGCGACCCGCTCCAGGAAGTCGGCCAGCCCCGGGGTCTCGGTACCGGCCACTGTCGCGCCCTCGTCGGCCGGGTCCGCGGACGGACCGGCCACCGGTGCGTCGGAGAACTCCCGCGCCACCGCGACGAGCTCGGCCAGGTTCTCCAGCCGGGTCTCGTCCTGCGGGTCCTCGGAGGCCTCCAGTTCGGCGAGGTAGCCACTGCGGTCCAGCACGGACTCCAGGACGACGTCAGGGCGCTCCCCGCCGGCCACCATCGACCCGAGCTCCTCGAGCATCGCCGCGAACGGCTGGATCGACTTCAGCGAACGGGTCGCCACGCCGGGGGCCTCGTCGGCGCGCTGGAGCGCCTCGAAGAAGGTGATCCGCTCGCGCTCCGCGAACGCCGCCACGCAGGCCTCGGCGCGGTCGCCGATCCCCCGCTTCGGAGTGTTCAGGATGCGTCGTAGTGAGATCTCGTCGGCGGGGTTGAGCAGTACCCGCAGGTAGGCGATCGCGTCGCGGACCTCGCGGCGCTCGTAGAACCGGGTGCCGCCGACCACCTTGTAGGGCTGGCCGGTCCGGATGAACGTCTCCTCGAAGATCCGGGACTGAGCGTTGGTCCGGTAGAAGACCGCGACGTCACCGGCACGCGCATGGCCGTCGTCGGTGAGCTTGTCGATCTCGTCGGAGATGAAGCGGGCCTCGTCGCGCTCGTCGTCCGCGACGTAGCCGACGATCTTGGCGCCGTCTCCGGCGTCCGACCAGAGCCGCTTCGCCTTGCGGCCCGCGTTGTTGCCGATCACGGCGTTGGCGGCGTTGAGGATCGTCTGGGTGGAGCGGTAGTTCTGCTCCAGCAGGATCGAGGTGGCGTTGGGGAAATCCTGCTCGAAGTCGAGGATGTTGCGGATGTTCGCGCCACGGAAGGCGTAGATCGACTGGTCGGCGTCGCCGACCACCATCAGCTCCGCCGGCGGTACACGCTCTCCGCTGGAGGCGAGGTCGGCGTGCGCATCGGCCTCCGGGTCGTCGGCGCAGAGCTGGTGGATCAACGCGTACTGGGCGTGGTTGGTGTCCTGGTACTCGTCGACCAGGACATGCCGGAAACGGCGTCGATAGGTCTCGCGGACGTCGGGAAACTGCTGGAACAGGTGGACCGTCGTCATGATCAGGTCGTCGAAGTCGAGCGCGTTGGCCTCGCGGAGCCGACGCTGGTAGTTCGCGTACGCCTGGGCGTACGCCTCCTCGAAGGCGTTCCGGGCGTCCTTGGCGGCCTCCTCGGGGTCCTTCAGCTCGTTCTTCGCGTTGGAGACCCAGTTGAGCACCGCCCGCGGCTGGTACCGCTTCGGGTCGAGGTTGAGGTCCTGGCAGACCAGGGTCATCAACCGCTTGGAGTCGGCGGCGTCGTAGATCGAGAAGCCGGACTTGTAGCCGAGCCGGTCGATCTCCTTGCGCAGGATCCGCACGCACGAGGAGTGGAAGGTGGAGACCCACATGATCCGTGCCCGCTTACCGACCAGCTCCTCGACCCGCTCCTTCATCTCGGCCGCGGCCTTGTTGGTGAAGGTGATCGCCAGGATCGAGCCGGGGTGCGCCTTGCGCTGCGAGATCAGCCAGGCGATCCGTCGGGTGAGCACGCGGGTCTTGCCCGAACCAGCACCCGCGACGACGAGCAACGGCGCCCCTTCGTGGACGACCGCGGCGCGTTGCGGATCGTTGAGGCCTTCGAGGAGATCTTCTGCCGTCAGGCGGGGCGCACCCGTGCCGGAGGAACCAGACGAGCCCGCGCCGGCGGGGATCGGAAACAGTGTGTCCATGCTGGCGCCAACCCTACGTGGCACCGCCGACACGTAGCGCGGTGACCACCGGGGCGCTGGAGGTCGGGAGCAGCTGTCCACGATCCTCGGGCAAGGTGAGCGTGACGGCGACCTGGGGTGCGATCCGGTACGGCTGCGAGAGCACCACCGAGCCGGCTGTGCGGCGCAGCCGGGAGAGCTCGGCGCGGACCGTGACCACCTTGCTGGGGTCGGCGAAGAGGTCGTCGGCAAGGTCGCGGGCGTTCCGGCCCTGGGAACCGGCCAACGCGAGCGCGAAGAGCAGCTCCGCATGACGCAACGAGAGTCGGTGCTCCCAGGCCCCGGCGTCGCCGTCGAGCCGCAGCACCGGGTCACCTCGCAGATCGAGCTCCAGGCGGGAGGCTCCTGCGCTCTCCGGCTCGGGCCGCAGCAGCCATCCGTCGGGCAGCGGGTCGGCCTGCACCATCCCCAGCACCGGCAGCCAGCAGCGCCCCGGCTCCATCCGCTCCGGAAGCAGTACCCGGTGCGGCGCGACCAGCCCCGAGGCGAGCGCCGGATGGCCGAGCCGGTCGACGACGAGCGCGGGCTCGCTGAGCCGCGAGACCAGCACCGTGGCGTGGACGCGGAGCCGGTCGAGACGCAGCCGCCGCTCCTCGCGGAGCTCCAGGGAGGCCACCCGGGCCGCCAACTCGACCAGGCCCAACTCGGCGGGGTGCAGGCCCCGGCTCGGCCCACTCACGTCGACGGCGCCGATCACCCGGCCGGTGTCGGGATCGCAGACCGGGGAGGCCGCGCAGCCCCAGCCGATGTGCGACTGGGCGAAATGCTCCGCGCCGCGGATCAGTACCGGGGCTCCGAGCACCAGGGCGGTGCCGATCGCGTTGGTCCCCACGTTCCCCTCCGACCAGGCCGAGCCGGGCACGAAGCCGAGCCGGTCGGCGCCGTCACGGACCGCGGTGCTGCCGATCCGCCACAGCACCCGCCCCTCGACGTCGCTGACCACCATCAGGTGCCCGGCCTCCAGTGCCGAGGAGAGCGCCCGGGTCATCGCCGGGACCAGCGGCGCGAGCGGGCTGGCCTCACGCCGCTGCTCGACGTCGGCACGAGGCAAGGGCGCCAGCGCCGGGGCACCGCCGCGGTCGATCCCACTGGCCTGCGCCCGGCTCCACGACGCCCGGATCTCGGCACGCGGCTCGCTCTTGACTGTCATCGTCCCAGTAGAGCGGGTGCTGGGTTGCAGCGACGTTGCAACCCCTTGCAACCCTCGCCACCCACCGGGCACCTCTTGTGTGCTGGATCACACGAACCGAGAGAGGCGGAGCGATGACCCAGACCCTGGAACCCCAGACCGAGCGCACCGGGAGTGAGGGCCCGGCCGAGGCGCCCCCGAGCCCGCAACAGCGGGTCGACGGGTGGCTGTCGGCGTTCGAGAGCGCATTGACCGACGGCGACGTCGAGCGGGCGACGTCACTCTTCGCACCGACCTGTTTCTGGCGGGACCTGGTCGCCTTCTCCTGGAACCTGACCACCGTCGAGAACCGCGACGGCGTCCGCTCGCTGCTGACCGCGACCCTGGAAGCGGCCTCCCCCAGCACCTTCCGCACCTCGGAGGAGCCCACCGAGGAGGACGGCGTCGTCACCGCCTGGATCACCTTCGAGACCGCGGTCGGCCGCGGGCGGGGTCTGCTCCGGCTGACCGACGAAGGCGCGTGGACCCTGCTCACCACCCTGTACGAACTGAAAGGGCACGAGGAGCCGCTGCGCGGCGGGCGGCCGATGGGTGCCGAGCACGGTGCCCGCAAGGACCGGACCACCTGGACCGAACGCCGCGCCGCCGAAGAGGAAGCGTTGGGCCACACCGTCCAACCCGAGGTGCTGGTGATCGGCGGTGGCCAGGGCGGGATCGCCCTGGGCGCGCGACTTCGTCAGCTCGGCGTCCCGGCTCTGGTGATCGACCGCTACGCCCGCCCCGGTGATCAGTGGCGCAGCCGGTACAAGTCGCTCTGCCTGCACGACCCGGTCTGGTACGACCACCTGCCCTACCTGAAGTTCCCCGAGAACTGGCCGGTCTTCGCGCCCAAGGACAAGGTCGCCGACTGGCTGGAGTTCTACACCAAGGTGATGGAGGTGCCGTACTGGTCGAGCACCACCGCGACCAAGGCGAGCTACGACGAGGCCAGCGGCGAGTGGAGCGTCGAGATCGACCGCGACGGCGTCGCGATGACGTTGCACCCACGCCAGTTGGTGCTCGCCACCGGGATGTCCGGGAAGCCGAACGTGCCGAACTTCCCCGGCCAGGAGCTCTTCGCCGGCGAGCAGCACCACTCCTCGCAGCACCCGGGCCCCGACGCCTACGCCGGCAAGAAGGTGGTCGTGATCGGCTCCAACAACTCGGCGTTCGACATCTGCGGCGCACTCTGGGAGCACGACGCCGACGTGACGATGGTGCAGCGCTCCTCGACCCATATCGTCAAGAGCGACAGCCTGATGGAGATCGGGCTCGGCGCGCTCTACTCGGAGGAGGCATTGGCCGCCGGCGTGACCACCGAGAAGGCAGACCTGATCTTCGCCTCGCTCCCCTACCGGATCATGCACGAGTTCCAGATCCCGCTGTATCAGCAGATGCGGGAACGCGACCAGGAGTTCTACGACCGGATGGAGCGGGCCGGCTTCGACCTGGACTGGGGCGACGACGGTTCGGGGCTCTTCCTGAAGTACCTGCGTCGCGGCTCCGGCTACTACATCGACGTAGGTGCCGCGGAGCTGGTGGCCGACGGCGAGGTCAAGCTCGCCAAGGGCGAGGTCGACCACCTCACCGAGCGCACCGTGGTGCTCGCCGACGGCACCGAACTGGAAGCGGACCTGGTCGTCTACGCCACGGGCTACGGCTCGATGAACGGCTGGGCGGCCGACCTGATCAGCCAGGAGGTCGCCGACCGGGTGGGGAAGGTCTGGGGACTCGGATCGGAGACCACCAAGGACCCCGGTCCCTGGGAGGGCGAGCAGCGCAACATGTGGAAGCCCACCCAACAGCCGGGGCTCTGGTTCCACGGCGGCAATCTGCACCAGTCGCGGCACTACTCGCTCTACCTGGCGCTTCAGCTCAAGGCACGCTACGAGGGCATCCCCACCCCGGTGCACGACCTGGCGCCGGTGCACCACCTGTCCTGACCCCGGGCCAACGCCGAAGGGCGGCCCCGCTGACGCGGGACCGCCCTTCGGGCGTGCTCAAGCTGGGCTCAGGCCAGGACTCAGACGTGGGCGGAGGACCAGAAGACAGCCACCGCGACGTTGGCCACCGAGAGGCCGAGGATGGTCCAGTAGAGGGCGTCGGAGATCTTGGGCTTGCGCAGGTTGGCCATCACCAGGCCGAGGACGACCAGGCCGATCAGCAGCTTGACGCCGACCTTCGCGTGGTTGACGTCGCCGTCGCCGGCTTCGAGGACACCGACCAGGGCGAGACCGGCGAGGAACGCGGTACCCGCGCCGTCCCGCATCGGGCCGTTGACGACCTTGTCGGCGGTCTTGCTCTGGGCCAGCAGTCCGCCGATCAGCGCGGCGAAGCCCAGGATGTGCACGAAGAGCAGGATGAGGCGCAGGGTTTCCATGCCCAGCATCTTACCGACAGGGTGTCAGGACCCCGGAGGTCGAGCCCGTCGAGACCCCGGAGGTCGAGCCTGTCGAGACTCCGGAGGCCGAGCCCGTCGAGACCCCGGAGGTCGAGCCTGTCGAGACCCGTTCAGAGCAGACGGCGGTCGCTGGCCCAACGGGTCAGCTCGTGACGTGAGGAGAGCTGCAGCTTGCGGAGCACCGAGGACATGTGGGTCTCGACGGTCTTCACCGAGATGAAGAGCTCCTTGGCCACCTCTTTGTAGGCGTAGCCACGGGCGATCAACCGCATCACCTCACGTTC
The DNA here is from genome assembly GCF_047308515.1 of Nocardioides sp. Bht2. Lineage (NCBI taxonomy): Bacteria > Bacillati > Actinomycetota > Actinomycetes > Propionibacteriales > Nocardioidaceae > Nocardioides > Nocardioides sp. Bht2. The sequence goes on from NZ_JBLBWI010000025.1 coordinate 40,531, forward strand.
GCGTTCGGTGAGCCGGTCCAGATCCTCATCGACAGCGGCGACGTCGATCGAACCGGCGAAGGCGTCCAGCACGAACCCGGCCAGCCTCGGCGAGAAGACGGCGTCCCCCTCCGCCACCCGGGCAACGGCGTCGACCAGTTCCGGGCCGGTGATCGTCTTGGTGACGTAGCCTCGCGCGCCGCCGCGGATGGTGCCGATCACGTCCTCGGCGGCGTCCGAGACCGAGAGCGCGAGAAAGCGGACGTCGTGGGTGCTGAGCTGTCGCATCACCTCGATACCACCGCCGCCGGGCAGGTGGACGTCGAGCAACACCACCTCGGGCCGGTGCTCGGTGATCGCAGCGACCGCGCTGGCGACGTCCTCGGCCTCACCGAGCACCTGGACCGGCGCTCCCGGCTGGGCCTGCAACTCCGCCCGGACCCCGGCCCGGAACATGGCGTGGTCATCGACGATCACAACAGTGGTCACTTCTGCTCCTCCAACGGCATCTTCAACACGACCTCGGTGCCCTCACCGGGCGTCGACCGGATCTCACCCTGGCCGCCGTGGCGTTCCATCCGTCCCACGATGCTGCCACGGACGCCGTGGCGATCCTCGGCGACGTCGTCGAGGACGAACCCGACACCGCGGTCCTTCACGTAGACCTCGACGGCCTCCGGGGTCACCTCGGCGTAGACGTCGATCTTCGGCACCCCGGCATGGCGGGCCGCGTTGGCCATCGCCTCACGGGCCGCGCCGACGACCGGAGTGGTCCGTTCGCTGAGGGGCGTGTCTCCGACGGTCACCGTCTCGACGACCACGTGGTGGGTGTCCTCCACCTCGGCGGCGACCGCGCGCAGCGCCGCAGCCAAGGTCTCCCCCTGCATGGTCTGCTCCGCGAAGAGCCAGGAACGGAGGTCGCGTTCCTGGCTGCGCGCCAAGCGACCGACCACGACCGGGTCGGCGGCGTTCTTCTGGATCAGCGCCAGGGTCTGCAACACCGAGTCGTGCAGATGCGCGGCCATGTCGGCGCGCTCCTGGCTGCGGACCCGCTCGGCGCGTTCGTCGCCAAGGTCCGAGGCCATCCGGATCAGCCAGGGCACGACGGTGAGGGCGAGCCCGATGATGCTGAGCAGACCAGCTGCCACGACGGCGCTGACGCCGCTACCGGGCCCATGGGTCAGCGCGAAGACGATGAGCGCCGCGATGATCAACAGGCCGCCGGCGATCAGGCGGGTCCACGACGCCCAGCCACCACTACCGATCAGCGCGCGGAGCGGATCGATCCGCTGGGTGGTGTCTACCCAACGGTCCCGTTGCGCCTCGTCGGCCTGGCGCCAGATCAGGGCGACGCCACCGATCCCGATCACCACCGGCCAGAAGAGGGCACCGCGCCCGAAGGCGGTCTCGGCGGCGAGCACGAACCCGACCGCGAGCGCCGCCAGCGCGATGGTCGGACCGATGTCGCCGATCCGCCGGACCGCGCTCGGTCGCTTGCCGGTGCGGGTGGCACTGGCCAGACCGGGGGCGTCGTCAGCGAACCGTTCGTCGGTGGGCAGGACCAGCCAGAGGCCCGCATAGAACGCGATCCCCAGACCGCCCAGGACGGCGGTCAGCACGAAGCCGAGCCGGACCCACAGCACCGGAACTCCCAGGTGCTGGGCCAGACCGGAGGCGACTCCGGCCAGATAGGTGTCGCTGGTGTTGCGGGTGGCACGCCGGACGTCACGAGCTGCGGAGGCACCGGCTGCGCCGGGCGCGCCGGATGCCCGACCGAGCGCTGCGGACGAAGGTGTGGTCATGATGACCTCATCGTCACATAGCCGGGAAGGCCCGAACCATGAGGAACTACCCCGAGAGACCCCTGAGCCGGATCAGGGTTCTGGGGCTCCGAATCAGGGCGCTCCCCGATGGTGCGACGCCGTCGCGACCGGAAGGCTTGGTGCCATGAACGAGACCACTCCCGGCGGCGGACCCGAGGCGCCGCACCAGCCTGCGGGCCCCGGCCCGCACGAGGGCAGTCACTACGACGGCGGCCCTCGGGTCACCGGCGAAGAGATCCGCGACCTCGGCCGGCTCCGCCGCACCGTCGACGACAAGTACGTGGCCGGCGTCGCCGGCGGCCTGGCCCGGCACCTGGACATCGATCCGGTGATCCTCCGGGTCGCCTTCGTGGTGCTGACCTTCTTCGGCGGCGCGGGCCTGATCGTCTACGGCGCCTGCTGGCTGTTGGTGCCCGAGGAGGGACGCAACGACGCCCCGATCGACCTCGATGTCCGGTCGCGCAGCATCGCGCTGATGGTGATCGGCGCGGTCGCCGGCTTGGCGATGGTCGGCGACCTCTTCGGCGAGGGCCCTGGCGGCTGGATCGCCTGGCCCCTGGTGGTGGTCGGCGCGATCGCCTGGATGATCCTGTGGCACCGCGACCGACGTCGCGCCGGTCGCACTGCGGTCCACCACGGCTTCATGCCGCCGGGCGGGTACGGGCACGGCCCTGGTCCGGTTGGACCTGGCCCGGCTGCGTCTGGGTTCGGTCCGGGCCCGGCTGGCCCTGCATACGGCCCTGGTTCTGCGCCCGGCGCTGTTCCTCCTCAGGCTCCGCCCGGTACTCCCTACCGGAGCCCGCAGGAGTGGGCACGTGACTACGCCGAATCGCAGAAGCAGGCCGCGCTGGCCAGTGCTTACGCGGGCTACCAGCAGCAGGTGCCCCCGCAGCCGCCGCCGGCTCCGGTGTACCGGGTCCGTGACCCGCGCAAGCGGGGCCCGATCCTCTTCTGGTTCACCCTGGCCCTGATGGCACTCAGCCTGGGCACCCTCGGCATCATCGATGGCGCGGGCGCCTCGGTCGCCGGCTCCGCCTACCCGGCTCTGGCGCTCGGTGTGGTCGCGGTGATGTTGCTGGTCGGCGCGTTCTTCGGCCGGGCCGGCGGATTGATCCCGATCGGTCTGATCGTCGCCCTCTGCCTGGGCGGTGCCACGGTGGCGGATCGCTTCGACGGCGACCAGATCCGGCACGCCCCGACCAGCGCCTCGGCGGTCCAGGACCGTTACGAGATGGGGATCGGCGAGATGGTGGTCGACCTGACCCAGGTCGAAGATCTCGACGGTCTGGACGGCCGGAGCATCCGGTTCGAGGGCGACCTCGGCAGCATCAAGGTGATCGTGCCCGACGGCCTGGACCTGGGCGTCGACGCCCGGGTCTCGGGCGGAGGTGAGGTCCGAGCCCTAGGCCAACAGCAGAGCGGGTGGGGCGTCAGCCTCAGCGCCAACCAGGACCGGGGCGCGGTGGCTCCTCGGATCCAGATCAACGCCGACCTCGACTTCGGCGAGATTGAAGTGGTGACACGATGAACGAGAACCCGAAGAACGACGGCTCCGACGACGCGATCGACTCGGTCGAGGAGACCGCACCGGTGACGGGGCTGCCTTATGCGCCGGCTGCTGAGGAGGTCGAGTCAGTCTCGGAACCGGTTGAGCCGGTTGAGCCGGTCGCCGAACCGCTTGGTGCAGCAGAGCCGGCCGCAGAGCCTGTCGCCGCGCCGGTCGCGGAGCCGACCACCGTGATCGAACCGGAGCCGGTCGTCACCTCGTGGCGGCACCCGGTCAACGTCGGCCATCTGGTGATGGGCGTGGCCTTCGCCGGGTTGGTGGTGGTCTGGGCGCTGATCACCAGCGACACCGTCGACAACGATGAGGTGCGTTGGCTGATGCCGGTGCCGTGGGTGGCTGCCGGTGCTCTTGGCCTGGTGGCGACCACCTGGTCGAACCTCCGGGCTCGCAAGGCCCGCGAGCTGCGGGTGTCGTAGGTCGACTCACGCAGCATCGAGCACACCGCTTCCTCCGGCGACGACATCGTCACCAGAGGGGCGGTGTGCTGTGTTGTGGAGGGCTCCGTGTTGTGGAGGGCTCAGACCAGTCGGATCGTGCCGACGGCGGTGACCAGCCAGGTTTGTCCGCGGTGGTCGGTCCACAGGTAGTTGCCGTCTTTGGTGCGCTGGTACCGCCATCGGCCATGGGTCTTGGCCAGATGGTGACGTCTACCGAGCGGGGCCAGGTTCTCGGGCGTGGTTTGGCCCGGTGGACCCGTGTCGTCGTAGGCGGTGATGTGGTCAAGATCCGCATCTGCTGAAGACCGGGTGCAGTGCGGGAAGACGCAGTACGGATCGCGTTGACGGACCTGTTCGGCCATCCAAGCGGGTGGGTCATGCCGGTCCACGGCACCCGTGCGGTTCAGGTCGATCACCGGGGTGATGGTGGCGATGGAGCCGTGGCGCTTGAGCCAATCGGTGAGTTGCTCGACCAGCACGGGGCCGAGCTTGTCGGCGTCCGCGATCGCGAGGTCGTCAGTACCGAACAGGTCGGCGAGCGTGGTGTGCACGAAGATCCGCAGCCCGCGTCGCGGTGGTCGAGCTTGTCGAGACCCCCGGTCGTCGTCGCGGGGTTGATCTCGACAAGCTCGATCAACGGAACCCCGGTGGTCGAGCTTGTCGAGACCCCCGTCGGGCCGGGCGTCTTCCCGGTGGTCGAGCTTGTCGAGACCCCCGTCGGCCCGGGCATCTTTCCGGTGGTCGAGCTTGTCGAGACCCTCGTCGGACTGGGCGTCTTTCCGGTGGTCGAGCTTGTCGAGACCCTCGTCGGGCCGGGCGTCTTTCCGGTGGTCGAGCTTGTCGAGACCCTCGTCGGGCCGGGCGTCTTTCCGGTGGTCGAGCTTGTCGAGACCTCCGAAGTCGAGGGTGTCCTGCGCCTCCGCGATCGAGCCGAGCGCCTTGGCCTTCCGTTGCCCGAGCGTGTCCACGTCGCCTGCGCGGCGTAGCTTTTCGGCTTCTTCGCAGACCAGGTCGTGGAACCTTGCCAGGTCCAGCGAGTCGCCCACCACATCGAGGGTGGAGGTGCCGGAGGCGGTGCCTTCAGGGCCGTGCTTGTGGGTCAGGGTGACGTCCCAGTCGGCCCTGGAGAGGGCCCGGTCTTGTCGCGGACCAACTCGGG
>NZ_JBLBWI010000026.1:0-37030 GCF_047308515.1 Nocardioides sp. Bht2
AGTCAGACCGTGTCATCGCAGAATCTCGACCAACGTGGCTGGACATCACAGCTAGTCGACCTGGTCCGGCGAAGGCAGCTGCCCGACCTGGTTCTTGCTGAGCCACGGTTCGAACTGGTCGTTGGCGATCGCTTCGAACATGGTCAACGCGCTGGGGAAGTCGACCTTGACGACGCTGGCCCGGCCTTCGGTGCCCGAGCCGTTGTTCGGCAGCGTGACGAAGCGGATACCGGACGAACGCAGGTGCCTGCTGGAAAGGGCGAGCTCGCGCATCTTGGCCGAGGTGAGCCCGTCGTCGACGGCGATCAGTTCGGAGAGCTTCTGGGTGAGCCGGGTGACCCGGACCGGGTTTAGCAGGGTGCCGCGGCTGGCCAGCTTGTCGAGCAGCGAGCGGAGGAAGTTCTGCTGGCGGTGGATCCGGTCGAAGTCGCCGCCGGGCAGACCGTAGCGCTGACGGACGTAGCCGAGCGCGGGCTTCCCCTTCAGATTGTGGTAGCCGCGTTCCCAGACGCCGCTCGGCTTGTACCTCGGGTCGGCGCCGACCTCCTGGGGCACGAAGACGGTGACCCCGTCGACGACCTCGCTGATGTCCTCGAAGCCGCCGAAGTTCACCACGACGACGTGGTCGATGTAGATGTTGAAGTTCTTCTCCACGGTGCGAACCGCGAGCTCGGGCCCGCCCCAGGAGAACGCTGCGTTGATCTTCGACTTGCCCTCACCCGGGATGTCGACCCAGGAGTCGCGCGGGATCGAGACCACCTGGGCGGAGCGTCGTCCGGCCTCCAGGTGGACCAGCATCATGGTGTCGCTGCGGAACGCGCCGCGCTCCCACTTGCCGCTCTCCAGCATGTCGTAGACGTCGGGGCCTACGTTCTCGGAGTAGTCGAGGTCGTCGACGCCGAGGAAGAGCAGGTTCATCTGGTCGCCGGCCACCCGCGCCGGTCGGTCACCGCCGTCGATCGGGAAACGGGTGACGTCGTCCATCTCGCGGTTCAGGTACCAGAGCCAGCCGACGATGATCAGCAACAGCACCAGGGCGATCGCCAGCAGCGTGGTCAGTGCCTTGTGGCGTCGCAGCCAATGGGTGAACCGGCGGAACCGGGAACGCTGACGCCGACGGCGCTCGCGGACCTTGATCCCGCCGGCCAGGGTGGCCTCGGTCTCGGGGGAGCTGCGGTCGGCAGCAGGCGACGACGCGTCCGGTTCCTGGTACGCGTTCGCCTCGTCACCACCACCGCCCTCGTGATCGTGGGGACCAAAACTGTTGTGACCGTTCATTGCCACCTCGGGTCTTATGTACTGCTCCCACTGCAGATGGTAGGGGAGTACACCTTCTTTGAGGTGGAATCCGGTCTACCTCGGGTAGGTGTCTCCGGCTGCCTGCCGTGCTGCCCAGGCGCTGGCCACCATCTCGCGCAGGCTGTGCCGCATCTGCCAACCCAGGTCGCGGGCGGCGAGCTCGCCGCTGGCGACGATCTGGGCGGGGTCGCCGGCGCGGCGCTCGTGCACCTCGGGGGTGAAGTCGAGGCCGGTCACCTCGCGGATCGTGTCCATGATCTGGCGCACCGACGAGCCCTCGCCGCTACCCAGGTTGTAGATCCGCTCCACCGGCTGGCCGGCGTCCAGGCGCTGGGCCGCGGCGACGTGAGCGAGGGCGAGATCGGCCACATGCACGTAGTCGCGGACGCAGGTGCCGTCGGGGGTGGCGTAGTCGTCGCCGTTGATCCGCGGGGTGGCCCCACGCAGCAGCATGTCGAAGACCAACGGGAAGAGGTTGTGCGGGCTGGCGTCGAAGAGCGACTCCTGGCCCGAGCCGACCACGTTGAAGTAGCGCAGGCTGGTGTGGTTGAGGCCGTAGGCGACGCCGGCGTCACGGAGCATCCACTCGCCGATCAGCTTCGATTCACCGTAGGGCGATTCGGGGTTGGTCGCGGTGGTCTCGGTGACCTTGTCGACGTCCGGCGTGCCGTAGGTGGCGGCGCTGGAGGAGAAGACCAACTTGTCGACGTCGGCCTCCTTCATCGCCCGCATCAGCACCAGCATCGCGGTGACGTTCTGCTCGTAGGTGTGCAGCGGTCGCTGCACCGAGACGCCCGCGTACTTGTAACCCGCAACGTGAATCACGCCGGTGACGGCATGCTGCTTGAGGGTCGAGGCGACCAGGTCGGCGTCGAGCAGTGTCCCCTGGACGAACGGGACGTCGTCCGGCACGAAGCCGGCGAACCCGGTGGAGAGGTCGTCGAGCACGACGGTGGGCAGGCCTGCCTCGCGCAGCGCCTTCACCACGTGTGAACCGATGTATCCGGCGCCACCGGTGACCAGCCAACTCATTGCGTGCTCCTTCTGTACGACCAGGTTGTTCGTCGCCGGGGGTAGCCTGCGACGGGGACCAACCCTAGTCGGGAGGGAGGAAGCGATGCGGATCCGCGCCTGGTTCGTGGCAGGGACACTCGTCGCGACCCTCTCCGCTTGCTCGGGGCCCGCAGGGCCCGCCGCGCAGGTCCCCGACACCGTCGAGGGGTCCTCCAGCACGTCGAGCACCGGGCAACCGTCCCGCGCCCGGCCCTTGGCGGGGCGCACCATCGTGATCGACCCCGGGCACCAGGTGGGTAACCGGAACTTCCCCGCGCAGATCAACGCGCTCGTCGACATCGGGGGATCGCGGAAGCCCTGCAACACCACCGGGACCGCGACGGACGACGGCTACCCGGAGGCCACCCTCACCTGGCAGGTGGCCCGCTCGCTCACCCGGAGGCTGGAGAAGCTGGGCGCCACCGTGGTGCTGACCCGGAGCAGCAACAGCGCGCGGAAGTGGGGGCCGTGCGTCGACGTCCGGGGCCGGGCCGGCAACCGGATCGGTGCCGATCTCAAGCTCAGCATCCATGCCGACGGATCGCTGAGCCGGGGAGCGCACGGCTTCCACGTGATCGCGCCGCGGCGCAGCGCTGCTCAAAAGCCGCAGGTCCAGGCGCGTTCGCTTCGACTCGCCAAACAGGTTCGGGCAGCGCTGCGCCACGAACGGCTTCCGGCTGCCAACTACATCGCGGGTGGCGACGGGCTCGACGTAAGGGGCGACCTCGGCACCCTCAACCTGGCGAAGATGCCGACCGTGATGGTCGAGCTCGGCAACATGCGGTCCGCAGCCGACGCGGCGCGGATGACCCGCAAGGTGGGACGGGAACGCTATGCCCGCGCGCTGACCCGCGCGATCCGTTCCCATCTGGGCTGATCGCCCCTACGCTGCCGCCATGGCTTTGGAACCTCAGACCGCTGGACTTCTCCAATTCTTGGCCGACTCCGGCTACCCGCCGATGCACGAGGGCAGCGTGGACGACGCCCGCAAGGGAATGGTCGCGATGGCAGCGGTCTGCCGCATCGACGGCGGGCCGATCCCGGTCGAGGTCAGCGACCTGGAGGTGGCCGGCAGGCCTGCGCGGTGCTACCGGCCGGTCGGTGCCGACGCGGACCTGGTCGAGCGCCCCACCGTCCTCTTCCTGCACGGCGGCGGCTTCGTGATCGGCGACCTGGAGACCCACGACCAGCCGTGCCGCCGGCTGGCGCGGGATCTGGACGCCGTCGTGGTGGCCGTCGACTATCGACTGGCCCCCGAGCACCCGTTCCCAGCAGCCAGCGACGACGCGCTGGCCGCAGCCCGGGAGATCGCCGGCGACCTTGCCTCCTACGGCGGCTCCGAACAGTTCGGGGTGGCCGGTGACAGCGCCGGCGGCAACCTGGCCGCCTACGTCGCCCAGGAGGTCCCACAGGTCACCGCGCAGCTGTTGATCTACCCGGTGGTGGACGCCCTGGGCGACTACCCCTCGCGTGAAGAGAACGCCGAGGGGTACCTGCTCGAGGCCGCGACCATGGTCTGGTTCTTCGGCCACTACGTGACCGCCCCCGTCGAGCCGACCGATACCCGGCTCTCGCCCCTGCACGGGGTGCGTGCCTCGCTGCCGCCCGCCGTCGTGGTCACGGCCGGCTTCGATCCGCTTCGCGACGAAGGGCTGGCCTACGCCGACGCGCTCCGTGACGCCGGGGTCGAGGTGGAGGCCATCCACGCCGACGAGTTGATCCACGGATTCCTCGACATGGGCAAGTTGAGTCCCGGCTCCGAGCAGACCGTCAGCGCGATGCACCAAGCGTTTGCCCGCGCGCTCAATGTGACCTGACGGCGTATCTTCCGGCAGGAATTGCGCCGTCAGCTCACATTGAGGCGGGCTGCCAGCGGCGGGCGATGCTGGCGCAGGTCAGCAGCTGGATCTGGTGGAAGAGGATCAGCGGCAACACCACCATGCCGATCCCGGAGGCCGGCAACAGCACCGTCGCCATCGGAATGCCGGAGGCCAGCGACTTCTTCGAACCGCACATCACCAACACCACCCGGTCGCCCCGCGGCAATCGGGTCTCGCGGCCCACGAACCAGGTGATCGCCAGGACGATCGCCAGCAGCGCGATCATCACCGCGAAGAGGACGGCCAGATCCAGCGCGGAGACGGCCGACCAGACCCCCGCCTCACGGGCATGGCTGGCCGCCGCGAAGACCGCCAGCGTGATCGCGCCGCGGTCGCTGAGCGAGATCGCCTGCGGGTGCCGCTTGACGGCGTCAGCGAGGAACGGGCGGGCCAGTTGGCCCAGGATGAACGGCAGCAGCAGTTGGGCGGCGACCTTCGCCACCAGGCCGGTGGAGAGGGTCAGCGTGCCGCCCATCAGAGCAGCGGCCAGCAGCGGTGTGATGAAGACGCCGGCCAGGTTGGATAGTGAAGCCGCCGACATCGCGCCGGCCACGTTCCCCTGGGCGATGGAGGTGAAGGTGACCGACGACTGCACGGTCGACGGAAGCAGGCAGAGGAAGAGCACGCCCAGCGCGAGATCCTCCGGCAGCACCGAGTGCGGGATCAGCGTCGTCAACAGACCGAGGGTGGGGAAGAGCAGGTACGTCGCGGCGATCACCAAGGTGTGCAGCCGCCAGTTGGCGAGCGCTCGCCCGGCCTCCTTCGGCGCGATCTTGATGCCGTAGAGGAAGAAGACCCAGAAGATCCCTGCTGCGACGACGCGGTCCATCCAGACCGCTGCTTGACCGTCGAGTGGCACGGCGCTGCCGACCAGCATCGCCCCCACGATGGCGACCATGAACGGGTCGAGGCGCTTCACCTGGCCAAGCCTTCCCATGCGTTGCTGACTCCCATGGCCCGACAGGTGGAGTCACGCATCGGCGCACGGCGTACAGCATCGCATCATGGCAGCAGGTCGAAGAGCACCCGACAGGTGCCCACCCCCGCCCGTCCTCGGGAGCGCGGGTGGGCACCCGCCAGGTCACTGTCGTCCGGTGCTAGCCGACGGTGACCTGACGGGTGGTCGTGGTGGCCCGTCCCCAGCCGTCGGTGACGGTGAGGGTGACGGTCCAGGTACCGGCAGTGGCGAAGACGTGGTTCGGCGACGTCGATGTTGAGTCGGCGGTGCCATCGCCCCAGTTCCAACGGATGGAGATGGAGTCGCCGGTGTTCGGGTCCGTCGATCCACTGGCCGAGAAGTTGCAGGAGAGTCCGGCGCAGGCAGGGGTGTTGAAGACTGCCGTCGGCGGTTGGTTGCCGGCCGGTTCGACGATGGTGACCGTACCGGTCGCCGTCGCCGTGGCTCCCCATTCGTCGCGAGCGGTGAGCGTGACCGTGAACGTCCCGGCGGAGGTGTAGGTCCGGGTGGGTAGCGGGCCCGATCCGGTGCCGTTGCCGAAGTTCCAGGTGTAGGTCAGCGTCGCCGCGTTCTCATCGGTCGAGCCGCGAGCGTCGAAGGTGCAGACGTTCGAGGTGCACGAGGTGGTGAAGCTGGCCACCGGCGGGTTGTTCGGCGGCTGGGTGACGGTGACGTGCCGTTCACTCGGCGGGTCGGTGACCAGGTCGTGGTTGTCGACGGCGCGGACCCGCACCGTGTACGCCCCGGCCGGGACCACCGGCGTGGTGTAGGAGAAGTTGGAGCCGGGCGTACCGGGGCTGGTCAGGAATGCGGTGCGCCAACTCGCGGTGGTGCTCGTGAAGGTGCCACTCGAACTCATCCACCGACCTGCGGAGTCGATGATGCCGACCTCGACGCGTTGCATCGCGTTGTTGTCCTCCGCGCGTCCGGAGACGAAGATCCGGCCGTCGGCGAACGTGGTGCCCTCGGTGGGGGAGAGCAGGTTGTCGGTCAACGCCGGCGGGGTGTCACCGGGGTAGATCCGGTACCGCGCTGTGGCCCCTGAGGTGGAGGAGTCCTGTTGTCCTGCGGAGTCGTAGGCCAACGCTGTGACTGCCCAGTCGCCCTGGGTCGGCAGCGTCACCGGTAGGGAGAAGGTGGTCGAGGTGGCACCGGGGCTGGCCAAGGTGGCCGGCAACGTCGCAAAGGCCGCAGACAGGGTGCCGTTCGGCTGGAGGTAGCGGTTGGTGTCCTGGTCCTCCAGGGAGATCCGTACCGAGGCGACGCCCTTGTCGTCGGTCGCGGTGCCGGTCAGGTTCAGGCTGAGTGACTGGCCACCGGTCTGGGTGCCGGTCACCGCGAGCAGCCCGTTGGGCGGAGCGTCGCCCGGGATCTGCGCGCTGAGCGTCAGCCTGCCCTGGTTGGCGGACGACGTGCCCAGGCCGAGTTGATCTTCGGCACGGATGCTGAAGGTGTAGGTGCCCGGGGTCAGGTTGAACGGCGTCGTCCAACTCCAGTTGTAGGAGCTCTGGTTCAGGTTGGCCGGTGAGATCCGATGCCAGCCGGCGATCGCGTCGACACCCCAGGTGCCGTCGGCGGCGAGGTTCTCGCGGGTGGTGCTGTTGCGCAACTGGATCTCGATCAGGTTCAGCGACTCGTCGTCGTTGGCCGTGCCCGAGAAGGTCAGCGGTGCGCCTGGGGTCACCACCACCGTCTGGGCGGACGTCGGCGGGTTCATCACTGCAGGTTGGGTGATCGAGACGGTCGGCGGCACACCGTCGGTGGTGACGATCCAGGACCGGTCCGCGGTATCGAGATCGGCCTGCCCGGCGGTGTCGGTCGCCTTGGCCTGCACCTTCCAGGTGCCCTCGTAGGGAACGGTGATCTCCTGCGACCACGTGGTGCTCAGCGCGCCGACCACGTCAGGCTGGAATCGGAAGGAGTAGTTGCTCCCCGACACCGTGCCATCCGGTTGCAGGTAACGGTTCTGAGCATCGCGCACGGTGAAACTGACCGAGTTGACGCCGAAGTCGTCGGTGGCGGTGCCGGTGACCGTGAAGGTGGTCGTGTTGATCACACTGGACGACGGCCCGGTCACGTTGGTGTTCGGCGGCTGGTCCGAGAGTCCGAAGGTCTCGATCTTCTTGGTGGCCCGGGTGTTGTCCGCGGTGCCGTTCGTGGCGACGGTGCGGGCCGAGATCACCAGTTCCCGGTTGCTGGTCATGGTGATCGGGATCGACCAGGTGCGTTGGCTGCCGGTGCCGGCGAGCGTGGCGTTGAACGTGTTGCGGGTGGTCGATCCCCACGTGGTCAGGTCGTCGTTGAGATAGCGACGGGTGCCGCGGTCCATGACGTCGACCTCGACCCGCTGCACTCCGGCCGCGGCACTCGCCGTCCCGGAGATCGTGAACGGCTCGTTGACCGGCTCGATCCGGCCCTCGATGGGGTCGACGATCGTGGTCTCGACGCCGTTCGAGGCGGCCACCGTGTTGAAGTCGTAGAAGGCGATCCGGCCCACGTTGTAGCCACCCTGGGTGGTGGCGTCACCACCGGTGAAGAGGCCACGCGGGGTCAACTCCATCGCTTTGTTGCCCTCGTAGGAGTTGGAGCCCGGGTTCCATTCCAACGCGGTGCCGTCGGCAGGGTTGAGCGCGCCGACATGGAACCGCTTCACCACGGCGTCGCCGAGACCGTAGCCGGAGAGGCCCTGGCCGGTGCCGTAGCCGACGTCGTCCAGGCCCGGCCACGGCTGCGGTGCGGTCGGGGACTCCTGCCAGGCGAAGTGGCCACCCACGTAGACCGCGACCTCGGAGATGGCGATCGAGTAGACGGAGTCGAAGTGCCGCGAGATCCACAGCGGCTTGACGTCGTCGCTACCCCCGCCGTCCATCGGGAAGGCGATGACGGTGTCGTTGATCGGCGGACGGTCGCCGCCGGAGCCACTGGTCACCGCGAACCAGGAGTCGTCGGGGGCGATGTCGCCGCCGTAGACCCGCTGGATTCCGCCGACGAACTGGAGGTTGTCGTCCCAGATCTGGCTACGCCAGTTGGTGAGCTTCCCGGTACGGGTGTTGATGATGGCGACGCCGTAGCGGTCCTGACCGTTGACCTGGCGGCCGGTGTGGACCACCAGCAGCCGGCCTTCGTCGTGGGTCAGCTTGAGCCGCTGCACGGTGAGCTCACCGTTGGTGCCGATGCCGCCGGTGATGTTGTTGACGAAGTCGCTGCGGACCACGCCGGTAAGGGCGTCGACGGCGACCAGGCCGGAGCGGGGCACGTTGTTGATGCTGGTGAAACGGCCACCCGCGTAGACCGTCGAGTCGGTCACCGCGAGTTCGGCGACCTTGGCGTTCGCGTTGGCGGTGAACGCCGTGACCGGTGCACCGGTGGCGGGATCGATCCGCGCGATCGCCTTACGTGACAGGCTGTTGACGGTTCCGAAGTTGCCGGCCACATAGAGCCGGGTGCCGTCGGGAGAGGCCTCGACGGCCTCGACGCCACCGTTGCCGAAGACCGGTCGGAAGGCGGTGTCGATGACGCCGGTGTTCGGGTTGAAGGCGATCAGGCCGGCTTGGTTGAAGGTGGTCTGGGTGCCGTTGCCCGACGCGTTGCGCGCCGAGGTGAAGCTACCGGCGATGTAGGCACGGGTGCCGACGATCTCGATGTCCCAGATCTCGCCGTTGGAGATCAGCGGTGTGTTGGTGCGGGGCACATCGGGGACCAGTCGGTTGTGGTTCGGGACCGGCTGGCTGGCCATTGCCGTCGCGGTGTGGCTGACCTGGTCGGAGTGGGGTCCGTCGCTCACGGTCAACGTCACCGTGCGGGTGCCTGCGGTGGCGTAGGTGTGGCTCGGGGAGATCCCGGTCCCGGTCTGGCCGTCGCCGAAGTTCCAGGCGTAGGTCAAAGTGTCGTCGGCGTCGGGGTCGAAGCTGTGCGAGGCGTCGAACTCACAGGTCCGGCCCGCACATCCGAGGGTGAACTCCGCCGTCGGCGGCTCATTGGTATCGGTGGCGTCCAGGCCGGGGTCGACGAGCACGGAGAAGGTCGCGGTCCGTCCCGCGGCCGGGTCGACGGTGGCCGAGCGGGCGGCGACCGAACCGGTCGGCACGTCGGCGGTGTCGGCCACCAGCATGCTGACCTTGCCGGTCCCGGTGCTCGCGGTGGTGCCGCGCTGGGTGGCTCCGGCCGGCGGCGTCCAGGTGGTGACGTTCGAGGACTTCTCGCTCCAGATGTTGAGCAGCCACCGCTGCGGTTGGTTCGAGGTGAGGGCAGGCGCGGTGGGGGTGGCGGTCGATCCGTCGACGCCGCCGACCGCCGATGAGGCGACCGTCGGCACGCCGGTACTGCGGTAGACGCTCACACTCATCACCGACTTGGCGAGCGCGCTTCCGCTGACGCTGACGTCACGGTCGGCGTCGGCAGCGGTGGCACTGCGGCTCCAGAGGCGGGCGCGGATGCCGTTGCCGTCGCGGACCTGCAGCAACTGCCAACCGGGGACGGCGTCGTCAATGGTGGAGGTGCTGGTGTTGGTGATCAGGCTCATCACCAGGAGGTCCTGCGGCTTGGTCTCAGACGGGATCCGGACGGTGTGGTTGGTCCGGTTCCCCTGGCTGGTGGCGGTGGCGACATGGCTCACCTCGCCCTGATCCACCGGATCGGGGGTGGTGCCGGGGGAGAGCGCGACCGCGATCAACGCCGTCCGGGAGACGGCTTCGGAGGTGGTCGCGGTCCCGGCGTTGGCGGTTCCGGTGGTGACCGGACCGGCGGAGTCGCTGACCACGGCACTGACCCGGCCGGTACCGGTCGCCGCGGCGGTGGTGCGGCTGGCGCTGGAGGCGGGCAAGGTCCAGGTGGCGGTTGCGGAGGACTTCTCCGACCACAGGTTGACGGTCCACGATCCAGCGTCTGCGACCGCGACGTTGGGAGCGGCGTGGCTGGCGGTGGAGGCGTCGGAGCCGGTCACCGCGCTCGCCGTCACGGTGACGGAGCCGGTGCTGCGGTAGGCGCTGATCGCCATCACCGACTTGGCGGTGGCGCTGGTGTTCACGGTGATCGTGCGGCCGGCGTCGCCGGTGGTGGCGGTGCGGCGCCACGCGCGGGCCCGGATGCCGTTGCCGTCACGGCTCTGCAGCAGCGTCCAACCGTCGACAGTGTCGGCGACCGTGCTGGTGGTGGAGTTGGTGGTCAGGAAGAGGACCAACTGGTCGCCAGGCGTTACGTCGTTGGGGATCTGCACCACATGGGCGGTGCGGTTGCCGGCGGTGCTGTTCGCGCCGACGAAGGTGAGTTGACCGGTGGCGGCGGTAGCCGGCGGGGAGAGCAGGGCAGCGGTCGCGAACGGGATCAGCAGAAGGAGAGCTGCACCGACCGAGCGGAAGCGCCGACGGCGCTTGGCGGTCGTGTTCGTGGAAGGCGTGACTGACGTATGCACCGGAACCCCCAACGGTTCAGTCCGATCGGGGCCGACCGGACACATCTGAGCTTCCGCCCGTTGCTAGGGAAGGGGCATGACCCATATCAGATAACGTCCGAGCTTCCTCCCGCTCAGGAGCAGAGGATGATGCTGAGCTGCGGCGGTGTGATGGACTTGGCCCATGACGTCGGGAAGCCCGTGCTGTGCCCCTACTCCGGTGACCGGGCTGGCGATGCCGCAGCTCCGTCCGCAGGCGGCCCCTGCCGGGAGGCCGGAGCCGAGTGCGCGGAGCACGCGGGGGCAGATCTCGTTGCCCGGTGGTCGATTCCTGATGGGCGACGCCTTCGATGAGGGGTATCCCGCGGACGGCGAGCTTCCGGTGCACCCGGTGGAGATCCCCGGTTTCTTCGTTGACGCGACGACGGTGACCAACGCCCAGTTCGCCACTTTTGTTAAGGCGACCGGGTACCGCACCGAGGCTGAGGAACTGGGCGTTTCGGCGGTCTTCCACCTCGCCTTCGACGGTGACCCGGCGGACGTCTCGCACCAGGTACCCGAGGTGCCGTGGTGGTTGGCGGTCCGCGGCGCGGACTGGCGGCACCCGGAGGGGCCGCACTCGGATGTGTCGAAGCGGGCCAACCACCCGGTGGTGCAGGTGACCTGGAACGACGCGGAGGCCTACTGTGCCTGGGCCGGTAAGCGACTGCCGACCGAGGCCGAGTGGGAGTATGCGGCGCGGGGTGGGCTGGCGCAGTCACGCTACGCCTGGGGCGACGAGCTGACGCCGCGCGGACGGCACCGTTGCAACATCTGGCAGGGCGAGTTCCCGCAGACGAACACCCTCGACGACGGGTTCTTGACCACGGCTCCGGTGAAGACCTTCCCGCCGAACGGTCTGGGGCTCTACCAGACGGCGGGCAACGTCTGGGAGTGGACGGCCGACTGGTTCGCCGCCGACTACTACGCCACCTCACCCGTCGACGACCCCCGTGGCCCCGCGGACGGCGTCGCCCGAGTCATGCGCGGCGGCTCCTACCTGTGCCACGACTCCTACTGCAACCGTTACCGGGTTGCCGCCCGCTCCTCGAACACGCCGGACTCGGCGTCGGGGAACATCGGGTTCAGGTGCGCCAACGACGCCTGAGGCGGACGCCGGAGGTCGAGCCTGCCGAGACCCCGTTGGTCGAGCCTGTCGAGACCCCGTTGGTCGAGCTTGTCGAGACCCCGTTGGTCGAGCCTGCCGAGACCCCGACAGCGATCAGCGGAGTTGGTAACCCTCCGACGTCGCATCCCAGATCTCGCCGCGCAGCTGCCGGTCGATGGCCCGCTTGATGATCTTGTTGGAGCCGGTGCGTGGCAGCTCCTCGACGACCTTGATGTGGGCGGGGGACCACTTGGTGCCGAGGTCGGGCTGGGTGTCGAGGAAGGCCTGGAACGCCTCCGGGTCGAAGGGGTGGTCGAGCTCCACCACCGCGAGCACCGCATCGCCGACGATCGGGTCCGGGGTCGCCACCACAGCCACTCCGGAGAAGCCGCTGTAGCGCAGCAACAGCCGCTCGATCGGGGCGGCGGCGAGGTTCTCGCCGTCCACCCGCAGCCAGTCGCCGTTGCGGCCCGCGAAGTAGAAGAAGCCGTCGGCGTCGCGGTAGGCGAGGTCGCCGGACCAGACCCAACCGTTGCGGAGCCGGTCTGCGTCCGCCTCGGGGTTGTTCCAGTACCCCTCGAAGAGCTGCGCCCCTACCTTGTTGACGATCTCGCCGATCGCCGCGTCGCCGTTGGTCAGTCGGCCCCGCTCGTCGAAGACGGCGGGCGGGCATTCGAGCAGGGTCTCCGGGTCCAGGACCACTGTGCCCTCGGGGGCGCGGCCCAGCGAGCCGGTCGGCGTCTCCGGGGTCCGCATGATCCGGATCTCGCCCTCGCTGGAACCGAAGGAGTCGATCACCTTGCAGCCGAACCGTTCGGAGAACCGGGCGATGTCCCGCTCGGAGGCCTCGTTGCCGAACGCGATCCGCAGCGTGTTGTCCGCATCGTCGGGGCGCTCGGGCGTAGCCAGCACGTAGTTGAGCGGCTTGCCCACATAGTTGAAGAAGGTGACACCGTGCTCGCGGACGTCGGGCAGCCAGTTCGACGCGGAGAACTTGCGACGGATCACCACGGCGGCACCTGACGAGACCGCGGGCGCCAGGCCCGCCATCACCGCGTTGGAGTGGAACAGCGGCATCACGATGTAGAACGTGTCGTCGGAGGTCAACGCCCGACGCTCCTGCTGAGTGACGGCGAGCATCCCCATCCGGCGCTGGGTACAGATCACCGCCTTCGGAGCGCTGGTGGTCCCGGAGGTGAAGACCAGCGACATGATCACCTCAGGTGCAGGCAGTTCGTCGATGACGGCGGGTTCCGTCGCGGCCACCTTCCCCGCATACTCCTCGGCGTCGACCTCGAGGATCGGCGGCAGGTCCAGTAGACCGTTGAGCAGGTTGCGGCGGGCACCGTCGACGACGACGAACTGGCACTCGGTGAACGCGATGTCACGCGCCAGGTCGCTGCCCCGGCGGGTCGGGTTCAGGCCGACCACGGTGGCGCCGTCGAGGGCTGCTGCCAGCCACCAGAAGACATGCTCCGCGCTGTTCTCGCAGAAGATCCCGATATGCCACGGTGCCTCGTGGTTGCGGTGCGGCCGGATCAGGGTGACTCGACGGCGCGCCTCGAGCACGGCCTCGCGCCAACTCCACGACTCGCCCTCGAAGATGATCGCGGTGCTGTCGTCGTCGGATCGGGCCAGGATCAGTTCTGCGAAGGTGGGGCTGCTCACGCCCAGCACCCTAAGGGGTGCGGCGCGCAGTTTCGGGGGTGCTCCCGCTCCGCGGGGACTTTGAGCCCGCGCGGGCCGGGGTAGGCAGGCACCCGGGGGTCCGGGCAGTGGGCCGACGTGAAAGATCGACGAGGGGTATCGATGAAGCGAATTGCCACCGGTCTGCTGGCCGTGGCCGCGATGAGCGCTGCACTGTTGACGCCGACAGGCGCGGCCAACGCGGCGATCTCCGGATCCGACTTCGCGACCAAGAAGCAGGCGCAGCGCGGCGTGAGCACGATGCGCGCTGTCCTGCGCAACTGCCGCTCGTTCACTCTGGACGGGATCAAGGTCACGATGACACCGGTTTCGCTCCCGAAGCTGGGCGCCGATCGCGTCGCGGGCCAGAAGACGATGACGGAGCCCGGTTCGACACGTCGGTTCGCCGGCGTCGTCATCCGCAAGGGCAACAAGCTGATCCTGGCGCAGGTCAGCAATGTGCCGAGTTTCAGCACCAAGAAGCTCACCAGGCTGGCAAAGCTGGCCTACCGACGCGCCACCTGAGCGGCGCCGTCCGATAGAAATGACCAGCGCCGCCCCACCGATCATTCGGTAGGGCGGCGCTGGTCTGTGCATGGCCGGCCAGCGGCCGAGTCAGTGACGGTTCGGCGCGTATGCCTGACGGCTCGGCGCGTATGCCTGACTGTTCGGGATCAGCGGGGGGCCATCCGCAGCGCGCCGTCCATCCGGACGACCTCGCCGTTCAGGTAGTCGTGCTCCACCAGGAAGGTGGCCAGCTGGGCGTACTCCTCGGGGCGGCCGAGACGCTGCGGGAACGGAACACCGGCCGACAGGGTGGCGCGGAACTCCTCCGAGACGGTGGCCAGCATCGGGGTCTCGATGATGCCCGGGGCGATGGTGTTCACCCGGATGCCGTACTGCGCCAGGTCGCGAGCGGCCGGCACGTTGAGGCCGACGACGCCACCCTTCGACGACGAGTACGCGGCCTGGCCGATCTGGCCCTCGAACGCGGCGACCGACGCGGTGTTGATGATGACGCCGCGCTGGTTGTGCTCGAGCGCCTCGGTCTCGGCGATCTTCTCGGCGGCCAGGGCCAGCACGTTGAAGGTACCGATCAGGTTGACCTGGACGATCTTGGCGTAGAGGGCGAGGTCGTGGACGCCCTTCTTCGACAGGATCCGGCTCGACGGGCCGATGCCGGCGCAGTTGACCACGACACGCAGCGGCTCGGCGCCACCAGCAGCCTGGTTGACGGCGGCCTGGACCTGCTCGGGGTCGGTCACGTCGACCGGTACGTAGGTGATGCCGTCGATCGCGGGGGCGGCGTCGATCGAAGCCTGCAGGTCGAAGGCGTAGACCTGGGCTCCCTTGGCCGCGAATGCCTGGGCGGTGGCCGAGCCGAGGCCCGAAGCGCCGCCGGTGACGATGGCGGCGATGTTCTGCAACTGCATCAGTTGATCTCCTTGGTGATCTGTCCGTTGTTGTCCTTGTCCAAGGCGCGTGCGATCACCATCCGCTGGATCTGGTTGGTGCCCTCAAAGATCTGCATGACCTTGGCCTCGCGCATATAGCGCTCGACGGGGAAGTCCTTGGTGTAGCCATACCCGCCGAGCACCTGAACGGCATCGGTGGTGACCTTCATGGCGTTGTCGGTGGCCACCATCTTGGCAATGCTGGCTTCCTTGCCGTACGGCAGCCCCTGATCCTTGAGACGCGCGGCGTGCAGGAGCATCGCCCGCGAACTCTGGACGGCGGCCTCCATGTCGGCGAGCACGAAGGCCAGGCCCTGGTGGTCGATGATCCGCTTGCCGAACGCGTGGCGTTCCTTGGCGTAGGCGACCGCCTGGTCGAGAGCGCCCTGGGCGAGACCGGTGGCGACGGCGGCGATACCGAGCCGACCGGCGTCGAGCCCGGCGAGCGCGATCTTGAGGCCTTCGCCCTCGGCACCGAGTCGGCGTTCGACGGGGATCCGCACGTTGTTGAGCAGGATCGCGGTGGTCGCGGAGCCGGTCAGGCCCATCTTCCGCTCGGGGGTGTCGGCGACCAGACCGGGGGTGTCGGCCGGGATCAGGAAGCAGGAGATGCCGTTGCGGTCGTCGGAGGTACGCGCCAGCAGCTTGTAGTAGTCGGCGTGGCCACCGTGGGTGATCCAGGCCTTCGAGCCGTTGAGCACGTACTCGTCGCCGTCGAGGCGGGCGGTGGTCTTCATCGCGGCCGGGTCCGAGCCGGCGTGGGCCTCGGAGAGCGCGTAGGCGCCGAGCAGGTCGCCGCCGAGCATCTCCGGCAGCCAGGCCTGCTTCTGCTCCTCGGTGCCCTTGGTGGCGAGCCCGAAGCAGGAGAGCGCGTGCACGGAGACGCCCACGCCGACGCTCGACCAGACGGCGGAGATCTCTTCCAGGACCTGGAGGTAGACCTCGTAGGGCTGACCGCCGCCGCCGAACTCTTCGGGGTACGGCAGGCCGAGGATGCCGACCTCGCCGAGGAGCTTGAAGACGTCGCGGGGGAAGGTCTCGGTGGCTTCTGCTTCGGCTGCCCGGGGGAGGAGTTCCTTGGTGGCCAGGTCGCGAACCAGGTTGATCAGGTCGCTTGCTTCTTCGGTGGGAAGCACACGGCGGGCAGTCATCGGACTCCTTTGAATGTGTTCTGCGTCATGAAAGATTGATACTGGAAGTAGATCCAAAGTACTCATAGGAGTACCGAAGTGTCACGGTGACGTGAGCCGAGACACAACAGGCCCCGTTCCAGACCAGGGAGAAAACCCGATGACCCCCGACGCGCGCGTCGCTGAACTCCTCGCCACCTTCGACAACGACGGTCGCGACCTCGGCTACCTGCTGTGCGACCGGCACCCGGCAGACGCCGTCGCCTTCACCATCGTTCAGCCCGACCTGACCTTCCGCGACCTCACCTATGGCGAGCTCGCGGAGAGTTCGCGCCGCTTCGCTGCGGCCCTGGTCGAGCTCGGTGTGAAGCCCGGCGACCGGGTCGCCACGCTGATGGGCAAGTCCGCCGACTTCGTCACCACGGTGCTCGGTATCTGGCGGGCCGGGGCGGTCCACGTGCCGCTCTTCACCGCGTTCGCGCCGCCGGCGATCGGCCTGCGCCTGCAGGGCTCCGCCGCCAAGATCGTGATTACCGATGCCGGCCAGCGCGCCAAACTGGTGCCGAGCGAGGACCTGCCGGCCGACCCCGAGCGTCGGGTGATCGTGGCCGGCGAGGCCGCTGACGGCGAGCTCGAACTGGCCGCTCTGCTGGCCGCTGCCGACCCGGCTCAGGCACCCGCCGTCGAGCGCAGCGGCAGTGACGAACTGGTCCGGCTCTTCACCTCCGGGACCACCGGTACGCCCAAGGGTGTGCCGATCCCGGTCAAGGCGCTCGCCACCTTCGTGACCTACCTCGAGTACGGCCTCGACGTCACCGCCGAGGACGTCTACTGGAACGCCGCCGACCCGGGCTGGGCCTACGGTCTCTACTACGGCATCGCCGCGCCGCTGGCGGCCGGTCGCCGCAACATCCTGCTCCAGGCCGGCTTCAGTCCGGAGACCACCTGGAAGGTGATCAACGAACTCGGCGTCACCAACCTGGCCGCCGCGCCCACCGTCTTCCGCAGCCTGCGCTCGGCCGAGACCCCGGCCCCGGCCGGGATCGACCTGCGCCGGATCTCGTCGGCCGGTGAGCCGCTGAACCCGGACGTCGTCACCTGGGGCGCCGAGACTCTCGGTGCGGAGATCCACGACACCTACGGTCAGACCGAGCTGGGCATGTCGATCGTCAACGGCTGGCACCCCGACGTCGCTGCCGAGATCCGGCACGGCTCGATGGGTCGCGCGATGCCGGGTTGGAAGGCCGCGGTGCTCAAGGAGACCTCGGACGAGATCGCCGAGCCGGGCGAGCTCGGCCGCGTCGTGATCGACCTCGAGGGCAGCCCGCTGATGTGGTTCACCGGTTACGTCGACGCCCCGGAGAAGACCGCCGAGCGGTTCAGCGCCGACGGCCGCTGGTACTACACCGGCGACGCCGGCCAGATGGACGCTGACGGCTTCCTCTACTTCTCCGCCCGCGACGACGACGTGATCATCATGGCCGGTTATCGGATCGGCCCGTTCGAGGTCGAGTCGGTGCTGGTCGGTGACCCGCGGGTCGCCGAGTCGGCCGTGGTCGGTGTCCCGGACGCCCTGCGTGGCGAGGTGGTCGAGGCATTCGTGGTGCTGGCGCCCGGAGAGACGCCGTCCGATGAGTTGGCGACCGAGCTGAAGAACCGGGTCAAGACCAAGCTCGCGGCGCATCTCTACCCGCGAGAGATTCACTTCGTTTCGCAGCTTCCGAAGACGCCGTCTGGGAAGATTCAGCGATTCCAGCTTCGCAAGGAACGTACCGAGGAGATCTCGAAGCCATGACCACAACGACGTCGACCGGTCGGCGGGGGTTGCCTGCTGCTGGTCGACGTCGTCGCACGGCGCGGCAGGTCGACCTCCTCGATCGGCTGGTCGCGCTCTTCGCCGCCGAGGGTTTCGCCGAGTTCACTCTCGACGACCTGGCGGCGCGGCTGCGCTGCTCGAAGACCTCGCTGTACACGTTGGCCGGCTCCAAGCAGGAGTTGGTCACCGAGGCGGTCAAGCAGTACTTCCGCGAGTCCGTGCCCAACGTCGAGGCCGCCGTCGAGGCTGCCGGTGACGGGCCGGGGGAGCGGGTCGCCGCGTATCTGACGGCGGTCGGCGAGTATCTGGAGCCACTGTCGCGTGAGTTCGTGGCGGACATGGCGGCGTTCGCGCCGGCGGCCGAGGTCTACCGACGTAACACCGCGGCCGCTGCCGACCGGATCCGCGAACTGATCGCGGAGGGCATCAAGGCCGGAGCCTTCCGTGAGGTGCATGCCGCGTTCGCTGCCGAGATGGTCGCAGCCACCATGTTCGAGATCCAGCGCGGTGAGATGTTCTCCCGCCTCGAACTCAGTGACGCCGAGGCCTATGCCGAACTCGCCTCCCTGATCGTCTATGCGTTGACCGCCTGATCGCTGCGGGTGGGAACTGCCCCAGCTCCGCGGGCGGTGTCTCGCGTAGGCTCGGCGTCATGACGGCGGCAGTCCCTCGCAAGTACGACAATTCCCGGCGCCAGAGCCGTGGTCGCGAGCGGATTCTCGAAGCGGCGTTGGAGCTTGCTCGCTCCGCCGGCAGTTGGGACTGGAGCGACATCACCTTCAAGGTGGTCGCCGAGGCTGCTGAGGTCAGCGAGCGCACGGTCTATCGGCATTTCCCGGCGCAGCGGGATCTGCATGAGGCGATGATGGTGCGGATCAACGAGCAGGCTGCGATCTCCTACGACGACCTCGAACTCGCTCAGGTCCCCGATGTCGTGGACAAGCTCTTCAACTCGCTGGCCACCTTCACGCCGAGCGCCACCGCCCACGGGATACCGCCTGCTGCGGTGATCGCGATGGACCGCGAGCGGAATCGCGCGCTGCGGCGGGCCAGTGGTGGCGACGTCCGGTTGGCGGCGGTGCTGGACATCCTATGGAGCACGGACGCCTACGAGCGGCTGGCGCTGAGTTGGCGGATGTCGACCCAGGAGGCGGTCGACACGATCGCCTGGGCGATGGCCGAACTGACCGACGGGGCTGCTGTCTCCGGCGCCCCGGGCACCGTCGAGGAGGCCGACGGCGTCGTCGTCGGCGACGAGGCGGACCCGGAGGTCTGACCCCTTCGCGGCGGCCGGTGAGCACTGCTCGCCGGCCGTTTTTGCATGCCTGGAACCGGAGGAGTCCCGGTGCGGTGGGAACGCGGATTGACCACCCTTGATATTTCGTGTCAGTCTTCTGACTCGAAATACTTCAGGGGAACGCGATCGAGAAGGATGAGGAACCCGTGACAGTCGTCTACGAACAGACGCACCTCGACCGGCTGGAGTCGGAGTCGGTGCACATCTTCCGCGAGGTCGCGGCCACGGCCGAGAAGCCGGTGCTGCTCTTCTCCGGCGGCAAGGACTCCGTGGTCATGCTGCACCTCGCGCTCAAGGCCTTCTGGCCGGCCCAGGTGCCGTTCGCGGTGATGCACGTCGACACCGGCCAGAACTTCGACGAGGTGATCACCTACCGCGACCGGATGGTCGAGCGGTACGGCCTGCGCCTCATCGTCGCCAGCGTCCAGGACGACATCGACGCCGGGCGCTCCGTCGAGCAGTACCCGGGCGCACCGCGCAACCGGCTGCAGACCGCGGCACTGCTGCGTGGCATCGCCGAGAACCAGTTCGGCGTCGCCTTCGGTGGCGCCCGCCGCGACGAGGAGAAGGCCCGCGCCAAGGAACGGGTCTTCTCCTTCCGCGACGAGTTCGGCCAGTGGGACCCGCGTAACCAGCGCCCCGAGCTGTGGAGCCTCTACAACGGCCGGCACCGCAAGGGCGAGAACATCCGGGTCTTCCCGCTCTCCAACTGGACCGAGCTCGACATCTGGTCCTACATCGAACGCGAAGGCATCGAACTTCCCGAGCTCTACTACGCCCGCAAGCGCACCGTCGTCGAGCGCGACGGCATGCTGCTCGCCGTCAACCGCTTCATCGAACCGCAGCCCGGGGAGCAGCCGTTCGAGGCGTTGACCCGGTTCCGCACTGTCGGCGACGCCACCTGCACCGGGTGCGTCGAGTCCGACGCCACCACGACCGCCGAGGTGGTCGTCGAGGTCGCCGCCGCCCGGATCACCGAACGTGGCGCGACGCGCGCCGACGACCGGATCTCTGAGGCCGGCATGGAAGACCGCAAGAAGGAGGGTTACTTCTGATGAGCGAACTACTGCGCATCGCCACCGCCGGGTCCGTCGACGACGGCAAGTCCACCCTGATCGGGCGGCTCCTGTACGACTCGAAGGCGATCTTCGCCGACCAGCTCGACGCCGTCGCCGTCACCAGTAAGGCGCGCGGCTCGGACGCTCCCGACCTGGCGCTGCTCACCGACGGCCTGCGCGCCGAGCGCGAGCAGGGGATCACCATCGATGTCGCCTACCGGTACTTCGCCACGCCGAAGCGGAAGTTCATCATCGCCGACACCCCGGGGCACCTGCAGTACACCCGGAACATGGTCACCGGCGCCTCGACCGCCGACGTCGCGATCATCCTGATCGACGCCCGGCACGGGGTCCTGGAGCAGTCGCGCCGACACGCCTTCCTGGCAAGCCTGCTGGCGATCCCGCACCTGGTCGTCTGCGTCAACAAGATGGACCTGGTGGAGTTCTCCGAGGAGGTCTTCAACGAGATCCGCGCCGACTTCGAGAAGTTCGCCGCCAAGTTGGAGGTCCGCGACCTCTCCTTCATCCCGATCAGCGCACTCACCGGCGACAACGTGGTCACCCGCAGCGCGGCGATGCCCTGGTACCAGGGCGCCGCCCTGCTCGACCAGCTCGAGAACCTGCACATCGCCTCGGACCGGAACCTGATCGACGTCCGGTTGCCGGTGCAGTACGTGATCCGGCCGCACCAGTCGCGTGACACTGACCTGCACGACTTCCGTGGCTACGCCGGCACCATCGCCGGTGGCGTGATGAAGGCCGGCGACGAGGTGACCGTACTGCCATCGGGCCGGACCACCACGGTCACCGCCGTCTGGGGCCCCGGTGGCACCAAGGTGGAGGAGGCGTTCACCGGTCAGGCCGTGACCGTCGAACTCGCCGACGACATCGATATCGCGCGCGGCGATCTGATCTGCCGACCGCAGAACCGGCCGTTCGTCGGTCAGGAGATCGACGCGATGGTCTGCTGGCTCACCGAGCAGAGCAGCCTGATCCCCGGGCATCGGTACACGATCCAACACACCACCCGGTCCACGCGTGCCGTGGTGGAGAAGATCGACTACCGGCTCGACGTCAATACGCTGCACCGTGACGAGGAGGTCGCGGACCTGGGCCTCAACGAGATCGGCCGGGTCACCCTGCGGACCCAGCAGCCGCTGCTCTTCGACGCCTACCGCCGCAGCCGCGAGACCGGCTCGTTCATCCTGATCGACGAGACCACTAACAACACGGTGGCCGCCGGCATGATCACCGGGCCGGCCGTCTCCTATGACAACGTGGTCTGGCAGAACGGCGCCGTCGAACGCGCCGCACGTCCGGCACCGGAGGCCGGCCGGGGGATGACGGTCTGGCTGACCGGGCTCTCGGGCTCGGGCAAGTCCACGATCGCGGTCGAGGCCGAGCGCCAGCTGAGTGAGAGCGGCCGCGCCGCCTACCTCCTGGACGGCGACAACCTTCGCCACGGTCTCAACGCCGACCTCGGGTTCAGCGTCGCCGACCGCGCCGAGAACGTACGGCGGACCGGAGCGGTGGCGCAGATCCTCGCCGACACCGGCCAGATCGCGATCGTCTCCCTGGTCTCCCCGGACGCGGCCGCGCGTGACCGGGTCCGTGCCGCGCATCGTGAAGCGGGCCTGCGGTTCGTGGAGGTCTTCGTGGACACGCCGTTGGCGGTCTGCGAGGGCCGCGACCCCAAGGGTCTGTATGCACGTGCTCGAGCCGGTGAGATCGCCGACTTCACCGGGATCGACGCACCCTACGAGGCGCCCACGGAACCGGAGGTCAGACTCACGCCTGCCGATGGCGGCGTCGACGAATCCGTTCAGGTTCTGCTGGAAGCCCTGCGTAGCAAGGAGATGAGTGATGACTGACGAGTGGACGGCGGAGCTCCGCGAGGCCATCGCCGAGGCGGAGGCGCTGATCGCGGACCCGCCCTTCGAGATCACCGAACAGGAACGGGCCGAGGGCTACGACTACCTGGCGGGGAGCATCCGCTCCTCGCTCCAGGCCGCCTTCGACTACGACCTGGTCCATCCGGTGCTGATGAACGGTACACACCAGTACGCCCGCCAGGGACTGGACAACCCGGACGCGATCTACTTCAACGCCTACCTCGACGCCGGCGGCACCTACGAGATCTCCGGTGTTCGAGGGAGCTCGGTGGACCTCTCCTTCCAGGTGATGGACGGCAACTACACCGCCGACGGTTCGCCGGTCTCGCTGGCCTCCTTCGACGACCGTGAGTTGGACGTCGCCGAGGACGGCAGCTTCTCCTGGCGCTTCGGCCCGGAGCTGGGGCTCACCAAGGGGACCAGTGTGATCATCCGGGAGGTCTTCAACGACTGGTCGAACGAGCAGCGCGGCACGATCCGGATCCAGCGGCTCGACACCGCCGGGGTGCCGCGCGCGCTGCTCGACCGCGAGCAGGTCGCCAAGCGCTACCGGGTGGCGGCCAAGGCGCTGACCGGTCGGATCCGGACCTGGTTCGAGTTCCCCAAGTGGTTCACCTACACCGAGCCGGTGAACACGCTGACGGCGCCGAGGTCCACGCCTGGTGGTTTGGTCAGCCAGTTCTCGTCGTTGGGCCACTACGACCTGACCGACGACCAGGCACTGATCGTCACCGTGCCGGTCTGTGACGCAGCGCCGTACCAGGCGATCCAGATCGGCTCGAAGTGGTACGTCTCCACCGACTACGAGCACTATCAGTCCTCGTTGACCGGCGCCCAGGCACAGGCCGACCCTGACGGTTACTTCCGCTACGTGATCTCGACGCGGAACCCGGGGATCGCGAACTGGCTCGACACCACCGGCCATGCCGCAGGAGTGATCATGCTGCGCTGGCAACGGGTCGAACGACCGCTGACCGCCGACGACGGCCCGCAGGTCGAGCTGGTCGCCTTCGACGACGTCGCGGCGCGGCTGCCCTACTACCCGCAGAACCAGGTCACCGCCGAGCAGTACGCCGGCCGGATCGCGGAGCGGCAGGTCGGTATCGCGCGGCGGATGATCTCGTGAGGGCGGGCCGGAGAAGGATGAGCAGCGAGCAGGGAGTTCGACGATGAGTGACAACGTGATGGCGCGCGAACGGGAGACCGTCGGGAGCTACGAGGAGATCGCCGAGGCCGCCGTCCGGTCGACGGGGTTGACCGACTTCGGGGACGGGCGTCACGAGGAGGGGCTGCGGGTCCTGGTCGACGACCTGAACTCGCCGGCGGCCGGGCTCACCCCACGCGGGCGCTACTTCCAACGCTCGGAGGTCAAGAGCGCGCTGGTCGGACGGCTGCTGACCCAGGCCCAGTTCGCCGCGCATCCCGAGCGTCACCAGGTGCGGATCGAGCGGCCCGTCTTCGTGATGGGCATGCCGCGGACCGGGACCACGATCCTGCACCGGTTGCTCCATGCCGATCCGGCCGCACAGGGGTTGGAGATGTGGCTGACCCAGTTCCCGCAGCCGCGGCCGCCACGGGAGACCTGGGAGGCCGACCCGATCTTCACCGCGATGCAGCGTTCCTTCGCCGCGCACCACGAGGCGTCTCCCGACTATGCCGGTATCCACTACCTGGATGCGACCACGGTCGAGGAGTGCTGGCGGTTGCTGCGTCAGACCGGTAAGTCCAACTCCTACGAGTCGTTGGCCTACCTGCCGCAGTACACCGAGTGGCTGCGCCGGCAGGACTGGACCGACGCCTATGCCCGGCACCGGGAGAACCTGCAGTTGATCGGGATCAACGATGTCGAGAAGCGGTGGGTGCTGAAGAACCCGTCGCACATGAGCGCGCTGGACGCGGTGATGAGCGTCTACCCGGATGCGCTGATCGTCTACACGCACCGCGAGCCGGTGACCTGCATCGCCTCGGCCTGTTCGCTGACCGCCGAGACCACGGCCGGACAGTCGGAGACGTTCGTGGGGGAGCGGTTGGGCCGTAGCCAGTTGGAGCTGTGGTCGCATGCCTACCACGCGTTCCACGATGCGCGATCCGCCTATGACCAGAGCCAGTTCGTCGAGATCGGTTTCGGCGATCTGGTGCGGGATCAGGTGGGTACGGCCCGTGCGGTCTACGACGCTTTCGGGCTGGACTGGAACAGTGACGTCGAAGCGGCGATCGCCGCCGTCGACCGGGAGGCCCGTGAGGGTAAGGCGGCACCGAACCACGCCTACTCCCTGAGCGACTACGGCCTCACCGAGCGCCAGGTTCTCGACGCCTTCGACCGCTGATCCGGAGCCACCAACTCACCGCTTCGCGTCACGCTCCCGATAGTCCCTGACGAAAAGCCCCTGAAATCGCCGATTTCGGGGGCTTTTCGTCAGGGACTATCTCCCGGAGGGACTAGCTGGGGTGGAGGCGGGAGCCGGGGGCGGGGACGTCGAGCCGGACGGCGGGAAGGACGGTCCGCATCTCCTCGGTGAACCGGTCGGCGGGCTCGACGAAGAGCCGTTGCCGGGTGCGTCGGGCGACCTCCAGGCCGATCGGCCACAGGGTGCCGTAGTGGACCGGGACCGCCCACTCGGCGCCGACGCGGCGGATCGCCTCGGCGGCCTGCGACGGGTCGAGATGGTGCTCACCGAGGGTGGGGCCCCAGCCGCCGATCGGGACGATCGCCAGGTCGACCGCGGCGACGTCGGCGAGCCCGTCGAAGAGGCCGGTATCGCCGGGGTACCAGACGCTGTGCACCGGGTCGGCGATCCGGAAGCCGAGCGCCGGTGCGCGGAGTTTGGAACCCGGGAGCCGGCGATCATCGTGGTGGGCGGGCAACACCTCGATCCGGAGGTCGCCGTGGTGGACCAGCTCGCCGGGGACCACCTCGGTGAGCGGGTTCGGCATCGAGGCGAACAACGGGGCTGCTCCGCGGGGCACGATCAGCCGGGTGGTGGGCGCGAACCGTCGCAATGACGGCAGATGCAGGTGGTCGGCGTGCAGATGCGAGATCAGCACCAGGTCTGCCTGCGGCGTACGCAACTCGGCAGGCAGCTCGATCCGGCGTCGGAGGTGGTAGAGCTGCCTGCTGAAGACCGGGTCGAGAGCGATCCGGGTGTCACCCAGTTCGAGCACGCCGCTGGCATGTCCCCACCAGGTGAACGCGAGCTCCGGCATCTCTTGCGACCTGACTCGGCGGAGCTACTGCGCCTTGCGCAGCACGCCCCAGTCGCCCAGCGAGATGGAGATCTCGAACGAGCGCCGGTGCAGCACCCAGCCGGTGCCCTTACGGACCCAGGTGTCGTCGTACTCGCCGAAGAGCTCCAGGGTCTTGCTCGCCTTGTCGCCGGCGCCGAGGTGCATCACCCGGCCGTAGCTCCAGGTCCGGGCCTTGTCCTCGCCGGTGAAGCTGACCCGGTGGTTGCCGAGCAGGTGCTGGGTCGGGCCGCATCCGTCGAGGTGGGCACGCATCTGCGCGATCACCTGCTCCGCACCGTCGGTGCCGTAGCCGCGGACGTCGTCGGCGAGCAGGCCGCGAAGGGTCACCCAGTCACGGGCATCGGTACCTCGGGCGAAGTCGGCGAGCGCCTCAAGAACCTGTGAACGAGCGGACATCTGCGATCAAACCTCCCATGGGAATCCCTGGCTTAAGTGTGCCGCGTGAAGCAACTCCGTGGGGCTGCTTCTCACATCTGGAGCCGGATGGCTCAGCGTAGAAGAGCGAACAGTTCGCTCAGGGCGATCAACGCCGTTGCGAGGGTCAGTGCAGCAGGCGCCCGGCCGCCGCGCCGCTCGGCGCGGACGGTGCGCCGGTATCGACCCCGGCTCTCGAACAGTACCCAGAGCCCGAGCATCGCTGCCAGGGCGAGCGGAACCGCCAACACGGCCAGGTCCGCTGCCCGCAGCCGGGCCAGGATGGCTGCGCCGCCGACGATCGAGAGCGCTGTGCGTTGCCAGGCGAGCGCGGTGCGCTCGTTGGCGATCCCGGGGTCGTCGAAGGTGGCCAACTCAGCGCAGTCCGGCCAACGCGATCGCGGCGGCCGCGATCAGCACCAGGGCGATCCCGACCCCGATCCCGAACGAGGGCAGGGGTTCGGCGCGACGGACCGCGCGCTCGGCACTCGCCCAGCGGAGCCAGGCAGCGACGGTGGTGAGCAGGCCTGCAGCGACCAACAGGACGGCCAACGCCTTCTGGGTGGCGTCGGAGAGCGACAGGTCGACGACGTCCACGGCGACCCCGGCGACCAGCAGGGCCAACGCCGTCCGGATCCACGCGAGGAAGGTGCGCTCGTTGGCGAAGCTGAACCGGTAGTCCGGCTCGGTCCCTTCCGCATAGACACTGCGTGGCCAGCGGCGATCGGGTGCCATCTGCCGGGGTCTCCGTTCTGGGATGAGTGGGTGACCTCAGGCCTGAGCGTCGAGGTCAGGGGTCCAGGCGACGCCGTTGATGTGGCCGCCACCGTCCACGAACAGGGTATTGCCTGTCACGTATCGACTGTCCTCCGAGGCGAGGAACAGGGCCGCAGGAGCGATGTCCGCAAGGGGATCGCCCATCCGGCCCATCGGGTTGGCGTTGTCTGCCGCGGCGGCGATCTCGGGCCGGGCGGCGACGATCCGTTCGAAGGCCGCGCTCCGGGCGCCGGGTGCGATCACGTTGACGGTGACACCGCTGGGGGCCCACTCGCGGGCGGCGGTCCGGCTCAGGGTGCGCAGGGCCTCCTTGGCCGAGTTGTACTCCAGCGTGCCCATGTGCGCGTTGATGCCGTTGAGGCTGACCATGTTGACGATCCGGCCCCAGCCGGCCGCCTTCA
The DNA here is from genome assembly GCF_047308515.1 of Nocardioides sp. Bht2. NCBI lineage: Bacteria > Bacillati > Actinomycetota > Actinomycetes > Propionibacteriales > Nocardioidaceae > Nocardioides > Nocardioides sp. Bht2. The sequence continues at coordinate 26,898 of NZ_JBLBWI010000026.1, forward strand.
TGTGCGGGTAGGCGGCACGCATCGCCCAGAACGGGCCGTAGTAGCCCATCGCGAAGCCACGTTGGAGTTGTTCGTCGGTCTTGAGTTCGACGCGGCCGATCCCGGCACCGCCCCAGGCGTTGTTGACCAGGATGTCGATGCTGTCGAACTCGGCGACCGTGGTGGCCACCATGCTCTCCACCTGCTCGCGGTCCATCACGTCGACGGGGATGAAGAGACCGCCGATCTCGTCGGCAACCTGCTGGCCCTTCTCGGCATTGATCTCCGCGACCACCACCTTCGCGCCCTCGGCGGCGAAACGACGTGCGATGCCGGCACCGATGCCGTCGCCGCCGCCGGTGATCACCGCGACGCGGCCGGCGAGACGGCCCTCAGCCACGGCGTTCGCCCTTCGCGCCGGCCGCCATCAGGGCCCGGGTCTCGGCGTCACCGTCGAGCAGCCGTGAGGTGCGGCAGGTGGTCTGCCATCCGTCCGCGGTCCGCTCCAGCTCCCAGTGGTGGATGCCGGCGCGGGCGGGGATGAACCGTTCCTTGTGGTGCACCATCAGGATCGATTGGCAGACCGCGACCGCGGTGTCGCCGTCGACGGTGACGGTGGCCGGCCCGAGGAAGTGCGCGGAGCCCTTCGCGATCAGGCCTTGGTGCGCATCGCCGTTGACCATCGCCACGATCTCGGCACGCGAACCCATGTACATCTCGTCGACGTCGTAGATGCCCGCCTCGGTCCAGATGGCGCCGACCTCGTCCGCGCAGCCGGCGTCGACCAGCGGCCCGTAGGAGGCGATCAACCGGGTGATCTCGGCCTGGTCCTCCAGAACCTGGAGTCGAGCGGTGATTGCTTCGAGTTGCGCGGCGACGTCGGTCATCAGTCCTCCTGGAGCTCTGCGGAAATGGTGGCGAGGGCCTCGAGCTGCTCCACGTAGTGCGTCGCGGAGCCGGCCTGGATGTGCACGTTGGCGATGGTGGCGCCGGCGTCGCGGGTGCGGCGCAGCGCGCGGGCGGTGCGTTCGGCGTCGCCGGTCGGGTCGAGCGGTCGTCCGGCGCCGAGCACGATCTCGAATCCGTCCGGGATCTCCACGGCGCTCAACATCTCGGCGAGCTTGTCGTGGGGGAGGCCGAAGGGGCACCAACCGTCGCCGTACTTGACCGCGCGGCGCAGGCTGATCGGGGTGTGTCCGCCGATCCAGATCGGCACCCGCTGCTGGACCGCGTGCGGCTCGACGACGAGGTCGGTGAAGTCGAAGAACGGACCGTGGTGCTCGACCTCGCGCTTGGAGAGCGAGCTGCGCAGGGCGTCCAGGGCGTCGTCGGAGACCTTGCCGCGCTTCTCCCAGTCGGCGCCGAGCAGGTCGAACTCCTCCTTGAGGGAGCCCACTCCCATGCCGAGGACGACGCGGCCGCCACTGATCATGTCCAAGGTGCCGTAGCGCTTGGCGATCTCCAACGGGTGGTGGTAGCCGATCACCAGGATCTGGGTGTGCAGCCGGATCCGCGTGGTCCGCGCGGCCAGGTAGGAGAGCGTGGCCAGCGGGTCCCAGTAGGTGCCGCCGCGTTCGGCTGCGACCTGGCTCGGAACGGCGACGTGCTCGGAGCAGGTCAGGTAGTCGAACCCGAGCCGGTCGGCGGCCTCGGCGACGGCGGTCAGCTCGGCAATTCCTGCGGAGCGTTCCCAGGGGGAGTGCTGGCCGGGAAAGGCGGTGACCAGCGGGCTGTTGAGCCCCAGACGCATGGTGACTCCTTGATAGGTCGGGGTCTGCCATCCAAGGGCGGTTCCCGGCTGCGTGGGGTGCTCGGTCTCGTTGATCGGAACAGCTAGCAGATTTCTACCTAGAATCAATTTCAGTTCAGGACTTCCCTTGGAGCGTGAGCCGGGTTACTGTCGGAGGGCAGAATTCATTTCAGTTTTGCACTGAGAGCTGGGAGGGAAAACCATGTCGATCGCCCCCGAGACCGCCATGGAGTCCGTCGACGCGCAGGCAGCTGCGCGCCGCGACTTGCCGCCGTCGATGGTGGAGCGGATGACGCTGATCCTGGATGTCTTCCAGGGTCGCGACAGCCGCCATACGCTCGAAGACGTCGCCCGCATCACGAACCTGCCCCGGTCCACCGCGCACCGGATCCTCGACCAGCTCGTCCGTCTGGACTGGCTGGCCCACACCTCGTTCGGCTACAGCCTCGGCCGTCGCTCGCTCTCGCTCGGCGGAGGGGCCGGCGACCACAGCGAACTGCGTGCGGCTGCTGCTCCGTACCTGCACGACATGCTGCTGCGCACCGGCGCCGTGGTGCACCTCGGTGTCCTGGTCGGTCACCAGGTCCACTACCTCGACAAGATGGGCGGCCGGTTCGCCGCGATCGCGCCGTCCCGTGTCGGCGGTTGGGCTCCGGCCCACTGCACCGGCCTCGGCAAGGCGATGCTCGCCTGGATCGAGCCGGAGGAGGTCGATCTGCTGCTCGCCGACCACATGAGCCGCCGTACCCCCAAGACCATCGCCGAGCTCGGCGAGCTTCACCTCGAGCTCGGCCGGATCCGGGCCCGTCACGGCCTGGCCCTGGAGGTCGGCGAGAGCTTCGACAACATCGCCTGTGCCGCCGCCGCGATCCGTGGCCCTCGTGGCCCGGTCGGTGCCGTCTCGGTCGTCGGCGAGGTCAGCATGCCGCTGGAACGGGTCGCTCCGCTGGTGGTCGACGCCGCCCGCCGGATCTCGCTGGACCTCTTCGGTGACGTCGTCTCCGGCCCCAACCGGAACCGGATCGTCAGCGCCCACTGATCCGCAGAATCCGCAAGTTCGAGAACCGACCATCGGGAATTTCCCGGTGGTCGGTTCCGTTCCCCCCTAGATTGAGCCAGTGTTCAATCGAGAAGAGACCTTGCGAGAGTTGGCAACCGAGCGCGGCGTGCTGCGCTACCACGAGGCTGGCCCGGCTGATGCGCCGCCGCTGCTGTTGCTCCACGGCTCCGGCCCCGGCGTCACCGGCTGGCGCAACTTCGCCGACAACCTCCCGGCCCTGTCCCAGCACTACCGCTGCCTGATCCTCGAGTTCCCGGGCTTCGGCGTCAGCGACCCGGTCGACAAGCACCCGCTTGCCGCCGCGCTGCCCGCCGTCGGCGACTACCTCGACGGGCTCGGCATCGACCAGGTCGACATCATCGGCAACTCGATGGGTGGCATCGTCGGTGGCCGCTTCGCGATGGCCCAGCCGGACCGTGTTCGTCGCCTGGTCACCGTGGGCGGCATCGGCAAGAACCTGCTCAGCCCCGGCCCCGGCGAGGGCCTGCAGTTGCTGATGGACTTCACCGACGACCCGACCCGCGAGCGCCTGGTGCAGTGGCTGAACTCGATGGTCTTCAACCGCGGCATGATCAACGACGAGCTGATCGAGGCCCGTTGGGAGCAGGCCACCGAGCCGTCCACCCTCAAGGCTGCCCGGATGATGTACTCCCGCGCCGCGATGGAGGCGCTCGACAAGTTCCAGGCCGCATCGCCCGAGCCGCCCTACTGGGCTGAGTTCCACAAGATCAAGGCTCGCACCCTGATCACCTGGGGCCGCGACGACCGGGTCAGCCCGGTCGACATGATGCTGCTCCCGATGCGGACCATCCCCGACGTCGAGGTGCACGTCTTCCCGAACTGTGGCCACTGGGTGATGATCGAGCAGAAGGCAGCCTGGGAAGCCGCCGTTCTGGCCTTCCTGCTGCGTACCGACTGAGCCCGAGGAGCGGCTCCGCCGAACCTCCGTCACCAGCAACGCCCGCCAGCCCCTCCCAGTGATCGGGAGGGGCTGTGGCGTTGCCGGGTGCCCGCTGAGAATCTGGCGGCACCGGGAATCAGCCCGGTGTTTGATGGAACTGTGGAGGACCACCCGTGACGAACCCCGTCCTCGAGGCGATCGAGGCCCAGGCTGACGAGATCGCAGCCAACGGCCCCGAGAACGAGAAGCTCGGCAAGCTCACCCCGCGTACCGCTGAGCTGCTCCGCGCCAACGGCGTCATGAAGATGCTCCAGCCCGCCAAGTACGGCGGCACCGAGGCGCACCCGGCCGAGTTCGTCGAGGCCGTCATGAAGCTGGCCTCCCTCGACGGTTCCACGGGTTGGGTCGCGGGCATCGTCGGCGTCCACCCCTGGGAGATGGCGATGTGCGACGCCGACACCCAGGAGCAGATCTGGGGCAAGGACAACGACGTCTGGGTCGCCTCCCCGTACGCCCCGATGGGCGTCATCAAGCCCGTCGACGGCGGCTACATCTTCAACGGTCGTTGGCAGTTCTCCTCCGGCACCGACCACTGTGACTGGATCTTCCTGGGCGCGATGCTCGGCGACGCCGAGGGCAAGCCGGCCATGCCGCCGCAGCCCTACCACGTGATCCTGCCGCGCTCGGACTACGAGATCGTCGAGGACAGCTGGGACGTCGTCGGCCTCCGCGGCACCGGCTCCAAGGACATCATCGTCAAGGACGCCTTCATCCCCGAGGCACGCGCGATCGCCTTCTCGAAGTTCCTCGACGGCTCGCAGCCGAAGGAGGCGGGTCTGACCAACCCGCTCTACCACATCCCGTTCACCACGGCCTTCCCGATGGGCATCACCAGTGCCGTCGTCGGAATCGCCGAAGGCGCGCTGGCCAGCCACCTCGCCTACCAGCGCAACCGGGTCCAGATCACCGGCACCAAGGCCAAGGACGACCCGTACGTGCTCTTCGCGATCAGCGCGGCGGCCGAGGAGATCAAGGCATCGCGTACTGCGATCATTGAGAACGTGAGCCGTTTCTACGACATGGCGGAGAAGGGCATCAAGGCCACTCTCGCCGACCGTGCCGCCTCGCGTCGTACCCAGGTCGCCGCGGCCTGGCGTGCGGTCCGCGCGATGGACGAGATCGTCGCCCGCTCCGGCGGCAACGGCATGCGGATGGACAACCCGATCCAGCGCTTCTGGCGCGACGGCCACATGGGTCTGGTGCACGCCATCCACGTGCCCGGATCGGTCTTCCACGCCACCGCTCTCACCGAGATGGACGTGACCCCGCCGCCTGGCCCGATGCTGGCCATGATCTGAGGATGAGATGACGCATATCCGGGGGCTCGGGTATCTCCGGGTCCAGAGTCGTGACCTCGACCGTTGGCGTGAGCTGGCGGTCGGGGCCCTCGGCCTCCAGGAGGTGCCGGGCCCGTGCAAGGACGGCCTGCACCTCCGGATGGACGAGAGGAGCTCCAGGCTCCTCGTCCTGCCCGGCGACGTCGACAAGCTGCTTGCTGTCGGCTGGGAGGTGCGTGACCAGTTCGCCCTGGCGGCGGTCGGTCGCGCTCTCGGCGCCTCGGGTACCCCGGTCCGCGAACTCGACCCGGTCGAGTGCGCGCAGCGTCAGATCGAAGCGGGAATCCGCTTCGCCGACCCGTCGGGATCGCCCGTCGAGGTCTTCTTCGGGCCGGTCCTCGACCATCGCCCGGTACTGACCGCCCACGGTCAGCGGTTCGCCACGGCCGACGTCGGCATGGGCCACGTCGTCCTACCCAGCGTGCACGTGGAGGAGTCGGTCACCTTCTACACCGAGGTGCTCGGCTTCCTGCCCCGCGGCGCGATCCGGCTCGGCTCGGCCTGGGGCAAGTCCCAGTCGGCACCCCACGCGGCTGCCGACGCGGCGCTCTCGGACCCCTCGCTGCATGAGCCGCCGGAGCGGATCCGCTTCCTCGGCGTCAATCAGCGTCACCACAGTCTTGCGCTCTGCCCGGCCCCCGTCGGCCACGGCCCGGGCGTGCTCGCCCTCGGTCTCGAGGTCGACTCGTTGGACGCCGTCGGGATGGCCCTCGACGCCGTCAACGTCTCGGGTTTCTCGCTCTCCTCGACCCTGGGGCGGCACACCAACGACCGGATGGTCTCCTTCTACGTCCGGGTGCCCGGCGGTTGGGACATCCAGTACGGCACGGACGGGGTCCGCGTCGACGAGACGTCGTACACCTCCGAAGAGATCACCCGGCCCAGCTACTGGGGCCACACCTGGACCACCACCGCGCCCTACCGTCCCGTAACCCCGCCAAGGAGTGACCCGTGACCAAACCCGTTCAGCTGAGCCAGGTCGACAGTTTCGATCACGAGGTTGACGTGTTGGTCGTGGGGCACGGATGTGCCGGCGCGGCGGCTGCGATCGAGGCTCGCCGGGCGGGTGCGTCGGTGATCGTGCTCGAACGGTTCAGCGGCTCGGGCGGTTCGTCGGCCCAGTCCGGCGGCGAGCTCTACCTCGGCGGTGGCACGGCGCTGCAGCAGGCCTGCGGTTTCACCGACGACGACGCGGACAACATGTTCGCCTACCTGAGCAAGGCGTTGGGCCCGTACGCGGACGAAGAGAAGGTCCGCCTCTACTGCGACGGCTCGGTCGACCTCTTCGACTGGTTCGTCGACTGTGGTGTCGAGTTCGTGGAGTCGCTCTACGACGCACCGACCTGGATGCCGCCGACCAAGGACGGCCTGATGTGGCTGGGCGAGAACGCCTGGCCCTACAACGAGGTTGCCCGCGCGGTACCACGCGGCCACCGACCCGCCGCAACCGGTTTCGGCGGGCACGCGGTGATGGCGGCACTCAGTGCCACGTGCGACGCGCTCGGCGCCGAGACGCACACCGACACCAAGGCGATCTCCCTGATCCTGGACGGCGACCGGGTGGTCGGCGTGACCGCCCGCAAGTTCGGCAAGGACGTCAGGTACCGGGCGAAGGCCGTGGTGCTCACCACCGGCGGCTTCGTCGACAACGAGCAGATGCTGGCCGACCATGCGCCGGTGCTGCTGGGCCACGGCAAGGTCAGTGACGGCGGCGACGACGGTAGCGGCATCGAGATGGGTATGGCGATCGGCGCCCAGACCCGGCGGATGGGCTTCGTGGAGGCGGCCTACACGGCGCTGCCGGCGATGGTCTGCCGCGGGATGCTGGTCAACGGCCAGGGCAACCGATTCATCAACGAGGACGTCTATCCCGGCCTCTTCAGCCACGCGGCGCTGCACCAGCCCGGACCGTGCTGGGTGATCCTCGACGAAGCCGGCCTGGACGACGTCCCGCCCGGCGACCTGTGGGGCGTGCGGCCGAGCTACGGCGCGGAGACCCTGGCTGAGCTGGAGAGTGACCTCGGGCTGCCGCCCGGCTCGTTGGAGTCCACGGTGGCCGCCTACAACCGGCACGCCGCGGAGAGCGGAACCGATCCGCTGTATCACAAGGACGACAAGTGGATCCGGGTCCTGGAGGGCCCGTGGGCGGCGATCGATCCGCGGATCACCTTCGGCGGTGGCGATGTGAAGACCACTGGCTTCTCCGGCTTCACCCTGGGCGGTCTGGCGACCGACGTCGACGGCCAGGTACTCAGCGTCGGTGGCGGCCCGGTGCCCGGCCTCTACGCGGCTGGGCGGGCGTCGTCCGGGATGCATGGCGAGGGCTACATTTCCGGTACCTCGCTGGGCGACGGAACCTTCTTCGGACGACGCGCCGGGGTGCACGCCGCGGCGGCGGTCAAGGCCCAGGACGCCTGATGGGTAGCGGCGCAGGCTCCGCACTCGCCACCTCCGACCAGGTCAGCCGCGACGCGCTACTGGTCGAGCTGATGACGGAGCCTGCGTTGCGTGCGGCCCGGGATCGGGTCGAGCAGCTCTACTTGGAAGACCCTGTCTGCGGCGGCAGCGCAGCCGGCATCGCCAGTGCGGCTGAGGCCGCGGCCTCGATCACCGCGGCAGCGATCCAGCACGCGTTGGTCTCCGACCCGGCGCGTCCGGCGTTCCTCTGGTCCGCCTGCGCCGCGCACTCCTGGCCCGGCCTCGAGGTTCCTAACTCGGGCTACGGGATCGACAACCCGGACAACGTGCACCGGCGCACCGCCATCGACGGCGTCTCGACCTACCGGATCAGCGCCCGGGTGCCCGAGCGACCGGCCGCTCAGTTCTCCTTCATCTGCTACGGCCAGCCGGAAGCCGAAGGCGCGGTCACCCGAGAAGGAGCGGTGATCGCCTCGGTCCTGCTCTCGCACCAGGTGACCACCGACGCGGAGGGGCGCTTCGAGGTGACGGTCGGTCCCGAGCCGGTCGCGGGCAGTGCCCACCACCTCAACTCGCTGCCCACCAGCACCTGGTTACTGGTCCGGGACGCCCTCACCGTCTGGGAGGACCAGGAGCCGCTGCACCTGGAGATCGAACGCATCGCCGGCCCGACGGCACCGCCCGCGCAGACCCGCGACGAGCTGATCGAGATCGCGGTGGCCAACGCGGAGCGGCTGAGCATCTACTGGCTGGCCTACAACAACGAGCTTCTCTACGGCGCCCGTGAGGTCAACAAGCTGCCGCAGCCTGTCGGCAGACCGTTCGGCGCCTCGGTCGCCGCTCCGTTCGCGGTGCCGGCAGGGGAGGGGCTCGTGGTCACCCTCGACCCGGTCGGCTGCGACTACCTGGGCTTCGAGGTGACCGACCCCTGGGGCGTTACCCGGCCGTCGGTCACGGCACTCGGCGGACTCAACAACCGCCAGGCGATCGCCAACGAGGACGGCACGTTCAGCTACTGGATCGGTCCGGTCGACCCCGGCGTGCACAACTGGCTCGACACCGGCGGCCTGGACGCCGGCCTGATCACCGCGCGGTGGCAGGGCGGAGTGTTCGCCGCGGACGCGCAGCCGGTTCGCGGCACGGAACTGGTGCAGCTCAGCGAAGCGCGCACTCGGTTCGCCGCGAACCAACTGGTTACGCCGGAGCAGCGCGCCGAACAGTTGCGCCAGCGGGCCGTGGCGTTCGCGCGGCGTCTCGGCTGAACCGGGCTGGACCGGGCTCGACCGGACGCCGGCCAACAGGCGTTGACCGCTGACAGCACGAGGCCCGCCGAGAACTGATGTTCTCTCGGCGGGCCTCGTGGGGTTGGCGTCGGTGGATGCGCCGACGCCTGCGTTGCCGGGGTGGCGGCAAGGTCAGTGCTTGGGCACCATCAGCTTCATCATCTTCTCGGTGCCCAGGACCAGCTTCGCGCGGTCGCTGGTGGAACGGATCTCGACGACCTTCTCGTTGCCCGGCATGACCTGCACCGGACCGTTGGGAAGGGCGAGGAGCGCTTCTCGGGCGGCGTCCACCGGCTCGGTGACGTTGACGCCCGGGATGTCGAAGTTCAGCCCGGCACGGACCATCGCCGGGGTGCGGGTGAGACCGAGGACGAACTCGACGACGTCGACGTTGTACTCGCGCAGTTCCACCCAGAGGCCCTCGGCGAAGATCTTGCTGAACGCCTTGGCACCGCCGTAGATGCTCTCGGCGGAGGCGCCGACGTAACCGGCCAGCGAGCCGATCAGCAGGATGCCGCCGCGCTCACGCTCCTTCATCTTCGGTGCGTAGTGGTGGACCAGCGCCAGCATCGCGGTGACGTTCAGGTCGATCACGCCCTGGAAGCCCGAGAGCTCGCCGGCCAGGAACGGGCCGCCGTAGCTGTTGGCGCCGGCGTTGTAGACGAGCAGGCCGACCTCGACGTCGGCGGTGGCCTCGGTGATCGCGGTGATCGACTCCGGCTTGGTCAGGTCGGCGGCGACGGTACGCACCTCGACCCCACGCTCGCGGACCTTGGCGGCGGTCTCCTCCAACGGACCCGGCTTGCGGGCGATCAGCAGCAGGTTGAAGCCGTCGGCGGCGAGCTGGTCGGCGAACTCGGCGCCGACACCTTCGGAGCCACCAGCGATGACGGCCCAGGGGCCGTACTTGGCGAGGTCGGTCACTTGTGTCCTTCCGGGTTGGTCTTCAGGGGGTCTTCGTCCTGGATCTCGAGCTGGCCGCGCACTGCTGCCATCCGCACCGACTCCTTGAGCTTTCCGCAGCCCAGGAAGGCGTTCCGGTTCGGGCGGTCGGCACGGGGGAGCGGAGACTTGCGCTCCTCGCAACGGTCCAACGCGTCGGCGTGCCACTGGATCGAGGTCTGGTCCCAACTGCTCTTGCGGACCTCGACGCAGGCGCCGCACGCCGTGCACTCGACCGGCGCCATCGGCCCGTCGTCCAACCGGACGTCGGGCCGCGGCGGGCGAGGCGCGGTTGCGCCGTCGGCGGACATCAGGACTGAGCTGCCTGACGGGCCGCCATGTTCTCGGCGACCTCGGCGCGCCACGCCTCGTTGGGGCGGGTGGTGTCGATCTCGAACTCGAA
>NZ_JBLBWI010000027.1:0-29476 GCF_047308515.1 Nocardioides sp. Bht2
GACGCGGCCTGACTACCGCACACCCCGAGTGTCAACCAGACCGGGGGCAGACCCCTACGTCGCGGCATCTGGTCTCGGAGGCATTGGCCACACCGGACTATTTCCGCGCGCTTCCTTGCGATGAGTTGCTGGCTGTGGTGTCGCGAGAGACGTTGGAGTCCGTGGCGACGCCGTGGTACCGCGATGATGTGCTGCGTTCACGGATCAACTCGGAGGCGGCCGCCAGGTTTGATGCCGAGTTCGCGCCAGCACCATCATCGTCATGGCGACGGAAGTCACGGGTATGAGCGACAACCCAGACGTGGAGCAGCTTTTCACCGCGGTGTTCGACACCCTGGAGGTGCTGACGAACCGGATAGATCGGATCGAGCAGAACACCCCTAGCGGCGCCACTCGAGATGAAGGGGCGACGGTCGGCGCCGATGTTGCTCCGCTAGAGGAGTGGGTGCCGTGGCCGAGCACCGCCTACGGCTGGGCGAGAAGATCCCCGCACGGTGGGTCGAGATTCCCGGCGTTTCGCAGGAGCTGGAAGCGTTGCGGATGGCGTGGGCCAGTGCGTATGGCGAGGACGGTCCATTGGAGGGGTTCGGCGCGGGCCAGTGGCACGACATGCTCGCGCGGGTACTGGGTCGCCTTCATGACACCTGGATCGCCGACGAGCGCAAGCGCAAGCACAGCCGCGGCAGCGACCCGTCGACCGCTGAGCCGACCATGAAGTTGGTCCCGGTCGCAGAAGTGGAGTCCAGTATAGAACTGCCCGGAGAGGCGTTGAGTGCGGCGGGTGCCGACGAGGAAACGATCAGGTCGTATGCGCGTTGGTTCCGCCCTGCATCATCGAGGCGATGATGTCGGCCATCACCGACTCTAGGGCTTCTCTGCTGTAGCCCCGGGAGGTCAGACCGGGTTCGAATGCGGCGACGTGTGCCAGCATCGAAACCAGGACGGCGCCCACCGCCTTCGCATCTCCGGGGGGCGCAAGATCCACGCCGCCTTCTTCGACCTGCGCTTCGAAAGCAGAGGACAGTTCGCTGAGGACACTCACCCGCGCCTCGTAGAAGCGGTCGTCACCTTCGCCCATCAGGATGTCGACCGCCTTGAGCACTGCCCGGTGCTCCTCCCAGAAGCTTAGGAACTCCTCTGCGAGGCGGCGGGCCGCTGCGCGGCTATCGGCCCCCGTCCAGCTTGCATCCTGAACGATGACCGTAAGCCTGCTCTTGTCCCGGATCACTTCTTGCGCAAGCTCGAAGATCGCCAGGTCGATTCGGGGAAAGTACTGGTAGAACGTCGAGGGGCTGGTCTCTGCCTCGCGAGCGATGTCGGCCACCGTCAGGAAGCGGTACGCCCGCTTGCCCAATTCGGTGCGGGTGGCGTCGAGAAGGCGCTGGCGTGTTGCGAGTCCCCTTCGCTTGGGAACCCGTCCGTCGGTTGCGCGGACTGCTTGCTCTTGGTTGCGGCGAGCTTCCGCGTCGGTCTCAGACATAGTCGCAGACCCTATCCATTAGTTGGTGGCCGAACAAGGTTCTTCGGAACTGCTAGACAGAAAATCTGAGGTTGTGTCAGACTCTGATCTGAGAGTGTCTCAGAAGTTGAAGACGAGGAGCCTGTTTATGTCCGACCTTCCCATGATCATCAGTGTCGACGACCACATCGTGGAGCCGCCGCACCTGTGGCAGGAATGGCTGCCGAGGAAGTTTCGGGAGCGTGGTCCGCGGGTCGAACGGCGGGGTGTTGGTGCCATGCGCCACGTCGGTGGCGGTCGCTACGAGCACACCTGGGACCCCAGCGGTCCACAGGCGGACGTCTGGGTCTTTGAGGACCTGGTCTACGTGCACAAGCGTCACGTTGCGGCGGCGGGTTACAGCCGCGACGAGATGACTATGACGCCCATGACCTACGACGAGATGCGTCCGGGCTGCTATGACCCCAAGGCCAGGGTGAAGGACATGCTGGACAACCACGTTGACGGCTCCCTCTGTTTTCCGACATTCCCGCGCTTCTGCGGCCAGACATTCACTGAGAACGGCGACCGTGAGTTGGGTCTCGCGTGCATCGAGGCCTACAACAACTACATGGTCGACGAGTGGTGTGGGGACAGCAACGGTGTGCTGATCCCGCTTATCATCGTGCCCTTGTGGGATGCTGAATTGGCCGCGGCCGAAGTGCGCCGAAATGCGGCGCGCGGTGTGCATGCGGTGACATTTAGTGAGATCCCTCCGCACCTGGGGCTTCCGAGTATTCACAGTGGCGAGTGGGACCCGTTCTTCCGGGCATGTGAGGAGACGGCGACGACGATCAACATGCATATCGGCTCGTCGTCGAGGATGCCTGCCACGTCAAGTGATGCCCCGGACGGTGTCGCGGCCACGCTGTCGTTCAACAATGCTATGGCGTCGCTGGCGGACTGGCTCTTCTCGGGCAAGTTGGTGGAGTTCCCTGAACTCAAGCTCGCCTATTCGGAGGGGCAGATCGGATGGCTGCCCTACGTGCTGGAGCGTGCCGATGCTGTCTGGGAGGACCACCGTGCGTGGATCGGCACAAAGGGCCTGACTCCCGAGCCGCCCTCCTACTACTACCGACGTAATGTATTCGGCTGCTTCTTTAAGGACTATCACGGAGTCGAATCTCGAGACAAGATCGGAATTGACACGATCACATTCGAGACAGACTATCCGCACACTGATTCGACTTGGCCGCACACGAAGAAGGTTGCGGAGGAGCACCTTCAGGGCCTGACTGACGAGGAGAAGTACAAGATTCTTCGGGGCAATGCCATTCGTATGCTCAGTCTCGATCGCGTCTGAGGAAGGCTCCGTCGCTGAGATTGGCGACCCTTGCCTGTGACGATGGGCCGCGCGAGGTATCGCGCGGCCCATCGTGCTCTTCTCCGGCGGCGAGCCCGCCCGGAACCGGGGGAGAGCGCGTCAATCGGAGATTCCCTTGGGGATCATCTGGAGGTCAGGCGGAGAAAGTTCTCGCTGGCGATGAGGGAGAGCTCAGTCGACGTCAGGGGCAGGCTGAGTAGGGTCTCGACGGCTCGGACGGTGTTGGGATACCGGTGCTGAGGTCCTCTCGCGTCCTCGTTGGTCGGTTGGCGCACCAGTTCGTTGAAGCAGTAGCCGCTGCCATAGGTGACGCGGTCGGCGCCGACCGCGCGCAGATGCTGGACCACCGCGTCGGGGCTGACGAGTCCGCGCGCTACGTCTGCCATGCGCATCGAGGTGTCGACGTGCACTCCGGGGAACGCCCGAGCGAGCATGACTACCTCGTCGTCCGTGCGTCCGCCGAACCTGGACTCGTCGCCGAGGCGGGACAGGATCACCTTCAGGGCGGGAAATGCTGCCAGGACGGGCGCCAGCTGACGGGGGCGTCCGAACCTATGGCCGGCGCCGCTCAGGCCGATGAGCACCGGTGTGCCCTGGCGGCTGCAGTGGTCATAGACCGGCCATAGGCGCCGATCGTCACATCGGATGCCGAGGTCTTGTGGCATCAACGCCACTCCGGTCGCAGTGCCGGCCAAGCGGGTCTCGAGCTCGTCGAGCAGCTGCGCCTCGGTCATCAGAACGGGATCGATCCCACAGAACCATCCGAGCTTCGGGTGGGTTTGTGTCGTCGCCTCCGCCCACCTGTTGTTGTCGATCAGGCGGCCGACCACCCGGGAGCGAAGTTCGTGCTCTGCGGCATCCAGGTCTCCTCGGTCAGGCAGCGTGTAAAGGCCGTCGCGGTAGTACCTGCCTGTCCAGGTGAACATCACTACATTCGCTCGGTCGACTCCTGTCGACCGCATCATTTCGAGCGTCTCAGTCACGGTCCCCGTCGTCGCGACGTGGCGGGGGACCGGCTGGTCGGCGAGGAGGTAGTTCCGGACCTCTTGGCCGTGGTGGGCATCGCGAAGGATGTGAATATGCATGTCGAAGATCTTGGTCATGCTCCGCCTTCCTTGAAATGGGCCAAGGGGCGATTCATCGTCGCCAAAGCGAGCTGGTCGCGATTCCGAATCGACCCGCTTCAATGTCAGCAGTATTGCATCAGGTGGGCACTTCTGACAGCTTCTCAGAAAAAATCTGAGACTTTGTCAGAAATCCTTGACACTGCAGTTTGCCGTAGGTCAAAGTTCCCGGTGACCTGGAACACATGAACATGAGTTGGGGGTGGCAATGAGGCAGAGCGTGAAGCGACGAATGGCCGGTCTTGCGGTGATGGCGCTTGCTGCAATGGCGGCTGGATGTGGCTCGGGCGATGGCCCGGGAGCGGACAACAAGGGCGGCGGAGGTGAGCCCCAGTCCGGCGGTTCGGTGACCTTCGCGACCTTCATGCCCACCATGAGCTTCGATCCAGTCGTCAACTACGGCTATGGCGTCTCCGGCGGGATCGAGCTCCTGGCCGTGTACGACTCGGTGATGCGTTGGAACCCTGAGAAGCATGGCTACGAGCCTCGCACGGCCGAGTCACTGACTCCGAACCAGGACTTCACAGAGTGGTCTCTGAAGATCAAGCCGGGGATCAAGTTCACCGACGGCACGCCCTACGACGCTGCCGCAGTGAAGTTCAGCCTGGACCGCCACCGAGTGGGCGCCCAGACCGCGCCGGGGTGTGAGGATCTGCGCGCATGTCCGACCCAGAACACCAGCAGCAAGGGTTACATGACGCTCGTCGGCGACGTCGAGCAGGTTGACGACCTCACGTTGACGATCACGACCCCCAACGGTTGGCCCGGGATGCCGATGATCCTGGCGGGCGAGCCCGGCATGGTCCCGTCGCCGACGGCGGTTCGCAAAGCGTGCCCCGAGGACGGCCTCCTCGCCGAGTGCAAGTACGGAGAGAGTCCCGTGGGGGCTGGCCCGTTCAAGGTCTCCTCCTTCCGCCCGGGAGAGAGCGCCGACCTCGTCCGCAACGACGCCTTCTACCGCGGCGCGGCGTATCTCGACGCGCTCAAGTTCGTGAGCTTTAGCGACAGCGGCAGCGACACCACCGCCGAGGCCCTGAAGTCACGCCAGATCCAGGCTGCCTTCCTGCGCTCTCCGTCAGCCATCGCGATCGTCAACGATGTGGACCTGGAGGGCTACTCGGCGGTCCAGGAGATGGGGCGCAACCTGATGATGAACGCGCGTCCCGGCGCCGCTACCCACGACGTGCGCGTACGCAAGGCCGTCAACGCAGCGATCGACCGGAACCAGCTAAACGACCGTGTCTATGGCGGCAAGGCGATCGTCGCCGACGGCATGTTCACCGACGACTACCCATTCGGCCCCGGCGGCGACGTCGCAGGCTTCGATCGGGAGCAAGCAAAGGCGCTCGTTGCCGAGGCCAAGGCTGCCGGGTGGAACGGCAAGATCCGCTTGTTCGGCGCAGGTCCCGAGCGACAGCGCATGCAGGCCCTTAAGGCGATGCTCGACGCGGTCGGGATGTCGACCGAGGTCAAGGAGTTCGAGCAGGCGCAGCTGATCGAGCAGACGAACGTCAAGCAGGACTTCGACCTGGTGCTCGGCGGTCTCCCGGTCGGCCCGGATGACGCCGGGATCATGGCCATTCGGACCAACTTGCGCAGTGATTCCCTACGCAACCGCACCGGTTACCAGAACGATGCCCTGGATGCCGCATTGGACGAAATGTTCGCGTCCGTGACCACCGAGGAGAAGCAGGCGGCGATCGCCAAGGTCGGTACCGCCTTCGACGAGGGCATGCCGTGGGTTGTCGAAGGCGCCATGGAGGAGCGGGTCGCTTGGGCGAACAACGTGCACGGCATCTACGCCAATCAGGTCACCGAGGTCTACCTCGACCAGGCCTGGATCAACTGAGGAAACGGAGAGTTCGATGAGCTACTACAACATTGACGACGAGGGCTTCTGGGGCATCGGCCCCGAGGACGAAGAGACCTCCTTCAGCCGCAAGTTGGCCGAGGCGATGGACCTCACGATGGCGCGCTTCCCGCTGGGCGATCCGAACGACGGCGCGACGCCGATGGCCTCGGTCCTCTACATGCCTCCGGGCTACCTGCTGTGGCGTCACATGCACAACTGTTACCGCTTCGAGGCGATCATCAAGGGAAGCGTGATGAGCGGTGATCGTGAGCTCGGTCCCGGCGACATCATGGTGACCAAGCCCAACGAGCCATACGGCCCCTACACGGTCGGCCCCGAGGGTCTGGTCACGGTGGAGATCTTCAGCCGGACGGACGAGATGGGCTTCGCGACGGTCGAGGACACGGATCCGGAGCAGGAGCGCTGGCTGCGCAGTCTCCTCGACAGCGAAGACCCCGAGCTCGCGGCTGCGGCCAAGTGGGCGCTGCGGTTCTGACCCGCGTTCGCTTCACCTAGGGAACCAAGGCGTTTGACGGCTGGCGGGCCGAGAAGGCGATGGCCTTCCGGTCCGCCGTCCCCACTATCGGTACCGACTCGTCAGGTTCGGTCTCGTTACCCGGAGGCATAATGAAGAATCTGCTGAGGCGACTGCTGTTACTGGTGCCGATGCTGCTGCTGATCTCGATCGGCACCTTCCTACTCGTGGATCTGGTCCCGGGGGATCCTGCAATCCAGATTGCCGGCGCTGAGGCGACCGCCGAGGAGTATGCAGAGATCCGCGAACAGCTCAACCTGGACGAGCCGCTTCCGGTTCGCTACGTCCACTGGCTGGGTGATGCCGTGACCGGAGACCTCGGCCGCAGCATCACCGTCCCGTCCCAGACCGTGGTTGAGCGTCTGACGGAGGCGCTGCCGGTCAATCTGGAGTTGGCGGGTCTGGCCCTCCTGCTCGCAGTTATGGTCTCCGTTCCCTTGGCATTGTTGTCGGCGTACTGGTCCGGCGGCCGGTTCGACCGGGTCACCTCGTCGACCATGTTCGCGATGATCTCGGTACCCAACTTCCTCGTCGGGATCTTGGTCCTGCTCCTGTTCGGGGTGCATCTGCAGTGGTTCCCGATAGGTCAGTGGGCCCGGCCGAGCGAGTACGGCCTCATCGACAACCTGCGTTATGCGATGCTTCCGATCCTGACGCTGGCGATCGGCGAGATCGCCATCTTCACCCGGCTGCTCAGGGCTGACCTGATGCAGACCCTGCGTGAGGACTTCATCCTCTCGGCACGTGCCAAGGGCATGCCGACCGGACACATCCTCCTGCGCGAGGCTCTGCGCCCTTCGCTCTCCTCGCTGCTGACGATGGCTGGATTGAGTTTGGGCCGCCTGATCGGCGGTTCGGTGATCGTCGAGAAGATCTTCGCCCTGCCCGGCATGGGCACGGCGATCGTGGATGGGGCGCGCTCGAGCGACTACACCCTGGTTCAAGGCGGGGTTCTCGTGATTGCGCTGGTCTATGTCACAGCCAACCTGTCGGTTGATGCACTGCATGCCTACGTGGATCCGAGGACGCGAAATGCCTGAGCACAAGAGTAGGTCGAGTTGGCGGATTCTGGTGCGCGTGTTGCAGGTGTGCGTGGGTCTCGGGGCCCTCGCCTGCGGCGTGGCCGAGATCGGTGTCATCGACGGACCGGCGATGATCCTCGCGGTCGTGGCCGGGCTGTGGCTGCTGACGCAGGGCGTGGTCGGTCTCGTCGAACTGGGGACGGGCCGAGCGATCGACACCGCTGCCTGGTTGGCCGCGTCGTGGATGATCCTCGTGCTGGGCGTGGTGCTGCTGGCTGATGCGCTCCCTTTGGGCGAGCACATCGACACGGCGGCCACCATCGACGATTCAGCGGGTCGCCCGGTCGATCTTCTCTCCGCGCATCCGTTGGGCACCAACAGCTACGCGTTGGACACGCTTGCGCAGGTCATCCATGGTGCTCGGGTCAGTCTGAGCATCGCACTCTTCGCCGTGGTGGTGAGTGTCGTCGTCGGCGGGATCGTGGGCACAGCAGCCGGCTACTACCGGGGCTGGCCGGACACCATGACGAGCGTCGCCACCGACGCGGTGATCTCGATCCCCCCGCTGATCCTGCTGATCGCACTGGCGGCTGCCTTCGGGCCGCCGGAGACGACACTGGAGGCGGTCCTCAAGACCGGCGCCGCACTCGGGGCCGTGACGACGCCTGCGGTCATTAGGTTGGCTCGTGCCAGCGCGATGTCGATCTCCAAGCGGGACTACGTACTGGCCATGAAAGCGGTCGGAGCACGTCCACGCTGGCTGATTCTCAGGGAGGTGCTTCCGGGGGTCGCGGTACCGGTCCTCAGCTATGCGTTCCTGCTCGTTGCGATGCTCATCATCGCCGAGGGATCGCTCTCCTTCCTCGGTCTGGGGCTCCAGCCCCCGCAGCCCACCTGGGGAAACATGATCGCGGAGGCCGACGTCAGCAAACTTCGTACGTCGCCGCACCTAGCTCTGGTCCCGGGTACCTGCATGTTCCTGACCGTCTACGCACTCAATGTGCTGGGCGAGCGTGCGCAAAGTCGTTGGGATCCGCGAGAGGCGAAGGTATGAGTGAGCAGAGTAGGACTCCGATCCTCGAGGTGCGTGACCTCAGCACGACGTTCGCGACCAATGTCGGCCCGGTCACCGCCGTGGATGGCGTCTCCTTGGTCGTGCGACCTGGCGAGTCGCTCGGAATCGTCGGCGAATCCGGCTCGGGGAAATCGGTTCTGGTCCGCTCGATCATGAACCTGTTGCCTCGCTCGGCGGAGGTCGCGGGCAACGTGATCTTCGACGACGTCCCGATGGCCCGGCGCGGCAAAAAGGAGATGCGCCACTTCTGGGGTCCGGAGATGGCGATGGTCTTTCAGAATCCGATGACGTCACTCAACCCGGTGAAGAAGATCGGACAGCAGATCATCGACCCGATCCGGTTCCACCTCGGCAAGAGCCGGTCGGCTGCGCGACGAGACGCTGCGGACCTGCTGGATCGAGTCGGGATCGTCGATGTCCAGCGTTGCCTCGACCAGTACCCCCATCAGCTCTCCGGCGGCATGCGCCAGCGGGTCTCGATCGCGATCGCGCTGTCGTGCTCGCCCAAGTTACTCATCGCCGATGAACCAACGACGGCACTGGACGTGACAGTGCAGAAACAGATCCTTGATCTGCTCCAGCGCCTTCAGCAAGAGTCCGGAATGGCGATGATCCTGATCAGCCACGATCTCGCCGTGGTCGCCGGGCGCGCGAATCGCCTCGGAGTCATGTACGCCGGGCGCCTGGTCGAGGCAGGGCCGGCGAGTGAGGTCTTCGCCGATCCCCGCCATCGGTACACAGGCGCGCTTCTCGCATCCGCCCCGGACATTGCTCTTGACTCCCACACCCGTCTGGCCACGATCAACGGCACCCCGCCCAACCTTCTAGCGCTGGAGCCTGGGTGCAGGTTCGCCCCGCGTTGCGCCGTGACCGATCCCACCTGCGAGAAGGAAGAGCCCATGTTCCACTTCGACAACCAGAGGCTGCGTGGCTTCGCCTGCCACCATCCCATCGAGCCTGTCCCGTCTGTGAACGCGGGAGGGCAGTGACGTGGCGGGAACCGGTACCGCGCACTTGCGGTCGTCGGGTGACGTCGTTCTTCGAGCCGAGGGCCTGACCGTCACCTATGCCAGCTTGGGGCGCAAGCGCCACGCTGCGATCGAAGGGCTGAGCATCGACCTTCTGGCCGGCGAGACTCTAGGCATCGTGGGCGAGTCGGGATGTGGAAAGTCCACCGCGGCGCGCGCGGTGATGCAGCTTCCGCGTCCTGACGAGGGCACGGTCGGCTTCAAGGGTGTCGAGTTGACAAAGCTTCGGGGAGCAGCGATGAGGTCGGCACGCGCTGGCATGCAGATGGTGCTCCAGGACCCCCACTCGTCCTTGAACCCACGGCGCACGGTACGACAACTCGTCGGCGCAGGTCTCGACGTCTGGGGCAAGGAGTCCGGCCCAGCGCGTGAAGCGCTGGTTTCGGAGGTGCTCCACGCAGTCGGGCTGGATCCGCAGACGGTTGCAGACCGCCTCCCGCACACCTTGTCCGGCGGCCAGTGCCAGCGGGTCTCGATCGCTCGGAGCCTCGTGCTTCGCCCCGACGTCCTCGTCTGCGATGAGCCGGTCTCGGCGTTGGACGTCTCGGTTCAGGCGCAGATCCTCAACCTGCTCGAGGACATGAAGGATCGCTACCAGCTCAGCATGATCTTCATCGCCCACGATCTCGCCGTCGTCAAGAACGTCTCGGATCGCATCGTGGTGCTCTATCTCGGGCGGGTGTGTGAGGTCGGCACCCCCGACGAGGTGTTCGGTGATCCGCAGCATCCCTACACTCGGCTGCTCATCGACTCGATCCCCGTCCCGCGGCCGGTCGCGGTCGAGGCAGCGCCGCTCGGCCTCCGTGAGCCGGCGTCGACGAGCGGCGATGCCCCGGGGTGCCGGTTCCGTAGCCGTTGCCCGCAGGCGCAGGAACTGTGTGCCGTCAGCGAGCCTGAGGTCCGGGAGAGCGTGGAGGGGCACTTCGTCGCGTGCCACTTCCCGAGCACGAGAGGTGGAGAGTGATGAAGTTCAGTCTCCAGTACCCCATCGAACACGCCGGATACGACGCGCGCCTGCTCGATCCGTCCAATATCAGGGGTTTCCTGCAGACGGCGGAAGTCTCCGGCTTCAGCGCCGTCGGCTTCAGCGAACACCCGGCGCCCTCGGCGAAGTGGATGCGCAACGGTGGGCATCCCACCTTCGATCTGACGGCGATTCTTGCCTTCGCTGCTGCGCACACCGAGCGGATCAGCCTGCTCTCGCACCTGATGGTGCTCCCGTACCGGAATCCCCTTGCCGCCGCGAAGACGCTGGCCACACTGCAGATGCTCTCCGCCGGCCGCCTGATCGCCGGCGTCGGTGGCGGCTACCTGCGCTCGGAGTTCGAGGCGTTGGGCGTCGAGCATGCGGCGCGGGCGGACCTCCTCGACGAGGCGCTTGCAGTGGTGTCCCGAAGCTGGACCGGCGAACCGCTGACAGTACGAGGGCGACACTTCGACGCTGCAGATGTCGTGATGTCTCCCCTGCCGGCTGAAGGGCCACCGCCGATCTGGATCGGTGGCAACAGCAGGCGCGCCCTGCGGCGGGTCGCAAGGTTCGGGTCGGGGTGGGCGCCGGTCTTCGGCCCCGGTCCTCAAGGTGCCGCCTCCGGTGCCATTGCCCTGGAAACAGTGGATCAGCTCGCGGAAGCGATCGGGGAGCTCCGCGGCCTGGTTGCCGGCTGCGGCCGGGACCCGCTCTCCGTCGACGTGCATGTCCAGTTGGACGGCCAGTCCGCTGTGGATGGAGCCGGCCGTGACCGGCACTTGGCACAACTGGCCGAGCTCGCCGAGGTCGGAGTGACCTGGACGATGGTGAAGTTCGATCCGTCGGACCAGTCCGCGCTCCTCGACTCGCTACGCCGATACGGGGCCGACGTGATCGCAGGAGGCTCGCGGTGAGCCTGGGATCCACCTGCGCCATCGTCGGAGTCGGCGACACCGCGTTCGTGCGCGGCACCGAGAGGAGCACGTTCGAGCTGCACCTGGAAGCGTCGTTGGCCGCGATTGCCGACGCTGGCATCTCGCCCAGCGACATCGACGGCATCGTGCCGAACTCCCTGGCCGGCAGGCCGGTCGAGGAATTCGTGAAGAACCTGGGGCTGGGCGAGGTCCGCTACAGCGTCACGATTCCGATGGGCGGAGCGAGCTTTCTGGCGTCCCTTCAGAACGCGTGCATGGCCTTGGCGACGGGGCAGGCCAACTACGTACTCCTGCCATGCGGGCGTCGCGGCTACTCCGGGGAGCGGATCTCCACTGGGCAGGCCGTGTGGTCACCGGCGATGGAGACGATGCGGGACTTCGAAGTCCCGATGGGCAACGTCGGCGCGGTGCAGTGGTTCGCACAGGCTGCCCAACGGCACATGCACCAGTACGGCACCACCAGCGCTCAGTTGGGCCATGTCGCTGTCAACAGCCGCAACAACGCGAACCTCAATCCGCATGCACTCATGTACTCGAAGACCTTGACCTTGGAGCAGCACCAGGCTTCGCGCATCATCGCCTCGCCGTTTCGGCTGTTCGACTGCTCCCTCGAATCCGACGGGGCGGGCGCCATCATCGTGACCACCGTCGAACGCGCCCGTGACCTGCGCCGCGAGGTGGTCGAGGTGGTCGGCATCGCGTCGTCGCATACTGCGCGACCCACCTCCTTGACGGAGAAGCAGGACATGACGGTCGTCGAGGGGCTGCGTGACGCCGGCGCTCGTGCGCTCAGGATGGCGGACCTAACGATCGACGACGCCGACTGCCTGATCATCCATGAGGGCTTCAGTTGGTATGTGATCGCCGCCCTGGAAGCGCTGGGGGTGGTCGGGCTCGGTGAAGGCGGGCCATACGTCGAGGAGGGGCACATACGACTCGACGGTCGGACCCCGGTCAATCCGCACGGTGGCGCATTGGGCGAGGGGCATGCGTCCGGTGTCAATCACGTTATCGAGGCGGTTCGCCAATTGCGGGGGAGTGTCGAGATCGTGCGCCAGATCGCGGATTGTCGCAACGTGGTGGTCGCCAATGAGGGCGGCTTCTTCGACGGCGCAGTGGCAGTCTTGGGGCGGGGGTTGTGATGGCGCGTCCAGTGGCGGCGGACAGTCGTTTGGCCCAGGAGTTCTGGGAGTTCGCGAAGAACGGCGAACTGGTTGTACAGCAGTGCGACTCGTGCGATCTGCATCGGCACTACCCTCAGGTCCGGTGCTACGGCTGCGGATCGGGGGAGTGGCACTGGCAATCAGTCTCCGGGAGCGGGACCATCTACAGCTTCTCGGTGGCGCACCATGCGTTCCACCCGGCCTGGCAGGGGCGCACGCCCTACGCGGTGGCAACCGTGGAGCTCCGAGAGGGGGTCCGCATGGTGGGCGAACTCCCCTGCGATTCGCCCGACTCCATTGCTATTGGCTTGGAGGTCGAGGTGCATTTCTTCGACGGTGGAGATGGTGTCGGTCTCGTTCCCGGATTTCGATTGACAGACCGTTGAAGGAATTCTAGAGTCCTCATATCTGACGCAATCTCAGATTTATTGGCGGCATTGTTTTCGCTCCCGATTTGAGCGAGATTGGATAATTAACGTGATCACACTTCCTGTATCATCGGCACTCCTTCTAGTTGACCTTCAATCCGGTAGCGAGATGTTTAAGACGTTCCCGCATTCGGTGGCGGAGGTCATGGGGAAAGCGCGGGAACTGGCGGATGCATTTCGTGCGAGCGGTCGTCGGGTCATTTTCGTCAGGGTCGGCTACGGACGCGGCAACGAGTTGCAGAACAGGGTCCCGGCCGACGCAGACATGAGCTTCTCCCCGCCTGAGGGTTGGGACTCGCCGGACCCGCGGTTGGGGAATCATGCCTCCGACATCGTCGTCAACAAGCACGCGTTCTCCGCCTTTCACGGAACCGATCTCGACCTCATCCTCAGGCGGCTCGGCGTGACGACTCTCGTGGTCGGTGGGATCGCCACCCACGGCGGGGTCGAGGCAACCGCGCGTGCCGCCAACGACCACGGCTACGCGCAGCTCCTGGTCGAGGACGCGATGGCATCGATGAGTCCGGACCTGCATCGCTTCCCTGTCGAGAACGTGTTCCCGATGCTGGGACGCGTAGTCTCCACCGCGCAGGTGCTGGCCGGATTCGACGCGCAGTGATGAGCGTCGGCGCAGGCGGGCGGCGTGGGCCGCTACGGACCCTCCGGGTGCTCGTCTCGGGCGGATCTCGTGCCGCGCTGCTGACCGGTGCTCTGCTTGCAGATTGGGGAGCAGACGTGGTTCTGCTCGAGCCGGATGGTGGCCATAGCGAGCGGAGGGTGCTTCGCGGCGCTGAGCGCAGTGCGCTCTGGTGGGCGAGCAGGGCCCGCAACCTGCGCAGCGTGCGTGTGCTCGAAACGGAGTCGGAGCTGGCGCTCGGACTGGCGCGAGCAGCGGACGTGCTGGTCGATGATTTGTCCTCGGCGTGCCCGGGAGCGTGGGGCGAGAACCTGGTCCGGGCGCGAGCCGAGAACCCAGGACTGGTCACGCTGATGATGTCTCCGGAGGGAACCCGCGGCCCCGACAGCCGGGCCCCGAGCGACGAAATATGCGCAGAAGCGAGCGCCGGCCTGGCGGAGATCACCGGTGACCCGGATGCGGCACCGCTGCACTCGGACTACACGGTCAGCTCGGCGGCAAGCGCGCTGATGGGCGCGGTCTCGGCGATGTCGTTGGTCTACCGTCGTAACCATGGGACGCCGGGCCGTGGTGGGCATGCGGAGCTGGCCCACAGCGAGGTACTGACCCGGATCCTCGATTTCATATCCGCGTTCCACGACCAGCTCGGTTGGGTGGCCGAGCGCAATGGAAGCACCTCGCCCTACCAAGTTCCGACGAATCGCTGGCAGACCTCGGACGGGGTCTGGATGTCCTTCACCGGCAATACCCAGGGCGTCGTGGAGCGTTTCCTGAACGCGATCGAACGACCTGACCTGGTTTCCGACCCGCGGTTCGACACCAACGTCGCCCGGGTGGCGAACCGTGATGAGCTGGAGCGTGTGATCGGCGAGTACTTCGCGACCCACACGTATGCGCAGGCGGATGCCTCGATGCAGGAACACGGAGTCCCGATCGCTCCAATCCTTGCGATGGACCGCATCTTCGAGGATCCGCAGTACGCAGCGCGGGGGGTGCTGGTCGAGGTTCCCACAACGGATGGCGTTCTGCGGATGCCCGGTGCGGCGGTGCGCTTCTCGCGCACGCCCGGTGAAGTCCGGTCCCCAGGCCCGGCATTGGATGCGGACCGCGCGGCGGTGCTTTCGACGTGGACGTCGCGGGCGCCGGGCCGCGTCTCGGCGCCCGAGACGGCGGGAACGGTGGCTCCCCTGGCAGGCCTTCGCGTGATCGACAACGGGAACGTCATTGCAGGGCCGCTGACGGCCACCTTGATGGCAGACCTAGGTGCCGATGTGGTCAAGGTGGAACGACCGGTCGACGGTGACCTCTTCCGTCGGCAGGCGCCGCTCAAGGATGGCCATTCGGTGTGGTGGAGCATGCTAGGCCGCGGCAAGCGCTCGATCGCGCTCGACCTCAAGGACGAAGCCGACCGTCAGACGTTCATGTCGCTGACCGATGCCGCGCAGGTGGTGGTCGGGAACTTCGTCCCAGGAGTGGCTGCCAAGCTGGGGATCGACGCGGCGGCCTTGCTGCAGCGGAACCCGAACCTGGTGGCGATCGAGATCAGCGGATACGGCCAGAGCGGGCCGATCAGCAAACGGCGGGCCTTCGGCCGCAACGCGGAGGCCTTCTGTGGCATGGCGAACCTGACCGGGTATCCGGGCGAACGTCCCCAGCACACCGGCTTTCCGGTCGCCGACGCGTTCAGCGCGATGTTCGGTGTGTTCGGCAGTCTTGCCGCGCTGTACGAAAGAGATGAGGCGGCGACCGGGGGGCAGAGCCTCGACATCGCCCTGTTCGAGTCGGTTTTCCGCTTCCTCGAGCCGCAGGCGGCGCTCCACCACGCACGAGGCGAGGTCTGGATGCGGGGCACCGCGATGGACGAGCCCGGCTTGTGGCGTCGGGTCCTGCCGACTGAGGACGAGCGCTGGGTGACCGTTTCAGCTCCCAGCGACGAGCAGCGTGCTGCCGTTGCTCAGGTGTTGGGGTGCACGCCCGGGGAGCTCGCCGACCCCGGCGTCGACCTTGCCGCGTTCTCGCGGGACTTCACCGCCACGGAGCTGCTCGAGGCAGCGCACCGCCAAGGCGTGGCCGCCGCTCTCAACGTTACGGTCGCTGAGGTGATCGGGTCGCCACAGAACCGCGCACGCAAGGTCTTCGAGCATCTCGAGGATCCGCAAGCCGGTCGGATCTTGGCCCCTGCCGTCATTCCAGAGGTCGATGGCAACCGATTGGCGCTGCCCGCGGCGGCGCCGGCTCTCGACCAGCACCGTGGCAAGATCCTCGCCGAGTGGGCAGGTGTCCAGCGATGACCGACAGCGGCGAGTACGGAATCCGAACCGGAACCTACGAGGAGGCACTGACCTGGCTCGGCAGAGTCAGCGAGCCACGCACTGCCGACTTCCCCGTCGAACTGGCGGCGGGCAGAAAGTTCGCCGCCGCCGTCCAGGACGGGAACCCGTTGTGGTGGGACAGCCAGGTCGCCGATGAAGTCGCCGGCGGAGCGGTCGTTCCGCCGGCTACCTTGATGAGTTGGGCGGTCGCCCACCACTGGCTCCCGGAGGTCATGCGCAGGCCCGCGGTCGGCACCTTCCTGATCACCGTCCCACTTCCCGGGGAGTCGATGATCAACGTGCACAACGAGATCGAGTTCTTCGACCATCTACGCGTGGGAGACCAACTCACCGTCACCGAGGTGGTCGAGTCGATCTCGACGGAGAAGACGACCGGGGCAGGTCGCGGCCATTTCCTCACCGTTGCGGCCTGGTACCGCAGGAGCAACGGCGAGCCTGTGGCCATGGTGCGCAACGTGATACTTCGCATCTGTCTGGAGAGGACGGATCATGGCTCCTGACGTATTTGGCAACGTCCCCCAGGTAGGAGAGCAGCTCCCCGAGGTGACGCTCGACGTCGACCACACCATGGTGGTGATGAGCGCAGCAGCAACGAACGTCTTCTTCCGCGGGCACACCGACACTGCCTACGCGCAGAGCCAAGGCCGTCGCGATGTGTACCTGGCGACCGGGCCGATCGCCGGCCTGCTCGACCGGTTCGTGACGTCATGGGCAGGGCCGCGGGCGTTTCTCGCAAAGCGCACCCTGACGATGCGCGAGTCGATCTGCGCAGGAGACACGGTGCGGATCCGCGGTGAGGTGACCAGCGTCTCGACGGAGTCGCTGCCGGGCCGACCTTTGCGCGGTCCGGCTGTCGAGGTGAGCGTGACGATCGTCGATGCGTCGGACGCTCTGTGCGTCTCCTCGACGATCACGCTGCTCCTGGGCCATACCGACAAACCGATCGCGACTCTTGCAGCGGACGAGCAGGCGGCCCGATGACGATCCATCCCTTCCGCGACCGGGCAGCGATCGTGGGTGTCGGGACGACCCCCTACTTCAAGAACTCGGGCGCCACCACCCTTGCACTCGCGCTCCGGTCGATCACCGCTGCGCTGGCGGACGCCGGCCTGACACCTGGCGACGTCGACGGCCTCGCGACACATCGGATCAACGACTCGGCCTCGGTTGCTGTCGTAGGACAGACACTCGGGATCAAGGATCTGGCCTACTTCAACGATCAGTTCGGCGGCGGCAGCACGTCGCATTCGGTGATCGGGCAGGCGGCAATGGCGGTCGCCACCGGCCAGGCAGAGGTCGTCGTGTGCTGGCGGTCCTTGAACTCCCGTTCTGGCCGCCGGATGGGGGGTACCGGGCAGGCGCCGCCTGGCGGTGAGGAGTTCCAGTACCTGACTCCGCACGGCTACGCGGTACCCCCGCAGATGTTCGCCATGGCGGCGCGTGCCTACATGAATGCTGTGGACGTCAGCAGTGAGGATCTTGCCGAGGTGGCGATCGCGCAGCGCTGGTACGCCGCGCGCAACCCGAACGCGATGCAGCGCAGGGCGTTGACGTTGGACGACTACATGGCGGCTCCGATGATCGCCGACCCGCTGCGTCTGTATGACTGCTGCTTGGAGACCGACACCGGTGTCGCGCTAGTGGTGACCTCGGCCGAACGCGCTCGGGACCTGCGACAGGTGCCGGTCCTGATCGCGGCGGCAGCGTGGGGCGGGGGGCAGAACACCTTCTCGAACGGTTCCACCGATCCTTCCCGCACGGCAGCCGCCCAGATCGGCGCACGGCTCTGGCGGCAGTCGGGGCTGAGCATCGGCGACGTCGACGTTGCCGAGATCTATGACGCCTTCACGCCCTTGGTGCTGATGCAACTCGAGGGCTACGGATTTTGCCGGCCGGGGGAGGCTGCGCAGTTCATCCGCGAGGGCCACACCAGGCCCAAGGGGCGGCTTCCGGTGAACACCCATGGCGGCCACCTGTCCGGCGGCTACGCCCACGGTCTGAACCATGTGCAGGAGGCCGTCATGCAGCTCAGAGGACTGTCCGGCGAACGGCAGGTGCCGAACGCACAGGTGGCGCTGTCCACCGGACAGCCCGGACTGACCTCCGGCGCGTCGTCGGCGCTGTTGTTGAGGTGCGCGTCATGAGCGCAGCGCCGATCAACCCCGATTGGGACTCGGTCCCGTGGTGGCGAGCGCTGACCGAGCAGGTGGTGCTGCTCCAGCGGTGCACCGCATGTCAGACCTACCGGTGGCCGCCACGTGAGATCTGCAATAGCTGCTTCTCGTTCGCAGCTGACTGGGTATGGGACCTCGGACGAGGAAGCGTGGTGAGTTGGGTGGTCACCGAGCGGCCGTTCGCTCCAGGCCCAGCTGTTCCCTACACCACCGTCCTCGTGCGACTCGACGCCCAGGAGGACCTGATGCTTCCGGGAACCCTCCGTGGCGACCCGACAGCTCTCCGGCCCGGAGCGATTGTCGTCCCTGACTTCGATCCTCACCCGACCGATCCTGCTTTGACCGCCATCGACGGCGACCCGCTTCCGGCGACGTTGCTGAGTTGGCGCCTCCTATGAAGGGAACCATTCCTGTGCCTGAAACAATCCGCCGACCGTCGCAGATGGTGGACCATGACGAGCTCGCGCGACTCTTTCCGCCGCCGCCCGAGTACTTCACCGGTGCGTGGCTCGATGAGCCCGACGAGATCGACCGGAAGAAGCTGGCCCGCCTGCAGCGTCGTGCGGTGGCAGCTTACGAGATTCCCTTCCACCGGGATCGATGGAAGGCCGCGGGGGTCAGCCCCCAGGACCTGGTCGCGCTGAGCGATGTCGGGGACTTCCCCACCTACGACGTCGACGACATCCGGGCGAGCATCGACGCGCACCCTCCGCTGGGCAACTACCAGGGCGCCGACATCGACGACCTGTTGGCGAATCCTCTTCGCATCCACTCTTCCGGCGGCACGACGGGCAAGCAGCGGCCGACGCTCTACACCGCGTGGGATCGTGAAGCAGGGGCCCTTCTGATGGCTCGGGGCCTGTACCTGCAGGGGGTTCGTCCAGGCGACACGGTCCTCAACAGCTGGTCCTACGGCTTGCACAACGGGGCGTTCATCTTCGATGAGGCGGTATGGGGTTGGCTCAACTGCCTGGTCATCACGACCAGCACCGGCAATGTCACCTCCACCCGAAAGCAGGTGGAGCTTGCGCGTGACTACGGTGCATCGGCGATCCTGACCACCGGCCCCTACATGGTGCGGCTGGCAGAGGAGGCCGCGGCGATGGGCCTCGACCTGCGCAAGGACCTCAAGCTGACCTGCCTGCCGATGAACGTCGGCAGCGAGGAGGCGGTCGAGGAGCTCTACGGCATGCCGGTGCTTCGGTCCTATGGGTTCCACGAGGTGCAGACGATCTCCAGCGAGTGCCCCGCCCGCAAGGGCCTGCACATCTTCGAGGACGCCTTCCACGCTCAGGTCGTCGACCCCGAGACGGGCGAAGAGTTGCCTGACGGTGAGTTGGGGTCGCTGGTGATCACGGAGATGTACAAGACCGGAAGCGCGCAGTTCCGCTACAACACCCTCGACCTTGCGGCGCTCATGCCCCGCGAGCAGTGCGAGTGTGGAAGTTGGCAGCGCCGGATGACTCCGTTCGCCGGGCGCGCCGACAACATGGTGAAGCTCCGCGGCGTCAACGTCTGGCCCGAAGGGGTCGGAGCGCTGGTCGCAGACGTCGACGGTGCCTCCTCGGAGTACTTCGTCACCGCACGGCGTGACGGCGTCAACGAGAGCCTCACCGCCTCCATCACCGTTGCCTCCCCTGAGGTGGACCCCGCCGATCTGAAGGAGCGAGTCGCTCGTCACCTCCACCAGGCGTTCGGCATTGTGATCGAGGTCGAGGTGCTCTCCCGGGAGCATCTCGACCAGCTCACCGAGCTGGCGACTTCGCCCAAGCCCAAGCGGTTCGGAGACCTGCGATGACTGACACGTCGATGACGTCCCCCGTTCAGCTACGTGATTTGGCAGTCGAGGTGGGTGACTCCGGTCAGCGGATGATGGTGCCGGAGCATGCGGTCAAGTCCTTCCTGCGGGAGCAGGGCATCAGGTGTCCACGCGGTATCAGCGTCAGTGACGACGAGGTCGCGACCACGGCGTTCGCCGAGCTCCGCGAGCCCTTGGTCGTCAAGGCGTTCGGGCCGGGACTGGTGCACAAGTCCGATGTCGGTGCGGTTTCTCTCGACGTCGGGCGGTCCGATTTGGAGGCCAGCATCGCGAAGATGCGAGTGAGACTCGACGGCGCAGGTGTTCCCGCGGCTGGCTTCTTGGTGGAGGAACAAGTGCCGAAAGGGGCCGAGCTCTTGCTCGGTATCGTTCGACGTGACCCGTTCGGCCTGCTGGTCGTATTCGGCGTCGGCGGAACCATGACGGAGATCGCGGACCGAACAGTGAGTCGGATGTACCCGCTGTCGCGCAAGGACGCAACCGAGATGGTGCGGGCGCTGCCGGCCGGCGTTCGTGCGGGATCCCGCACCGGCGTGCCGATCGACGAGCAGTCGCTGGTCGAGTTCCTGGTGGCGATGGCAGGCCCCCAAGGAGTGATCGGCGGCGTCGAGGAACTCGTCGACGAGTTCGAATGCAATCCGATCATCGCCAGGGGTGCGGACTTCCATGTCGTCGATGCCCGGATGATCCTCACTGTGACCGACGAGGTGCGTGCTGCGACGGCGCCCTCGACCACAGACTTCGGGCCGCTGTTCTCACCCCGTGCAGTTGCCGTGGCAGGAGCCTCGAGCACTCGGCTCGCGTTCGGCAACCGGTTCCTCGCGGCCTACAAGGCCGCTGGGTGGACCGAAGGTCTGTACGCAGTGCATCCGACGGCAGACGAGGTGGACGGAGTGCCGGCTGTGCGATCCGTCAGCGAAGTCGCGGGTGGAGTCGACTACCTGTTGTCAGCCGTCGCTGCGACTGCAACCCCTGGTCTGGTGCGCGAGTCCGGTGAGCATGCACGTTTCATCCAAGTCACCGCGAGCGGCTTCTCGGAGATCGGCAACGACCATCTCACCGACGCTCTGGTCGACGCCGCCTCCGGATCCGATGTGCGTGTGCTCGGGCCCAACTGCATGGGTGTGTTCAGCCCAGCGGGACGACAGTCCTTCCTGTTGAACACCCCTACCCAGGGCGGACCGGTCTCGGTGATCTCGCAGAGCGGAAGCCTCGCCAGTGAGATCGTCCTGAGCGGTGCGGCGCGGGGCTTGGGGCTGGGTAAGCTGGTGACAGTCGGAAACGCGGTGGACGTGTCCACGGGTGAACTCCTCGCCTGGCTGGCGGACGACGAGGACACGGAGGTGATCGGGCTCTACGTCGAAGGCGTCAGTGACGACCATTTCATGACGACGCTACGCCGTCTGCAGGGACGCAAGCAGGTCGTGGTCCTGGTCGGTGGCTTGAGTGTGCAAGGAGCGCGCGCCGTCGCCTCTCACACCGGTGCGATGGCTGGGGAGGATCGGGTCTGGGCAGCGCTCGCGGACTCCTTGGGAGTGACGGTCGTGCGGAGCCTTGAGGACTTCCTGGCTGCGCTGACCTATGCAGAGGTCGACGCGCGGCGGCGTGCACTTGCGCCGTCGTCTGCCGGTGCAGTGGGCGCGTTGGTGGTCGGCCCGGGCGGCGGAGCCTCCGTTCTGGCGACCGATGCATTCGATGCACGGGGGGTTGCTTTGACGCCGTTGACCCCAGAGCCGCGCGCCGCGCTGGCATCCCTCGGCTACGGGGCTGGCACCTCGGTGGCGAACCCTGTCGAGATCCCGATCGGACCCGGGGCGCCGGCTACCGCGTTCGAGAGTCTGCTCGCCCAGGTGACCGCCCACCAGGTCTTCGCCGACATCGTCATGCACATCAACGTCCAGTCCTGGTACGCCTTCGGCGGCGGTGGGATCGGCAACCTTCTCGAGGTGGTCGAGTCAGCCGGTCGCGTCGCGAGCGCGGGGGCACGGGTAGGCGTTGTGGTCCGGAGCCTCGACGCGGCACGGGCCGACCACGGAACGCTGATCCGCGAGGCATGCGTCGCCGCCGGGTTGCCGTTGTTCCGTGACTTCGACGAGGCAGCCGTAGCCGTCGCTGCGGCGCAGCGCTTCGACCAAGCACGGAGAGGAGACTCCTGATGGGAGCGATTGACTACTGGAGCAATTCCTTCGCCGCCGAGCGTGAAGTTCTCTGGCACGACGTGATCCGGGCCTCAGGGATCCCGCTCAAGGTCCGCAGCGGCGCCGATGGCTTCTGCGATGCGGACACCATGGTTGCCCGGATGGACGAGTTGGGGATCGATTCGCTCGTGCTCGTGGTCGCGGATGAGTCCGTATGGCACGGGGAGCATGAGTTCACCCGCGTTGCCGCAGCCCGGCCTGAGGAGGCCGCACGGCTGGCCGAGCAGTACCCCGGTCGCTTCTACGCACAGTGGAGCTACGACCCCAGCTTCGGCTCTGCCGGCGTGGCCAGGGCGCGCGAGGCTCTGAGCCAGCCTTGGATGGTCGGATTGCACCTGCACACGCATAGCTTCGACCGTACATTCGACCATGCTGATCACTACCCGTACTACGCATTGGCCTCGGAAATGGGCGTCCCCGTCGTCATGCAGGCGGGTACCTCAGGCGGGCCATTTCCCAGCGCCTGTGGCGCTCCGATCGGGATCGACCGTCCGGCGATCTACTTCCCGGAGGTTCGCTTCGTCCTCTCCCATACCGGATGGCCGTGGGTGGGGGAGGCGATCGCGATGGCGCTGAAGTTCCCGAACGTCTACCTGGGTACTGCGGTGTACCCGGCCCGTCACTGGAACGAGGACCTACGCCGGTTCATCACCGGCCCCGGCCGACGCAAAGTCCTGTACGGCTCCGGATTCCCGGCGTCGGGGCATCGCCACACTTTGACCCAACTGGACGATCTCGGCTGGTCCAGCGAGGTCAGCGAAGCCTATCTCGCCGGGAACGCCCGCGCCGTGTTCAACCGGATCGGGGGTCACCAGTGACGGCCGCAGCCGAGGCGGTGCACTCCGCCGCCAAGCCGTTCGACGGGATCCGGATCCTTGCCGCCGAGGGGATGCAGGCGTTGCCGTTCGCTACGCAGCTTCTCGCCCGGATGGGGGCGGAGGTGGTCAAGGTGGAACGGCCCGGCTCCGGAGACTCCGGCCGTTCCTCCGAGCCGGCGATGATCGATCCGCATGGGCGTCGGGTCGGTGCCACCTTTCTCCGCAACAACCTGTACAAGAAGAGCATCGTCCTGGATCTCAAGCAGCCCGAAGGGCGCGAGATCTTCGCTGAGCTCGCCGGCGGATTCGACATCGTCGCCGAGAATTTCACTCCTGGCGCGATGACCCGGATGGGTTTGGGCGAGGCGGCGCTGCGCAAGCGGTGGCCCGCCCTGATCTATCTGTCTGTCTCGGGCTTCGGCAACGCGCCGGGCTCGCCGTACCGGACTTGGCCGGCCTACGCGCCAGTCGCAGAGGCGATGTCCGGGATCTATACATGGCGCGATACGGGTCAGGCGCCGATCGTCAGTCCGCTCGGAGGCGTTGCAGACATCGGCACCGGCATGTTCGCGACGGTCGGACTGTTGGCGGCGCTCCGGCTTCGCGACTTGACCGGGCAGGGTCAGTTCGTCGATATCGCGATGATGGACTCGATGCTGGCTTACACCGACGTGGTCTCCAACTTCTGGTCGATGGACCTACACGAGCTGCCTCCGCTGTTGATGCATGCCTGCCGGGCGGCGGACGGCTGGTTCGTGCTTCAGGTAGGGCGCGAGCACCAGTTCGCTCGGCTGGCAGACATCTTGGGCTGTCCCGAGTGGCTGGAGGACGCTCGACTGGCGACCCGGGCGGGATGGGTTGAGCACTTCGAGAGCATCATTCGGCCCAGGATCGAGCGGTGGGCCGGCGATCGCACCAAGCTCGAGGCGTGCGCGTCCCTCGCGGAAGCGGGGATCGCCGCGGGCCCCTGTCTCACGGGAGCCGAGGTGGTCTCGGACCAACACGTCGCGGTTCGCCGCATGATGACGGAGATCCCACGCACTGATGGCGTGGAGAAGCCCGTCCTGATGCCCGGGAATCCGGTGAAGATGTCGGGACTCGAGGACGCAGAGATGGGGCGTGTTCCGTGGCTTGGTGAGCACACCGACGAGGTCCTGAGTGCTGAGCTGAGCTTGGCTGCTGGCGATCTGGACAGGCTGCGGGCCGCTGGTGTCATTGGCTGAGTGGCGACCTGGACGACGCACGAGACGACGAGAGGAACTGCGATGCTTCCGGCACCCCGTGTGGGCTTCCTGAGCTTGGCCAAGGCTCGTGATCCCAAGCTGCACCGCGCCATCAATGAATGGCATCAGTTGGATCATCGCCCCGAGAATCTGGCACTGGAGGGGGTCGCCCATGGTGAGAGGTTCGTGCAGACGCCGAAGCTGGCGGCGACCGCCCACGCACGCGGCGGGTTCGAGGATTTCGACTACGCCACGCTTTACTGGCTGGATGCGCCCGAGGGGCGCGCCATCGAGGTTTGGTCCGAGTTTGCGGAGCAATCATTTCGGGAGGGACGACGCCCCGATGTGGATCTGGTGGATCGCCCCTACATGGACTTCTTCCGGGTCGCCGGGTATCTGCCGGCTCCCGGCTCGCGACTGAACACGCGCGCACTGCACTTCCTGCCGGGAACGGGCGTTGTCATCATCGCTCGGGCGCTTCCGGCGGATGCTGGGCGCTCAGCGCTCGGGCGCCACCACGCTTGGGAGCTGGATACCGTTCTGCCGGCATTGGCGAATGTGCCCGGCTACGCTGCCGGTTGGGTGCTCCAAAACGACTCGACCCTGGCGCCGACTGAGTGGAGCATGCGGGAAGCCGCCGCAGTCCATGATCCCGCAGCGGAGATCATTCGCCTGACCTGGATCATCACCGAGGTCGACCAGCCCGGGACTGTCCTTGAGCGGATCCTCGAGACCCTTGGGCAAGTGCCAGAATCTGATGCCATGCTGGGCGAGACGGTCTTCCTCGGGGCAGCAGAAACGATCACCCCCTGGAACTGGTCCTGGTTCGACGACGAGTGCTGAAGGAACAGGCAAGGCCAGCCCGCCGGAGTCTACGGCTTCGCCGCTCCACAACGGGATCGGTGCCATCGAGTGGGTGTGCGCGGGGCGGAGCAAGTGATCCTCCGGGGAGGGTTCAGGAAGAGAACATGACTTTTGAACTCAAGGCAGCCAACTCGAGCACAGGACAACATCTGCGCCCAGGCGAGAGCAAACGCCTCCGTCGCGCCCAGGCTCCAGACTGGGTTCCTATCACCAGGGTGCGCGCCGCGCCCCCGTATTCGCATGTTCTTCTGGTCCGCCGATCTGGGTACCTCGGGGGTCGAAGAGTGAGCTCAGGCCAGACGGAGCTCCTGGGCGACTCGACGTGCGGCTCGCGCGACCTGGTCGACGGCCACCTCCTGGGTGGGTCCTTGGTGGCGCCAGGCGATCGAGACAGTGCCTACGGGCCCGCTGAATCCGTGGATTGGCGCAGCTGCCGAGCTGATTCGAGAGGCGCGATTCGCCCCTGACCGCAGTGCGACACCGTTGCGCCGTCGGATAGCGGCGAGCTCGTTTTCTAGGTGTCGACGGTCCACTGGTGATACACCGGCCTGAACTTGGAGATCCAGCACCTCATCGACCTCTTCGGGGGAAAGGTAGGCCAGGATGGACAGCCCGCCGGCGGTTTCAGTGGCTGGCAGTTGAATCCCGATCCGCGAGGGGACTTCGTGCCAGGTCCGGCCACTGCCGACCTTGTCGAGGTGACAGGTCATGGCGCCTTCCAGGACAGAAAGGTGGGCGACGGCGCCGCTTGCCTGATGCAGTTCCAGTAGCGCGTCGGCAGCTGCCGCGCGCAGAGTCTGATAGCCGATGGTCCGACGGCCCAGTTCCAGCACCCGTGATCCCAGTTGGTAGCCCGCCCCTGAGTGATGGAGCCAACCCCTACGAGTCAGCAGTCGGAGGATTCGATGGGCGGTGGTCCGGGGAAGCCCGGTGGTAGCGCTGACTTGGTCGAGGGTCTGCCGCAGGGGGCCGTCGAGGAAACACTCGATCACGTCCAACACTCGGTCGCCGAGTGCTGGGCGGGACGCATTCGCACCATCAATCACAAGTGCACAATGTACCACTCAATGGAACTTTTGAGATAGCTCCACCGTGTTGATCGCGAGGATTGTTGCAGCTAGGGCCACTGAGGAGGATGCATGGAAGCCCAGATGACCAATGTTGAACTGCAAGAACGTCTGCGTGCAGTGGAGGCACAACTGGAAATCATGCAGGTGATCGCGAGCTACGGTCCCGCGGTTGACGCTGGGGAAGCGGAGCAGGTCGCGGACCTCTTCGCTGATGATGCGCGGTATTCGTACAGCATGGGATCGGGGGAGACCACGCTGTCAGGCCGCGAGGGCTTGATCGACATGGTGCACGGGCCGATGCATCAGGAGATCATCACCGGCGGAGCCGGACACGTGATGGGGCAGCCTCGGATCGTGGTCGAGGGGGAGCGGGCGGTGGCCACGTGCCACTCAATGTTGGTTCGTTACGAGTCTTCAATTGGTCGTTGGTACGTCTATCGGCTTGCCGCCAATCGGTGGGAGTTCGCGAAGACCGCTGCGGGCTGGCGGGTCGCGCATCGCGTGAACCGCCTGCTCGACGGGCGCCTGGACGCCCGTGTCCTGCTGGGCGAGGCGCCCTCGCTCGACTTGTCTGGCTCCGACCAGAGCGCCTGCTGACATGCTGCGCTTCACGATCGGACGAGTCCTGGCCGCGGTGCCTCTCATCTTCGCGGTGCCGCTAGTCGTCTTCCTTCTCATCGAACTGGTGCCGGGCGATCCCGCTCGGATCCTCGCCGGCGAGAACGCGACCGCCGGACATATCGAGGCAGTGCGGATCTCGTCGGGCCTGGACCAACCCGTCTTGGTGCGCAGCCCACTGGTGATGAACACCGACAACGTCCCTTGGGCAGCCCAGGGCCCGCAGGACCTGCGCTGGGTCGCAGAGAGCAAGTGAGCCCGGACCCGACTCCGGCCGCCACGGCCATGACACAAGGAGCAGACATGTTCGACACCGCGAAGTACGGGGCCTGGGCGGTCATTGCAGGAGGGTCTGAGGGGGTGGGCGCCGAACTCGCCCGTCAGCTCGCCGAGCGGGGCATCAACCTCGTCCTGGTGGCACGCAAGCCGGAGCCACTCGCTGAGATCGCGGAAGCGGTAGCGGACTTGGGCGTGAAGGTCCGCACCGTCCAACAGGACCTGCTGGTACCAGACGCGCTGGACCGCGTGCGTGAGATCACCGATCCGCTCGACGTCGGACTATTCGTCTACAACGCTGGCTCGAATACCTACCGCGGCGAGTTCGTCGAGTCCGACGAAGCCGGTGTGCAGGGGGTCATCGACCTCAATATCACCGCACCGCTGGCCTTCTTGCGGCACTTCGGTAACCGCCTCAAGCACCGTGGCGCGGGCGGTGTGATCGTGCTCGGTTCGGTGGCCAGCTTCGTCGGCCACGCCAGCATCGCGCCGTATGTCGCGGCCAAGGCGTTCCTGCGGATCTTCATCGAGGGTCTTTGGGTCGAGCTGAAGCCGCACGGCGTCGATGTCCTTGAGCTGTGCCTTGGGCTGACCCGGACACCGGCGATGGAGCGACTGGGCTACGACTTCGATAAGCCCGGCCAGAAGTCCTCATCGCCGGCCGTGGTAGCCGCCGAAGGGCTGGCACACCTCGCCGAGGGACCGTCCTGGATCGCGGACGGTCAGCTGAATGGCGCCAAAGAGAAGACGAGCTTCCCGCGGGCGACGATCGTTGCGGGAGTCGATGCCGAGTATCGGGCGATGTCGGCGCCTGAGCCCGCCGGTAACACCCTGTAGTGGCGGCTGGGCCGGTTTGTGCACGGTCACAGGTCGGGCCCGACCACCGTTGATGACGGACAAGGAAGACAATGCCCAAGCTTTTCGAGTCGCTGACGATCCGAGGCGTGACCGCCCGCAACCGCACGATGGTGTCTCCGATGTGCATGTACATGGCCGAGCAGGGGATGGCCAATGACTACCACCTCGTACACCTCGGTCGTTTTGCCCTGGGGGGTGCCGGCATTGTGATGGCGGAAGCCACGGCAATCGAGCCAGAGGGACGGATCGCTCACGGCGATCTCGGCCTCTGGAACGACGGCCAGGGCGAAGCGCTGGCGCGGGTGGCCGCATTTATCTCGGAATACGGTGCGGTCCCTGGCATCCAATTGGCACACGCCGGCCGGAAGGCCTCCTGCCGGTCCGCTGCTGCAGGCGGCGACCCACTCGGCGCCACTGATGCTGCGGCCGGAGAGCCTCCGTGGCAGATCGTAGGTCCCAGCGCGTTGGCGGCTGGTCCTGAGTGGCCGGTTCCCGTTGCGTGGACCACCGAGGAGGTCGAGGCATCGATCGATCGTTGGGCCTCCGCTGCCAGGCGGGCAGTCCAAGCTGGTTTCAAGGTGATCGACCTCCACGGTGGCCACGGCTACCTTCTGCACTCCTTCCAGTCGCCAATCTCCAACCGCCGCATCGACAAGTTCGGGGGCAACCCCGGTGGCCGGATGGCCTATCCGCTTGCTGTGGTCAGGGCAGTGCGCGAAGCGATCGGGGAAGACGTTGCCCTCTTCTATCGGATTTCGGCCACCGAAGGCGTCGCCGGCGGGGTCGGCGTCGGAGAGTCCATCGTTTTCGCGAAGGAACTGCGGACCGCTGGGGTCGATCTGATCGACGTGTCGTCAGGCGGGGTGAGCACGGATCGTTCAGTCGACGCGCGTGTGCGACGCGGATACGCATTCCACGCCGACCTTTCCCGAGATATCCGGGAAGGCAGCGGGATGCCGGTGGCGACCGTGGGTCTGATCGTAGATCCGCACCAGGCTGAGGCCGTCCTTGACCACGGGGAGGCCGACATCGTCGCCCTGGGAAGGGAAATGCTCGAGAACTCGCAGTGGCCCCACCATGCACGACTCGCGCTTATGAGCGACCATGCCGCGTGGCATGACGAGGTTCGCTGGGCACTGGAACTACGTGCCGCGGGCAGGGCCCGACTGGCGCACCTGGGAGAAACGCCGATGACGCGTTACGACGAAAGGAGCAATAACTAGAGCTTCGTTCCGCGACCGTTCCTACAAACGCATCATGAGACGTGGCCGCCGCGACGTTCACGCCGTTCACGATCACCTCGCACAACTCGTCAAGACTCGCCGCCCTCGCAAGCGCTGCTGGGTCGATCACCGTTCCGAGCACCGCTCCGCAATCGCCGGTTTCACGTCGGCGGTGCCTTCGCGCTGCGTAACCTCGGAAGGCGCAAGTCCGGTCTGGTAGGCGATGACGACGAGTTGTGCCCGGTCTCGAGCGTGGAGTTTGGTCATCGCGCGTTGCACGTGGGCGCGGACGGTGAATGGGCTGAGGTACATCCGGTCGGCGATCTCGAGGTTGGACAGTCCGGTTGCGACCAGTGCCAGGGTCTGCCCCGAGTTTGGTTGACACCTGACCTGTGGGGATTCCACCTCACAAGC
>NZ_JBLBWI010000028.1:0-28346 GCF_047308515.1 Nocardioides sp. Bht2
TCTCGGAGATCACCGCAAGCAGACAACCCGCATCGAGGTCAGTGACCTCATACGGAGTGTGCGTGGCGTCGATCTCGATCACGAGAACAGCAGATCACAGACCTCCGACACTTCACGGCGGGCCGCGGTGGTGGTTCTCGACAGGCTGGATCTCCGGTGGCTGGAGCTGGTGGTTGATCTCGACAGGCTCGATCAACGGAGGTCGAGCTTGTCGAGACCATTGGGCGCGCCGAAGGCCCGGAGGTCAAGCTGCTCGGCGACGGCAACCGCTGCGTCGATGCTTCCGTTGGGAACCCCCAAGAGTCGGACGAGCGTATCTCCGACGAGCATCATGATGTGCGGCTTGGTCCCTTCCTGTGTTGGTGCTTCGACGAGCGCCGGAACTCCGTTGATCGTCGTCACCTTCCCGCCCCAGGTCGCGGCAAGTGAGGAGAACTTTTCACGGGGCTCAACATTGCTCCACCCGGACTCAAGGGTCATGGTCGTCGCCCCGAAGCTGAATGCAGGAGTGTCCCCGGCGCAGCGCCACGTTTCGGTGACTGAATCTCTCGCAAAGGCTGGAAGCGGAATCTTGCTGCTGAGCGCAAGGTCATCGGCTGCGGCCAAGGAGATCTTCTGTGCGCCAATGCAGGGCTCTCCCGGTTTGAGGAGTTCGATCGAGTCTGAGCCATCCCCGGTTGGATGATGGAGTCCGCTTGCGTTCTCGTTCGTGCTTGTGTCAGAGAGTGCCCCATCTCGTGCCGAGATGTGGAGGTATCCGAATGCCGCGACCAAGGCCGCGACGAGCGCGATCCGTCGAGCGCGATTCATGGTCCCTCCTTCGTGAACTATTCCTTGAGGAGGATGAGAAGCCGCTTTTCGGGAATTGTCAAACAGCCGATGAATGATACAAGGAAGATCGAGCCGGTTTGGTCAAGCGTTTATCATCTGAGTGATAAACGAGAGGACTTTCGGACGTATTTCCTAACCAGTAGATCGGTGAAGCGGGATCTTAGAGAACTAGCAGGATCCCGTACGTTCCGTCACCCAGCGTGCAGCCGCAGGGGCGGAGTCGACGACCGGGACGCCGTCGGTGGCGGTGGGGCGGGCGACGACGACGACCGGGATTCCGAGCTCGGCGGCGGCGGTCATCTTGGACCAGGTGTAGCTGCCGCCGGAATCCTTGGTGACCAGGACATCGGTGCCGTGCTCGCGCATCACCGCGACGTCACCGTCATGGGTGTACGGGCCCCGGCTGAGGATCAACCGCCACGAGGGGGGCAGGTCCAGGTCGGGGGAGTCGACGACGCGAGCCAGTACGGCAGCGCCGTCGAGCGCCGGGACGAAGCGGGCGAGCTCTTGACGACCGACGGTGATGAAAGGCCGTGCGCCGAGGCTAGCGACTCGTTCGGCCGCTGCCTCATGGGTGGCCACGTAGTGCCAGGCCGGATCGGGTGCCCAGCCGGGCCGCTCAAGCCGTAGTAGCGGCTTCGCCTCAGCCGCACATGCGGCCACCGCGTTGGCGCTCATCCCCTGGGCGAACGGGTGGGTGGCGTCCACGACGAGATCGAAATCGGCGAGCGCGAGACGAAGTCCGTCGACACCGCCGAAGCCTCCGATCCGCACCGGGCCGATGGGGAGCCGGGGCCGGGCGACCCGCCCCGCCAAAGAGGACGTGACGTCGATCCCGCCATCGATGAGGAGCACCGCCAACTCACGGGCCTCCGCAGTTCCGCCGAGCAGCAGGACCCTCATCGCTCACGACCGTGGAGGATCGGGAGACCGGACGGTGCACCGCGCTGGGCAAGTGCCAGCAGCGCGTCGACATCGAGATGCTCTTCAACGAGGCCCGCCAACAGCTCCATCCGCCGTTCGCGCGCAGCGGGGAAACTCACCGTTGACGGGGCGATCCCCAACGTGACATGGAGGAACGCCCGGCGGAACGCGTCGCTCTCCAGACTTCCGTGCCACATCGTGCCGAAGACGTCGCCGTCCCGCGCGCCGCCCAGGAACTCCTCGGCACCCTCGGAACGGGTGATCCGGCCGTGGTGGATCTCGTAGCCCGCGGTCTCGGCGCCGAGTGCGACGCCGGCGGGAAGGCGGAGCACCTTCTCAGCAGCGAACTCGGTGGTGATCGGCAGGAGCCCCAGCCCCGCCACCGCGGCTCCGGCGTCCCCCTCGACGCCGTCGCGGTCGACGATCTGCGAGCCGAGCATCTGGAAACCACCACAGATACCGAGCAGGGGACGGCCAGCGCGGACATGGCGGACGATCGCCTGGTCGAGACCCCGAGCACGGAGCCAAGCCAGGTCGCTGATCGTGGCCCGGGTCCCGGGAAGGACGACCAGATCGGCGTCGGCCAGATCGCGCGGGTCGGAGGCGAAGGTGACGTCGAGGTCGGGTTCGAGCCCGAGGGCGTCGACATCGGTGAAGTTGCTGATCCGCGGCAGTCTGACGACGGCGACGCGGGCCTTGGCCTCGCTGCCGCTGCGACGGCCTTCCAGGTCCAACGCGTCCTCAGAGTCCAACCAGAGCTGGGGGTTCCACGGCAGTACGCCGTGCACCGGGCGTCCGGTGAGACCTTCCAGTGACCGCAACCCGGGTTCGAGAAGACCGAGGTCGCCACGGAACTTGTTGACGACGAAGCCGGCGATCAGGGCCTGGTCCTCAGGTTCCAGCAGGGCAAGGGTTCCGTACATCGCCGCGAAGAGGCCGCCTCGGTCGATGTCGCCGACGACGACCACCGGTAGGTCGGCGTGCCGCGCTAAACCCATGTTCACGTAGTCGCTGGAACGGAGGTTGATCTCGGCAGGCGAACCGGCACCCTCCGCCAACACGATGTCGAAGCGCCCGGCCAGGTCGTCGAAGGCGGCATGGGCGGCTGTCGCCAGGTGACGCCGGCCGGTGGCGAAATCGGTGGCCGAGACCTCACCCGCAGGCTGACCCATCACCACGACATGGCTACGCCGATCCGAGCCGGGCTTCAACAGCACCGGGTTCATCGCCGGTTCCGGACGGACCTTGGCGGCCAACGCCTGTACCCATTGGGCCCTGCCGATCTCGGCGAATCGGGCAGAGCCGATCTCGACGGACCGATCACCCTCCGCGCAGACCATCGAGTTGTTGGACATGTTCTGCGCCTTGTAGGGGGCTACCGAGAGCCCACGCCGGGCGAACGCTCGACAGAGCCCGGTGGTCAGCACCGA
Source organism: Nocardioides sp. Bht2 (assembly GCF_047308515.1). Taxonomy (NCBI): domain Bacteria; kingdom Bacillati; phylum Actinomycetota; class Actinomycetes; order Propionibacteriales; family Nocardioidaceae; genus Nocardioides; species Nocardioides sp. Bht2. Next base: position 3,186 of record NZ_JBLBWI010000028.1, read on the forward strand.
CTTGCCTGCGTCCGAGGTGGTCCCGGCGATCAGCAGTCCGCTCATCGGGTCGCCACCGGGGCACGGAGGAGGTAGGCGTCCATCACCCAGCCGGCCTCCTGTTTGGCCTTGGCATGCGCTTCGCGGATCTCGGGAAGAGCAGCGGCCACGGTTCCGGCGACCAGCCGTTCGCCGACCGCACCGAGGTTGGCGCCCCACCAGATCTGCCATTCGGCGAGCTCCGGCGTGGCCAGGTGCTCCAACGCCTGAGCGGATCCGAGCATCACCACCAGGTTCTGTGCGCCGGCAGCCAGGGCTGAGCCGAGTCGTCGGGCGGTGGTGATCTGCACCGGTTGACCCACCTCGTGCAGCACGATCCGGTGCCGGGCAGCCAAGATCTGGGGTGCACTGATCCCGGGGATCACCTCCCAGGTCAGGTCGATGGACGCCGCCAACCCCTCGATGATCCGCAGCGTCGAGTCGTACAGGGAGGGGTCGCCCCAGACCAGGAAGATCCCGATCCCGTCCTGGATCTCGATCTCTTCGGCGAACGCCGCCACCCGCGCCCGGTGCCAGTCACGGACCGCGCCCGGGTAGTCGCTCGGGTCGTTGCGATCGCGTTCCGGGTCGGTGATCTCGATCAGTTCGAGGCCGAACTCTCCGCAGATCCTGCGCCGCACCTCGAGCAGAGCGTCGTCGTCGGACTTCCGGACCGCGAGCACATAGTCGGCTTCGGTCAACGCCTCAGCGGCTTCCCAGGTGAGGTGGTGCGGCCCCATCCCGAAACCGACTACGCGCAACGTCTTCACTACTGGGAGTTCCCCTCGGATGCATCGGCTTCCAGATCGCCTTCGACCTCAAGGTAGACCGCCTGCAGCGCGGTCAGGGTCTCCGGCGCGGGTTCTGCCCAGAGTCCTCGTTCTGCGGCTTCGTGGAGCCGCTCGACGATGCCCCGCAACGCCCACGGGTTCGAGGCCCGCAGGAACTCCTGGTTCTTCTCGTCCAAGACGTAGGAGGTGGCCAATGACTCGTACATCCAGTCGTGGACCACGCCCGCGGTGGCGTCGAAGCCGAACAGATAGTCGACGGTGGCCGCCAGCTCGAACGCGCCCTTGTAGCCGTGACGCTGCATGGCCGCGATCCAGCGCGGGTTGACCACCCGGGCCCGGAAGACCCGGTTGGTCTCCTCCTGCAAGGTGCGGGTGCGGATCGCGTCCGGCGAGGTCGAGTCACCGACGTACGCCTTCGGGTCGGCTCCGGTCAGCGCGCGCACCGTCGCGACCATGCCGCCGTGGTACTGGAAGTAGTCGTCGGAGTCGGCGATGTCGTGCTCGGCGGAGTCGATGTTCTTCGCCGCCACCTTGATCCGGCGGTAGTTGGTCCGCATGTCGTCGGCGGCCGGGGCACCGTCCAGGTCGCGGCCGTAGGCGAAGCCGCCCCAAGCGGTGTAGACCTCGGCCAGGTCCTTGTCGTCGCGCCAGGTTCCGGACTCGATGACCTGCAGGATCCCGGCGCCGTACGAGCCCGGCTTGGAGCCGAAGATCCGGGTCCGGGCACGGCGCTCGTCGCCGTGCGCGGCAAGGTCGGCCTGGGTGTGTGCCCGCACGAAGTTCTGCTCGGTCGGCTCGTCGAGCTCGGCAACCAGGCGCACGGCGTCGTCCAGCATCGCGACGACGTGTGGGAAGGCATCGCGGAAGAAGCCGGACACCCGCACCGTGACGTCGATCCGGGGGCGGCCGAGCTCCTCGAGCGGCACCACGACCAGGTTGCTGACCCGGCGCGACTGCTCGTCCCACTCGGGGCGAACGCCCAGCAGGGCAAGGACTTCGGCGGCGTCGTCGCCGCTGGTGCGCATCGCGCTGGTGCCCCAGACGGAGAGGCCGACCGAGGTCGGGTACTCGCCGGTCTCGTCGAGGTAACGCTGCAGCAGCGAGTCGGCCATCGCCTGGCCGGTCTGCCAAGCCAATCGGGACGGCACCGCACGCGGGTCGACGGTGTAGAAGTTGCGGCCGGTCGGCAACACATTGACCAGGCCACGCAACGGCGATCCTGAGGGCCCCGCCGGCACGAAGCCGCCGGAAAGCGCGTGCAGTACCGCGTCGAGCTCGTCGGTGGTGCGGGCCAGTCGCGGGACCACCTGGTCGGCCGCGAACTCCAGCACCCGGACCACCTCGGCGTCGCCGTGCAGGGTGCCGGCGGTACCGGGGTCCCAGTCGGCCTTCTCCATCGCCTCGATCAGCGCGCGTGCCTGCGCCTCGATCGCGTCGACCTCGACGGTGGGTGCATCGGGGCTCAGCCCCAGCGCGCCGCGTAGCCCCGGTACGGCGTTGCCGACACCGCCCCAGACCTGGCCGGCCCGGAGGATGGAGAGCACCAGGTTGACCCGGGCCTCGCCGGTCGGGGCGCCACCCAGGATGTGCAGACCGTCGCGGATCTGCGCGTCCTTGATCTCGCAGAGCCACCCGTCGACGTGGAGCAGGAAGTCGTCGAACTCCTCGTCGTCCGGGCGCTCCTCGAGACCGAGGTCGCGGTGCAGTTGGGCGGCGTGCATCAGCTGCCAGATCTCACCGCGGATCGCCGGCAGCTTGGCCGGGTCCATCGTGGAGATCTTGTCGTACTCCTCCAACAGTGCTTCCAACCGCGCGATGTCGCCGTAGGACTCGGCGCGGGCCATCGGCGGCACCAGGTGGTCGACGATGGTGGCGTGGGCGCGGCGCTTGGCCTGGGCGCCCTCGCCGGGGTCGTTGACCAGGAACGGGTAGATCAGCGGGAGGTTGCCCAGCGTGGCGTCGGGGCCACAGGAGTCCGAGAGCGCGGCGTTCTTGCCGGGCAGCCACTCCATCGAGCCGTGCTTGCCGAGGTGGACCACGGCGTCGGCGCCGAAGCCTCCGGTCGACGGCGCGGCCTCAAGCCACCGGTAGGCAGCCAGATAGTGGTGGCTCACCGGCAGGTCGGGATCGTGGTAGATCGCCACCGGATTCTCACCGAAACCCCGCGGCGGCTGGATCAGGATCACGATGTTGCCGGCGGTAAGGGTGGCGAGCACCAGTTCGCCGTCCTCGTTGACGAACAGCGAGCCAGGGGCCTCGCCCCAGGCCTCGGTCATCGCCTCACGCAGTTCGGTGGGCAGGTGCGCGGTCCAGGACCGGTACTGCTCGGCGCTGATCCTGACGTGAGCGTCGGTCAGTTGCGCCGAGGTCAGCCACTCCTCATCCTGTCCGCCGGCCGCGATCAGCGCATGGATCAGGGCGTCGCCGGCCGCGGTCTCCGCCTCCGGAGTCTGCTCGTGGTCGAGCAGCGAGGTGATGGTGTTGTCGCTGCCGAGGTGGTAGCCCTCGTCGCGCAGTCGGCGCAGCATCCGGATCGCGGAGACGGGAGTGTCCAAGCCGACGGCGTTGCCGATCCGGGCGTGCTTGGTGGGGTAGGCGGAGAGGACCAGGGCGAGTCGCTTCTCCGCGTTCGGGAGATGGCGCAATCGGGCGTGGTTGACCGCGATCCCGGCCACCCGCGCCGCGCGCTCGGGGTCGGCCACATAGTGCGGAAGCCCGTCCTCGTCGATCTCCTTGAAGGAGAACGGTGCAGTGGTGATCCGGCCGTCGAACTCGGGGATCGCGATCTGGTTGGCGTAGTCGAGCGGGCTGATGCCGTCGTCCGACGCCACCCACTCCGCGCGGCTGTTGGTGAGGCAGAGCCCTTGCAGCACGGGGATGTCGAGTGCTGCCATCCGCTCGACGTCCCAGGCCTCGTCGTCGCCGCCCGCGCTGGCGGTGGCCGGCACCGAACCGCCGGCCGCCAACACGGTGACGATCAGCGCGTCGAGGGTGCCGAGTGCCTGGTAGAGGTCGTCGGTCGCGGCGCGCAGCGAGCCCGCGAAGATCGGCACGCCGACCGCTCGGCCGGTGGCGTCGACGGCGTCGGCCAGGGCGTGTGCGAAGGCGGTGTTACCGCTCGCCTGATGCGCCCGGTAGTAGAGGATGCCGATCCGGGGGAGCGTGGCATCGGCAGCGGGCCGCTCGGCGAATCCCCAAGCCGGCAGTGCGGCCGGCGGCTCGAAGCCGACGCCGGTGAGCAACACGGTGTCAGCAAGGAAGGCGTGTAGCTGTGCCAGATTCTCCGGGCCGCCCTCGGCGAGGTAACGGTGCGCCTCGGCCGCGGTGCCGATCGGCACCGTGGAGAGCTCCATCAGCTCCGCGGACGGCTGCTGCTCGCCACCGAGCACGACCAGGGGTGTGCCGGCGGCCCGCAGCTCGGCCACGCCCGGCCACAGGTGCTCGGGCGAGCCGAGGAACCGGATCACCACCAGCTCGGCGTCCGCGGTGATCGCGCCCAGGTCGCTGTCTGTGGAGCGGGACGGATTCGCCAGTGCGTAGTCGGCGCCGCTGGTCCGGGCCGAGAGCAGGTCGGTGTCGGACGTCGAGAGCAGGGCAATGCGTGTGGACGCGGCCATGTGCCGGGTTCCTCCTCCGGGGTTCTCGCCCCGTGTCACGGTCGGATTCTGTCCACGGCCAGTGTCTGGCTGCCCGGCGCCGGTCGGGGAGGACCGGTGCGGGTCACAGTGGCGGAACCGCCCCGGAGTCGCACCGGGTTCCTGCACCATGAACGGGATCGAGCCTACGACAGCCCGTCCAGGTGTGGCCGGAGAGGGTTGCCAGCCGACCAGTCGCTGGGCGAGGCTGGGCCGTGGGAGGGCTGGTCTTGAGGAGGACTTGATGCCCGTCGCTGTACCGACCCCCGGTCGGATCTTCGAAGCTCTCGAAACCGAGCACGACTACTGGCTCGACGAGGTCGAGGGCCGACTGCCCGATGATCTGGCGGGCACCCTCTACCGCAACGGTCCGGGGCGTCTGGAGATCGGCGGAAGTCCACTCGGGCACATGTTCGACGGCGACGGCATGCTGGCTATGTTCGCCTTCGACGGCGGGCGGGTCCGGTTCCGGAACCGGTACGTCCGGACCAGTCACTACCGCGCCGGGCAGAGCTCGGTTGGAGCGCCGATGCGTGGCTTGGGCACGCTCCGGCCGGGAGGGCCGCTGGCCAACGCCCTACGGATGCCGGCGAACGTGGCCAACACCAGTGTCGCGCTTCACGCCGGGGAACTCCTCGCTCTCTGGGAGGGCGGCAAGCCACATGCCCTGGACCCTGACACGTTGGCCACCCGCGGCGTCTACGACTTCGACGGCCAACTGCGCTGGCTCGGTGCTTTCTCGGCGCACCCGAAGGTGGACCCCCTCACCGGGGACCTCTACAACTTCGGTGCCGAGGTGGTGCCGCGGCCGGCGCTCCGGTCGTATCGGGTCGATACCCGCGGCCGGATGCATCGGCTCGGCGCGATCTCCCTGCCCGAGCCGGTCTTCTGCCACGACTTCGCGCTCACCCAGCAGAACCTGGTCTTCGTCGTCGATCCGCTCGGACTGGCGAAGCGGGCACTGCCGGGCGTGCTGCTCGGCCTCACCAGCTTCGACCGGGCGCTCCGGTTCGACGCGGGGCGCGGCACGACGATCCTGATCCAGCCCCGGGACGGCGGCAAGGTCCGCCGGATCACCGTCCCGGCCTTCCTGCACTTCCACATCAGCAACGCCTACGACGATGGGACGGACGTCGTCGTCGATCTGGTCCGGTGGGACCGCGACTGGGAGTCGTTCAACCAGTCGCTGCGCGCCTATCGCCCGGATGACCCCGACCGGCCTGACGATTGGCAGTTCGGCGGCGTGTTGACCCGGCTCCGGATCACCCCGGCGGACCGGGTGATCATCGAGGAGTTGGCTGACGTCTTCGGCGAGTTCCCGCAACTCGACCAGCGGCGGGCGACCAGGGCGCACCGGTTCAGCTACCTGGCCGGACGGGTCCGACCGGGCGAGGAGGCCGACGCGATCGTCGGTATCGACCATGAGCTCGACCGGGTTCGGGCGCATGCGCTGCCACCGGGACACACGGTCAGTGAACCGGTCTTCGTGCCGCGCAGCGACGATGCCGCGGAGGACGACGGCTGGCTGCTCGCGGTGGCCTACGACCCGTTCGCCCACCGCTCGCGTCTGCTCGTCCTGGACGCCCGGCGGATCGAGGACGCCGCGGTCTTCGTCGGGCACCTGCCGCACCACCTGCCGCAGAGCTTCCACGGCACCTTCACCTCGCGGGTGGCGCGTCCGTGACCTGCCGCGCGCACATCCATTGTCGAGTTCGGGCAGAATGAGGCCATGGCGACCCAGACTGAACAGACGGTACGAGAGGTCACTCCTGACGGCGGCGTCGTCGTGGGTGACGACGGTTCCCCCGGAGCTGCTGGCGCGGTGCGCTTCGCGCTCGCCGAGGCCGAGCGTCGTGGAACCACGCTGCACGTGATCCGGGCTTGGACGATCAGCAGTGCTGTCCGTCCTGAGGGCCTTCCGATCAACGTGACGCCGTCCCTGCTGGAGTTGGAGGAGGCGACCCGTACCGCGGAGGAGAGCCGGATCGCCAAGCTGCTGGGCGAGACCACCGTCCCGGTCGAGGTCCACACGGTCTACAGCCCCTCGGCGCAGTCGCTGATCCACGCCTCGGCCACCGCCGACGTCGTGGTCGTCGGCTCGCGGGGCCGCGGCGGTTTCGCCACCCTGGTCCTCGGCTCCGTTGCCGAGCAGGTCGTGCGCCACGCCGCCTGCCCGGTGATCGTGACCCGTAAGGCCGTCGAGGCCTGAGTGGTGGTGGGGTGAGCTTCTCCACCCGGGTGGTGGTGATCAACGCCCTCATCTTCACGCTCGGAACGGCGCTGCTGGCGGCTTCGCCAGCAGCGCTCGGCAGCAGCGCGTTGCTCTCCGAGGTGGCGCTCCTGGTGGTGGGCGTCGGCCTGATGGTCTGGGCCAACACCCTGTTGGTACGCAGCACCTTGCGACCGGTGGAGCAGTTGGTCGACGACCTCGATCAGGCCCGCGGCACCGAACCGTTCGAACGGATCGAGGTTCCGCACGACCCGATCGCCGGTGGCCTGGCAGCTGCCGTCAACGATCTGATCGACCGGATCGAGGCGGGCCAGCGCGACGCGAAGCTGGCAGCGTTGGCGGCCCAGGAGTCGGAGTCGGCGCGGATCGCCCAGGAACTGCATGACGGCGTCGGCCAGTCGTTGACCGCGGTGCTGCTGCAACTCGGTGCGCTTGCGGACCAGCCGCCTGACGAGGTCGCAGCCGCTCTCGAGGAGGTTCGCGAAGCTACCCGGGAGAGTCTCAACGAGGTCCGTGAGGTGGCGCGACGGCTGCGTCCCCAGGCCTTGGAGGACCTCGGCCTGCACAGCGCGCTGGCCGGGCTCTCGACCCAACTCTTCAAGCACGTCGAGACCCATGTCGAACGCCGCATCGAGCCCGGGCTCCCACAGCTGTCGGAGGCGGCGGAGTTGGTGGTCTACCGGGTGGCACAGGAAGCTTTGACCAATGTCGCCAGGCACGCGGCGGCGCGGTGGGCTGAGATCCGCCTGGTAGAACAGGACCGCGGGGTCCAGTTGACCGTCACCGACGACGGTGTCGGGCTCGGGCGGCACGCGGACGGAACGGGTCTGCGGGGGATGCGGGAACGGGCCGCGCTGATCGACGGCAGGCTCTCGGTGCGGCCCTGGCGCGGAGGCGGAACCGTGGTCACATTGTGGGTACCAGCAGTCAACGAGGAGACAGACCAATGACGGAGTCGGGTAGATGGCGGATCCTGCTCGCCGACGACCACGCCCTCGTCCGTCGTGGGGTCCGGATGATCCTGGAGCAGCAACCCGACTTCTCAGTGGTCGCTGAGGTCGGAGACGGCAAGGAGGCCGTCGACGTGCTCCGCGACGTCGAGGTCGACCTCGCGATCCTGGACGTCGCGATGCCGCGGCTGACCGGCCTACAAGCTGCCCGTGAGATCTCGCGGCGCAAGGAGTCGCCGAAGATCCTGATGCTCTCCATGCACGACAACGAGCAGTACTTCTTCTCCTCGTTGAAGGTCGGCGCCAGCGGTTATGTGCTCAAGTCGGTCGCCGACCGAGACCTCGTCGATGCCTGCCGGGCCGCGTTGCGCGGAGAGTCGTTCCTCTATCCCGGTGCCGAGAGCACGTTGGTCCGTGACTACCTCGGCCGGGTCAAGCGCGGGGAGCGGTTGCCGAACGCGGTGCTGACGCCGCGCGAGGACGAGGTGGTCAAGCTGATCGCCGAGTCCCACTCGTCGCGGGAGATCGCCCAGTTGCTCTCCATCAGCGTGAAGACGGTGGAACGGCACCGGGAGAACATTCTGGCCAAGCTGGGGATGCGGGACCGGACCGAGCTCACCCGGTACGCGGTGCGTGCCGGACTGATCGAGCCCTGAGCCCTCGCCGAGGCGGGCGCTCAGTCCTCCGGGACCAGCATGTTGCTGAGCACGAACCGTTCGCCCGGATGCGTGTGCAGGCTGGAGGAGAAGGCACGCCCGTCGGTGTCGAGGTGGCGGCGCCGGATCACCAGTGCGGGTTCCCCCGCCTTGGTCTCCAACGCCTCCGCGAAGCGGGCCGGCATGGCGACGGCGCGAACCGTCTGTTCGATCCGGTGTCGCGGCATCGTTGCGGTGTGGGTGGCGGCGAGTTCGGGGTCGTAGGGCGGCTGTTCGGGGCGGACGTACTGCTCGGTCCAGCACAGCGGTGGTCCTGACGGATCGCGTCGGCGTCGGCGGACCCCTTCGACGAGGGTCCACTCCGAACGCTGGGGGAGCCCGGTGCGCTCGGCCAGCTCGGCGTCCAGCCGGATCAGCCGGGTTGTCGGCGCGGCGACCCCGGTGTCGCGGTAGAGATTCACCAGCTCGTCGCGGTTGGTCACGAAGGGCAGGTAGTCGGCGACCGGGAGCCGGGAGATGACGGTGGTCCCGGCACCCGGGCGGCGGGTGATGAAGCCCTGATCCTCCAAGGTCCGCAGGGCGACCCGGACCGTTCCGCGGCTCAGGCCGTGGGCCTCGCAGAGGACCGACTCGGTGGGGAGTCGTGAGCCCACCGGGTAGGTCCCGTCCACGATGGCGGCGCGCAGCTCCTCAGCGAGTCGCGCGTGTTGGGTACGCCGGCCCTCAGGCTGGGGGGATGGTGGCGCAGCCGCGCGGTTTCCTTCGTCCACGCCACCATCTTGACCGGTCATCGGCTGCTCAGGCGAGCCGGTCCAGATACGCCTGCCGGATCAACCGGGTCTGCACCTTCCCCGTGGCCATCCGGGGGATCGCGGCGAAGTCAACGGTGCGCGGCACCTTGAAACCCGCCAGGTGGGCGCGGACGTGGTCGCGGAGCAGTTGCACCGTGGCCGCGTCCGGGGCCAGGTGGGCCGCCGGTTCGACGACGGCGTGCACGTACTCGCCCATCTCGTCGTCAGGGAGTCCGAAGACGACGACGTCCGCGACGTCGGGGTGGACGATCAGGCAGGCCTCGATCTCGGCGGGATAGATGTTCACGCCACCGGAGATGATGGTGAACGCTTTGCGGTCGGTGAGATAGAGGTAGCCCTCCTCGTCGATCCGTCCCATGTCGCCGATCGCCGACCAGGTGGCGTGGACGGGATGGCGCGAGGCCCGCGTCTTCTCGTCGTCGTTGTGATAGCTGAACGGTGTCTTGTCCCGTTCGAACCAGACGGTGCCGGCGTCGCCGACCGGCAGTTCCACACCGTCGTCGTCGCAGATCCGGATCGAGCCGAGTACGGCTCGTCCGACTGAGCCTGGGTGGTCCAGCCACTGCTTGCTGGTGATGAAGGTCATCCCGTTGCCCTCGGTGCCGCCGTAGTACTCGTCGACGATCGGGCCAAGCCACTCGATCGCCTGCCGTTTGATCTGGGGCGGGCAGGGGGCGGCAGCGTGGAGGAAGGAGCGCAGCGACGAGGTGTCGTACCGGAGCCGGACCTCGTCGGGCAGTTTCAGCATCCGCACGATCATGGTCGGGACCACCTGGGTATGGGTCACCCGATGCTCGGCGATCAGCTCAAGGAACCGCTCGGCGTCGAACTTGCGCATCACCACGACGGTGCCGCCGAGTTCCTGGGCGCCGACCGAGAACTGGAGGGCGGCGGCGTGGTAGAGCGGAGCGGGCATCAGATAGATGGAGTCACTGTTCATGCCGAGCAGCGGGCCCGAGAGCGCCGAGGTCCGCGTCGCCGTCGGATCGTCCACGCGGAGACCCGAAAGCGGACGCCGGATCCCCTTGGGGCGACCGGTGGTGCCGGAGGAGTAGAGCATCACCTCGCCGCGTGGCTGCTCGGGCAGGGGAGTGGGCTGCTGGGTGGCGATGCTCTCCTCGTAGCTCTCGAACCCCGGTACGTGGCCGTCGAAGGCGAGCCAGGTCGTGCACTCGGGAGCCAGTCCGAGGAGGGCCTCGGCCCGTTCCGCCATCGCCGTCGAGGTGATCAGTGCCCTGGTCCGGGAGTCGGTGAGGATGTACGCGGCCTCCTCCACGGTGGCGTGCCGGTTGATGCCGGTGATGTAGAGACCGGAGCGCATCGCGGCCCAGTAGATCTCGTAGTAGCGGGGGTGGTTCTCCGTCCAGATCGAGACCTGGTCGCCGGGGCGGAGTCCGCGTTCGTGGAGTAGTCGGGCGAGCCGGTTGGAGCGGTCCTCAAGCTCGGCATAGGTGATCACCTCGCCGTCCTCCATGACGACGGCAGGCTTCTCGGGGTGGGTCGCGGCATAGGTCAGGGGGTACATCCGTCTCCTCGTCGTGGCGTGATTCCGGGCGCGCCGAACACCGGTGGCGACCCTCGTCGGAGGGAGGTCCACGCGGATGGCATCGGTGGTTGACAGGAACTCTTCTGGGACTGCATGTTGTCCCCATCACATGACTTTGTCTAGTCAAAGTTGCCATTGGGTGGGAGACCCGACGGCACGTCGCGAAGGAGCACCGCCGCAGATGAGCGCCGCCCCAGCACCACCGGTCGCCTCGACCGTCACCGAGATCGACGCCGTTCTCAGCGAGCGGGTCGACGACCTGATCGCTCGCCACCCGGCGGAGTCACCGACACTGCTCGGTGCCCGGTTCGACGCCGGGCTCGCCTTCGTCCATCACCCGGTCGGCCTGGGCGGACTCGGCATCCCCGCGACCTGGCAGTCGAGGGTCGACGAATTGCTGCTCGCCGCCGGTGCGCCGGCTCCGGCGCCCTACCGCAACCCGCTCGGGATCGGCACCGCCGTGCCCACCCTGTTGGCCCACGCCAGCTCGGAGCTGCAACAGCGCCACTTCCGACCGGCCTGGACGGCGGAGGAGATCTGGTGCCAGCTCTTCAGCGAGCCGGGAGCGGGCTCGGACCTGGCGGGTCTCTCCACCCGGGCCGTCGCCGACGGTGAGACCTGGGTGGTCAACGGGCAGAAGGTCTGGACGTCGTTCGCCCACGTGGCGCGGTGGGGTCTACTGCTCGCACGTACCGACCCCGACCTGCCCAAGCACCAAGGCCTGACCATGTTCGTCGTCGACATGCATCACCCGGGAGTCGAGGTCCGGCCGCTGCGCCAAGCCACCGGCGGGCAGGAGTTCAACGAGGTCTTCTTCACCGACGTCACCATCCCCGACACCCACCGGGTCGACCTCCGCGGCCGGGGCTGGGACGTCGCCCGGACCACCTTGTTCAACGAACGCGCCACGGTCGGAGCCCGCCCGGTTCCTCGTGAGGACGGGCACATCGCCTGGCTTGCGGACCTTTGGCGTTCGCGCCCCGAACTGCGTACCCCGGAGATGCACCTGCGGATCACCGATGCCTGGATCAAGGTGGAGGCCCTGCGCCTGGCCAACGAGCGGATCAGACAGCTCGCAGCGACCGGCCGCCCCGGGCTGGAGGGCTCCGGCGCCAAGGTCGCGCATACCGAGACCACCCAGTTCGTGACCCGGCTCCGCGCCGAGCTCGATCCGGACGCGTTGCTGCGCTACGACGCCTGGGATCCCGAGCTCGCCCCCGCGCGCGAGGACCGGGTCGCCGGCTACCACTACCTACGGTCCCGGCCGTACACCGTCGAGGGCGGCACCACCCAGATTCTGCTGAGCCAGATCGCCGACCGGGTGCTGGAGATGCCCCGGGAACCAGCCATCGACAAAGCGACCCCTTGGACGGAGATTCCGCGATGAGCACCTGGTCGTTGATCGAGAGCGAGGACGGGACCGCGCTGGCCGACCAGGTCCGGGCACTCACCGGTGGCTGGCAGCCCGGCGAGCTCCGTGGCGAGGCCTGGCGCCGGATCGGCGGTGACCTCGGCGTCGCCGGGCTGCTGATCTCGGCCGCGGACGGTGGCGCGGGCGCTGGAATGAGTGAGGTCGTGGCGAGCGCCCAGGCCCTCGGTCGTGGCGGTGTCGTCACGCCGTTCCTGAGTTCGGCGGTCACCGCGACCACGATCCTCGTCGCCCTCGGCGCGGACCGCGAGGAGGCTCGCGCCCTGCTCCGGGAGTTGGCCGACGCCGACGCCACCGCCTGTCTGGTCGTGCCGGCGACGACGCCGGCGGGCAGGACGCCCTGGCTCGCCGTCGAGAAGGTGGACGACGCCGGTCTCCGAATCAGCGGAACCGTCTTCGGCGTGCTCGGCGCCGAGCACGCGGATCTCCTCTTGGTTCCGATCCAGGATCGGGCAGGACGCACCGCGCTGGTCGCCGTGAACCGTGGGAGCGGGGCCGTCGTGGCAGTGGAGACCAGCCTCGACGAGAGCAACCCGGTCAGTGTGGTGACCCTCGACGACGCGTCCGGTGTCATGGTGGGGCTCGGGCCCGAGGTGGAGGTGGCCGTCCAGCGTGGCTTGCGTGCGGCCACCGTCGCGATCGCCGGTGAGCTGGTGGGAGCGATGGAGTGGGCGCTGGAAGCCTCGACCTCCCACTTGGCGACCCGTCGTCAGTTCGGGCGCCAACTCGGCTCGTACCAGTCGCTGCGGCACCTGGCGGCACGGATGTGGATCGATCTCCAACAGGCCCGGGCAGTGACCCTGAACGCGGCTTCGGTGCTCGACGACCCGACGCAGCCTGAGGACGAACGCGACCTTGCGGCGAGCCTGGCGGCCGTCCACGTCCGTAGCCTCGCGGTCGAGTGTTTGGAGACGACCTTGCAGGTGCACGGCGGGATCGCCTTCACCTGGGAGCACCCCTTGCACCGCTACCTCAAGCGCGCCGTCAGCCTCTCGGTGGTGCACGGGACCACCGACCACCACCGTCGCCAGGTCGCCCGGTTGGTCGACCTGCCGTTGCCCGTAGGAGGGGCTCATGTCTGACCTGATCGTGGAGCGGCTCGACGGTGGCCACGTCGTGGTCACCCTCAACCGTCCGCAGACGCTCAACGCGATGGCGCTGAGCATGATGGCCGAGCTCTACGACCTGCTCGATGAGCTGAACCGGTCCCCGGAGGTCCGCACGGTGGTGTTGACCGGTGCCGGTCGGGGATTCTGCTCCGGCGCGGAGATCAAGTCCGCCGACGACGCCCGACGAGAGGGGCCCCGCGAGAACCAGAACGCCGTCTCCCACCTGTTGGGGCAGCAGGAGGCCCTGGTCCGGGTGCACGAGTTGATCCACCGGATGCGGGTGCCGGTGATCGCCGCCGTCAACGGGGTCGCGGTGGGAGGCGGGTTCTCGCTGAGCCTGGCCTGCGACATCCGGGTGGCGGCGCGGAGCGCCCGCTTCGGTGCTGTCTTCATCCGGCACGGGATCTCCAACGCCGACATGGGGACCAGCTACTTCCTGCCCCGGTTGGTGGGGGCCGCACGGGCCGCCGAGCTGATGTTGACCGGGCGCGTCTTCGACGCCTCCGAAGCCGAACGGCTGGGCCTGGTCGTCGACGTGGTCGACGACGACGCAGTCGTCGAACGGGCGCTGGAGATCGCGCGCCAGATCGCCGAACACTCTCCGCTGGGCGTGTGGATGACGAAGGAGACGATGTGGCAGACGGTGGATGCACCGTCGCTGCGTCATGCCTTCGACATCGAGAACCGCACCCAGATCATGTGCGTCGGCAGCGGTGAGCTGGAACGTGCCTTCAGCGGCTTCGCCGAACGGCGTCGTCCGAACTGGTCGGCACTGTGAGTTTTCAACCGCGCCCGCGGCTCGACCGCGTGCGCCACGGAGAAGGGAAGCAGATGAAACGACCCACCCGGACGCTGGCAGCGTTGCTCCTGGCGACCAGCTTGGCAGTGTCGGCATGCAGCGAGACGCAGGGGACCAGTGAGAAGGGCGACGGCGCTCCGGCCGGCTTCGCCAATGGCTTCGTGGTGGAGCCGGACGGGTCCGCGAAGGTCAAGCAGGGCGGCCAACTGCAGGTGGTCACCTACTCGGAGGCCCGGGTGCTCGACCCGGTGTTGACCATCGCCAACGGCAGCAGCGGCGGCACCGAGATGGCTGCGGTCTTCGACCTGTTGATGCGCTACGACCAGGAGAAGGACAGCTACGTACCGCAGCTGGCCGAGGCGTTAGAGGCCAACGCCGCGCAGGACGAGTGGACCCTGACCCTGCGTGACGGGGTCACCTTCAGTGACGGCACACCGTTGGACGCTGAGGCTGTGGTCTGGAGCCTCGATCGCTATGTGGCCAAGGGCGGAGGTCAGGTCTCCTTCCTCAAGCACGCGGTGAAGAGCTGGACGGCGGTCGACGCCAGCACGGTCCGTTTCGAGCTGACCAACCCGTGGTCGGACTTCGCCTACCTGCTCTCCACCGGCCCAGGCATGGTGGTCGGCAAGGCGTCCGACGCAGGTAAGGCCTTCACCCCGATCGGGGCCGGTCCGTTCGTGCAGGAGAAGTACGCGCCGCAGGAGGAACTGGTGCTGCGGGCGCGGGCCGACTACTGGGGCGGCAAGCCGGCGCTCGACTCGGTCCGCTTCTTCCCGCATGCTGCCGAGCAGGGCCGCCTCGACGTGTTGCGCAACGGCGAGGCCGACGTGGCCTACCTCCGCGAACCCGCGACCGCCAAGGACGCGCTCGCCGATGGCTTCGGTGGCTTCATGGAGATCGGCTCGATCTCGCGAGGCCTGCTGCTCAACCATCGTGACGGCGCCGCTACCGCCGACGTCCGGATCCGACAGGCCCTGATGCACGCCATCGACATGGACGTGATCAACGAGCGTACCGCGAAGGGAGTGGGCATCACCAGCGGCAGCATCCTGAACCCGCAGTCGCGGTGGACGCTCGACACCGACCCGTTGCAGTACGACCCGGCCAAGGCCAAGGAGCTCCTGGCCGCAGCCAAGGCCGATGGCTACGACGGCACGATCAGTTTCAAGGGTGTGGCCAAGGTCTCCGAGCAGATGGGACTCACCTTGAAGGCGCTGCTGGAGACGGTGGGTTTCAAGGTCACCCTCGACTACGTCCCGTCGGTCACCGACCTCGTCTCCGCGATCTACGTGACCCACGACTTCGACATGGTGATCTGGGGCTTCGGCATGCCGGACCGCGCGGTCTATCCGGAGCTGTTCGAGAAGGTGAACAGCACCTCGCGCGGCAACTCGGGCGGTTCGTCGGATCCGGTCCTCGACCAACTCGTCGAGGAGTTGGGTGCCGCTGCGTCGCCTGATGCGCAGAAGGACGTGCTGGAGAAGGTCCAAGCGCAGTGGAACCAGACCGTCCCCTACGCACCGCTCGGAGCGACCCCGGAATGGAACGCCTGGGGCGACAAGGTGCACGGGATCACGCCGAGCATCGACAGCATCATGTTGCTCGGCGGAGCGTGGAAGGGATGACCGTCCCTCCCACCGGAGAGCTCGACGGCAAGGTCGCGCTCGTCACCGGAGCCGGTAGCGGACTGGGCCAGGGCTTCGCCCTGGCTCTGGCCGCGGCCGGTGCGGCGGTCGCCGTCTGCGGCCGTCGCCCGGAGCCGTTGGCTGCCGTGGTCGAGGAGATCACGGCGGCCGGTGGCCGAGCCCTGGCGTGCACGCTCGACGTCCGTGACCCGGGCCAGATCGTGGCGACGGTGGACGGCATCGAGGCCGAGCTCGGCACGTTGGACATCGTGGTCAACAACGCCGGCATCCCCGACGCCCGCCGCGCGCACAAGATGCCGTTGGAGTTGGTCGATGCGGTGCTCGAGACCAACCTGCGTGGGCCATGGCTACTGGCCACCGAGGTCGGACGGCGCTGGATCGAGGCGAGCCGCCCGGGCCGGATCGTCAACGTCTCCTCGATGTCCGGGTACTACACCGCTGGTGGCGCTGCCGCGCTCTACTCGGTGACCAAGGCCGGACTGAACCGGATGACCGAGGCGCTCGCGACCGAATGGGCCGCCCACGCCATCAACGTCAACGGCATCGCACCCGGCTCGTTCCACTCCGAGATGATGGACGGATTGATCGAGCGGATCGGTGACCCGTCCGAGAAGTTCCCGCGCAAGAGGATGGGACGGGCCAGCGACCTCGCGGAGACCTTGCTCTACCTGGTCTCCCCGCGATCGGAGTTCGTGACCGGCACCATCATCAAGGTGGACGACGGGCAGTTGCCTCGTTAGACCACCGTGACACCGGGGCTCAGGCCAGGACGTCCTTGCCCCAGCGTTCGCCGATCACGCCCCAGGGGTCGGCGAACGCGCCGTCGCGTCCCCGATACGGCGCACCGCGCCCGAGGAGGGCGCGGCCGAGCGGCGCACCGATCGGTCCGAGCAGACGCAGCGGTCCTACCTTGGCCCGCGCTTCGCGCAGGGTCTGCTCGAAGCTGATCCGCTGGAAGTCCAACAGTGACTGGGCTTCGTCGGTGTCCATCCACTCCACGCTGAACCAGGCGTCGTCACGTGCCGGGTCTCCGGGGCGTCCGTGCGGGAGGACACCGGGAAAACCGATCGCGGCGGTCATCCGGGTCGACAGTTCGTCCTGGGTGACCCGGTGCGAGGCGTCTCCGCCGATAAGCAGGGTCCGGCCCGCGCAGTCGGCGTCGACCGCGGCGGCGAAGGCCCGGGCCACGTCGCGGACGTCGACCAGGTGGACCCGTCCGTCGGTGGGCAGGCAGCCCTCGAGGTAGATCATGTCGCGGGTCACCGAGAGCATCTGGTCGGACGAGATCACCGCACCTACCCGGAGCACCGTCCACTCGACGCCACTGGCGGCGATCAGTTCCTCGCACTCGACCTTGTGGGCGCCGTAGATCTCCGGCGGCGCCGGCGGAGTCGTGGCGGTCACCGGCGGGGAGCTGGTGTGTGGATTGCGCGAGCCGTAGACAGCCATCGAGGAGGCGAAGACCAGGCGTGGCCCGCCCGGGCGTGCGGCCAGCGCCTCGGCGAGCAGCCGAGTGGCCTCGACATTGACCCGGTAGGCCAGCCGCGGGTTGTCGTAGGCGACAGGAGGGATGATCGCGGCCAGGTGGATCACCGCGTCCGGTGCGGCGTCGTCCAGGAGGCGGCTGACGGCGTCCGCGTCGGTGAGGTCAGCCCACAGATGGGTGCCGCCGGCCTGGCGACGGGCTGCCTTCTCAGTGGCCTTGGTCCGCAGGTCGGTGGTGACGACGTGGTGTCCGCGCGAGCGCAGCTCAGCACTGACGACCCGGCCGAGATTGCCCAGGGCGCCGGTGACGAGCACCCTCATGCGATGGTCATCCCACCGTCGACGGGCAGGGTCTGGCCGGTGATGTAGCCGGCGGCGTCGGAGGCCAGGAAGACGGCGGTGGCGGCGAGCTCACGGGGATCGCCCTTGCGTCCCGCGGGGATCCGGCCCATCTGTTCCTCGAGATAGCCCGGGGGATAGGTGTCGGTCATCTCGGAGACGAAGAAGCCCGGCGCGATCGCGTTGACCCGGATGCTCCTACGCCCGGTCCACTGCTGGGCCAGGTCGCGGGTCAGGCCGATCAGGCCCGCCTTGGAGGCCGCGTATGCGGCCTGGGGGAGACCGGCGGTGGTGAGGCCGAGCACCGAGGAGATGTTGATGATCGAGCTGCCGGGGCCCATCACCCGACCGCAGGCCTGGGCCATCCAGTAGCACCCGTTGAGGTTGACGTCGATGACGCTGGTGAACTCTTCGACCGTCTCCTTGGTGGCGGGGACGGCGGTACCGATGCCGGCGTTGTTGATCAGGATGTCGATCCGGCCGAACTCGGCCATCGCGGCGTCGACGAGCGCCTGGCAGGAGGCGGCGTCGGCGACATCGGTAGCGATGCTGAGCGAGCGGCGACCGGCGGCTTCGACGAGTTTCGCGGTGTCGGCGAGGCGGTCGACGCGACGGGCGCCGAGGACGACGTCAGCGCCGGCTTCGGCCAACCCTTCGGCGAACGCGACCCCGAGGCCGCTGGAAGCTCCGGTCACGATTGCGACCCTGCCGTCGAGTCGGAACATGTCGTTGAGGCTCATGGCTGCGATCCAATCACAGGCGGTACCATGGCGACATGTGCTTGCAGGTTCTGCTTCTTGATCAGCCGCGCTGAACGCCGGTCCTCTCCGGCGCTGGCGCGGCTACCCCTCTGTGTGAGGGGTTTTTTCATGTCAGGGCACAACCACACCCAGATCCGAGAAGGGCAAGAAAGATGACGCACGACGGTTCTCCCGAGGCGACCGGAGCCGCCAGCTACGACGTAGCTGCGATCCAGGACAAGTGGCGGCCGGTCTGGGACGAGCTCGACCTGTTCCGCGCCGACGACGCCTCGCCCAAGGAGAAGCGTTACGCGCTGACGATGTTCCCCTACCCGTCGGGTGACCTGCACATGGGTCACGCCGAGGTGATGGCGCTGCACGACGTCGCCGCGCGGTACTGGTGGATGAAGGGCTACGAGGTCCTGAACCCGATGGGTTGGGACTCCTTCGGCCTGCCCGCCGAGAACGCCGCGATCAAGAACGACGAGCACCCGGCGACCTACACGTACGGAAACATCGAGACCCAGTACCAGTCGTTCAAGCGCTACGGCACGTCGTTCGACTGGAGCCGGCGCTTCAACACCTCCGACCCGGAGTACTACCGCTGGACGCAGTGGCTCTTCCTGAAGTTCCACGAGAAGGGCCTGGCCTACCGCAAGAAGTCGCCGGTCAACTGGTGCCCCAACGACCAGACCGTGCTGGCCAACGAGCAGGTCGTCGACGGAGCCTGCGAGCGGTGTGGCGCGGAGGTCACCAAGCGTGAGCTGACCCAGTGGTACTTCCGGACCACCGAGTACGCCCAGGAGTTGTTGGACAGCCTGGACGACCTGGCGCCGACCTGGCCCAGCAAGGTGGTCAACGCGCAGCGCAACTGGATCGGTCGCTCCGAGGGCGCCCATGTCGACTTCCGGATCGAGGGCCGGGAAGAGCCGGTCACGGTCTTCACCACCCGCCCCGACACCATCTTCGGCACCACCTTCATGGTGGTCGCCGTCGACGCGCGACTGGCCGACGAACTGGTCACCGACGCCCAGCGTGAGGCGTTCGAGGCGTACCGCGACGAGATCCGCAAGGCCTCCGACATCGACCGGTTGGCGACCGACCGGCCGAAGACCGGCGTCGACCTGGGCGTGACGGCGACCAACCCGGTGACCGGTGCCCAGATCCCGGTCTGGGCGACCGACTACGTGCTGGCCGACTACGGCACCGGCGCGGTGATGGGTGTGCCCGGCGGCGACCAGCGTGACTGGGAGTTCGCCACCACGATGGGCCTGCCGATCGTCCGGACCACCCAGGTCCCCGACGGTTTCGACGGCGAGGCCTACGCCGGCGCCGGCGCGACGATCAACTCGCCGGCCCCCGGCGTCGAGGCTCCGCTGGACATCAACGGTCTCTCGGTCGACGAGGCGAAGAGCCGGACCATCGAGTTCCTGACGGCCCAGGGCAACGGGACCGGGACGGTCAACTTCCGGCTGCGCGACTGGCTGCTGAGCCGGCAGCGCTACTGGGGTGCGCCGATCCCGATCATCCACTGCCCGGTCGACGGCGAGGTGCCGGTGCCTGCGGAGCAGCTGCCGGTACTGCTGCCGGAGCTGAAGGGTGCGGACCTGAAGCCGAAGGGCACGTCCCCGCTGGGCGGCGCCTCGGAGTGGGTCTCGGTCTCCTGCCCGACCTGTGGTGGTCCCGCGCAGCGCGACACCGACACGATGGACACCTTCGTCGACTCGTCGTGGTACTTCCTGCGTTACGTGTCGCCGCACGACACCGAGGCGGCGTTCAACACCGAGCTGGCCAACAGCTGGGGCCCGATCGACCTGTACGTCGGTGGCGACGAGCACGCGGTGCTGCACCTGTTGTACTCCCGGTTCTTCACCAAGGCCCTGCGGGACATGGGCCTGATCACCTGGGACGAGCCGTTCTCGGCGTACCTGTCGCAGGGCAAGGTGCTCAACGAGGGTCGCAAGATGAGCAAGTCGCTGGGCAACGGCGTCAACCTGGGGGATCAACTTGACGCCTTCGGTGTGGACGCGGTCCGGCTCACCCTGGTCTTCGCCAGCCCGCCCGAGGACAACATCGACTGGGCCGACGTGTCGCCGGCCGGTTCGTTGCGCTTCCTGCAGCGTGCCTGGCGCCTGTCGGGCGACGTCGCGACCGCCGCTGGAGTAGAGCTGAGGGACGGTGACCGCGCGCTGCGCCAGATCACCCACCGCACCATCGCCGAAGCCGACGAGTTGGTCGCCGGCCACCGGTTCAACGTGATGGTGGCCAAGGTGATGGAGCTGGTCAACGCGACCCGCAAGGCGATCGACTCGGGATGCGGCCCGGCCGACCCCGCGGTCCGCGAGGCCACCGAGACCGTCGCGATCCTGCTCTCGATGGTTGCCCCGTACACCGCTGAGGAGATGTGGGAGGTGCTCGGTCACCAGCCCGGTATCGCCCGCGTCTCCTGGCCGACCGTCGACGAGTCGCTGCTGGTCGAGGACTCGGTGACCGCCGTCGTCCAGATCAAGGGCAAGGTCAAGGCCCGCCTGGAGGTCGCCCCCGACATCTCGGACGCCGACCTGGAGGCCACCGCCATGGCCGACCCGGCCGTCATCGCCCTGCTCGAGGGCCTGACCGTGCGCAAGGTGATCGTCCGGGCGCCCAAGCTGGTCAACATCGTCGTCTGACTCGACGCTCCGATGAGGGCGGGCAAGCAGCGTACTCGCTGCCTGCCCGCCCTTTCGGCATAGTGGAAGGGTGCCCGACCAGACGACCAGGACGCAGCCGGCCAGCCGTGACCCGCGGCGTTGGGTGCTGCACGTCGATATGGACCAGTTCCTGGCGGCGGTCGAGATGCTGCGTCGCCCCGAGTTGGTGGGGCGGCCGGTGGTGGTCGGTGGCCGTGGCGACCCGACGGAGCGGGGCGTGGTCTCGACGGCGTCGTACGAGGCGCGGGCGTTCGGCGTCAGGTCGGGGATGCCGTTGCGGGTCGCACTGCGGAAATGTCCGGACGCCGTCTTCCTGCCGGTCGACTTCCCGGTCTACGAGGCGGCCTCGGCACAGGTGATGGATGCGTTGCGGCACGCCCGGTGGGAGGACCGGGGGACCGTTGTCGAAGTGCTGGGTTGGGATGAGGCGTTCGTGGCGTTGGCGGAGAGTGATGCGGAACCAGACGCCCCACGGCATGAGGGCGCACCGATCCTGGACCCGTTGGGTTTCGCGGAGCATCTGCGTGCGGAGGTTCGCCAGGCCAGCCAGCTGCGCTGCTCGGTGGGGATCGGCAACAACAAGGTGCAAGCGAAGATCGCCACCGACTTCGGGAAGCCGGAGCCTGGAGTCCACGTGATCGCCCACGACTCGTGGTTCGCCCAATTGGGGGAGCGTGGCACGCAGGCGTTGTGGGGGATCGGCGCGAAGACGTCGCAACGCCTTGCTGCGCTGGGTATCGAGACCGTTCAGCAGTTGGCCGACGCCGACCCGGCCGAGTTGGCCGGTGCCTTCGGTCCGAGCACGGGCCCTTGGCTGCGGCGGCTGGGTACCGGTGTCGACACCGGGCTGGTCGATGCCACACCATGGGTCCCGCGAGCCCACGGCCGCGAGGAGACTTTCCAGACGGACCTGGAGGAGTGGAGCGAGGTCGAGGAGACGCTGCGCCGGATCACCCGGCGCGTGGTAGCCGACATCGACCGTGAGGGTCGACTCTGCCAGCGGGTCCAGATCAAGGTGCGACTGCGCCCGTTCATCACCCTCACCCGGGTCCACCGACTGCCGGCGCCAAGCAACGACCCCGACCTGCTCGGCGACGAGGCGGTGGCCCTGCTGGATCGGATCGAACGCCGGGCACCCGTGCGCCTGCTCGGCGTCCGGCTGGAGATGACCGAACCCGACGGCGGCTACTGAGGCCGAATCCCTGACCGAGTTCCAGACTCCTTCTCAGCGCAGATCCTCGCCGGCCGTCGCTAGCGCCGGAGCTGTACAGCCAGCGGGCAGTCGAACGGATCCCGGGCGCGCAGCCCTACGTTGTTGAGGTAGTCGACCACCATGAGGTACGAGCGAAACAGGCCCACCTCGGTGTAGGTGATCCCTAGCTGCTCGCAGTGTGCGCGCACCATCGGTTGGGCTCGCTTCAGGTTGCAGCGCGGCATGCTGGGAAAGAGATGGTGTTCGATCTGGTAGTTCAGCCCGCCCATCCAAGAATCAACGGCGAAGTTCCCTCGTATGTTTCGCGAGACCATCACCTGGCGTCGCAGGAAGTCGAGCTTCATGGTCCGCGGAACGATGGGCATTCCCTTGTGCGCGGGAGCGAATGCCGCGCCCAAGCAGAATCCGAAGACTGCCAGTTGTAGCGCAAGGAAGGATGCTGCGATACCTAGCGGCAGAGAGAGACCAAGGATCGCGACGTAGGCACCTAGTCTGGTGATCACCACGGCGAGTTCCAGGCGACGCCACGGTGCGCCGGACTGACGATCGAGGCCGGCCTTGATGCTCTCCACATGGAGATTGAGGCCCTCGAGTGTCAGCAAGGGGAAGAACCACCATCCTTGGCGCCTGGCGAACCATCCGCTCAGGCCTGTGCGATGGGCAAGGACCGCGGGGGTGAACGCTATTGCTCCTGGGCCGATGTCGGGGTCGACGTCTTCCTGATTGGGGGCTTGGTGGTGCTTGTTGTGCTTCGCCCGCCACCAGGTATAGCTCAACCCCGCGAAGGCGGCTGCGAAGACCCGAGCAGTCCAGGCGTTCCACGTCGGGGAGCGAAAGATCTGGCGGTGGGCAGCGTCATGACCCAGGAACCCGAACTGCGTGACCACCACTCCGAGCGCGGCTGCGATAAGTAGCTGGAACCAGGAGTCCCCGACAAGGAAGAAGCCCACCCAGACCGCAATGAAGGCAACGATGGCGCCGCAGATCTGCGTCCAGTAGTACGCATGTTTGCGCTCAAGAAGCCCCGACTGTCGAACCTCATGTGCAAGCTCAGTGAACTGGCTAACGTAGGCGTTCGACGGAAACCGGCTCACCTCCGCCGAGCCGCTCTGGGGAGAACCGAATAATCGTGCTCGGGGTGAGTTCATCTCACGTCCGCCTCAGCTTGCTGCTGTCGCGGGGTTTGACGTCCAGATGGTCCTCGGCGTCCACGATGCGCGTACTCGCAGTTCCGTCCTCAGTCTACCGGGCCGGCCAAGCTCTGCTGTGTCCTGTGTCCTGTCTGCTGTGACCAGCTTGCAGAATGGATGCCGGCACACGGTATCGGAGTATCTGATCCTGCTGGTTTTCTGCTGGCGCGAAGTAGACTGGACCCAGACTGCGATCACCCGTCTCCATCGCGAGTTCGGCAAGGCAGCAACTGAATAGGCGGTGACCTCATGGTCACTGAAGCATTACAACGGCGGCTCGAACTCAGCGCGAGCCCAGACCCGGGCCGGTTCGACGGGGCATGGTGGCCACAAAGCCGCCAACTCGGCGAGCAACTGCCTGCACTGTTCCAGCTCTGGCCCCCGGCAGCTGGGCGCATTTCGCGTGTGCTCTACTCACCGCCGGACTGGGACGACCATCCCCACTCGGTGCCGGTAGGAACACGCGTGGTCAAGACGGGATCGTTTCCACGCGATGACACCCATTCGCTGGTTCTGTCGATGGCAAATCGAAATGAGCTGACTCTGCGGATCATCGCTCCCGACGCAGCCCCCGAGGAGGCTGCGCGGATACTTGGGGACATGGCAACCGGGGCCCACGAGGAAATCTTGTCGCGGGTGGCAGCGGACACCTTCGACCTCCCGAACTGGGACAACGAGGGCGGGCACTCGTAGCACTCTGCAAGTGCCGCGCGAGGGTCTCGGGGATGCTCCCGGTGGGTAGCTGCTGCCGCTTCTTCGAGCGGCAGTGGGCTATCGCGTGCGGATGCAGCGTGCGACCCTGAGGCACGGGGTAGGCGCGCTGCCCCGTAGCGAGGGCGCCAGCCATGCAAGCCTCAGTGGGCTTCGCATGCTGACGCCCTCGCGTTCGTCTAGTGCACGGCGATGGCGCAAGGGATGCGCCACCTGGCGTCTACGGCTTCTTGAGTAGCAAGAGCGACGGTAGGTCGAGAACCTCGAGGACCATGCTGTTGAGGACGATTGCGGCCGTAGCTTGGGTTGCCCCTGGAGCGATGATGCGCAAGGTCAACTCGGTTCCATCATCCATCTGCAGAACCAAGGTTCGGGTGCTGTCGGGGACCGAGTCGGTCGCGATCAGGCGGTCGCCCACCGGCACCGAGTGGGGATGGTCGTCCCAGTCGTGTGGGCAATACAGGATTCGCTGTAGCCCAGTTGACGCGGCAGGCCAGAGCTCCAAGAGTGCAGGCAGTTGCTCGCTGAGTTGGCGGCTTTGTGGCCACCACGCTGCGTCGATTTGTCCGGTCTCCGTACGCGAAGTGATCGCAAACCGTCTGGCAGATGTTCCAGTGACCATGAGGTCACCGCCTATTCAGTTGCTGCCTTGCCGAACTCGCGATGGAGACGGGTGATCGCAGTCTTCTTCCATCCTACTCCGCGAAGATCAGGCCCAGGCGACAGCGGCCTTCAGGGCGAATGGATCAGGTGGGACTGGAATCAGGGAGTGCGGCGCCGCCACTCTCGCGGCGTCATGTTTCCGCTCAAACGCAGTGAGCCCCCGCTAGCCACGAGAGGGCTGACGGGGGCGAGAAGGCTAGTCGGGCTGCGGTCGGGGGGAGTAATGCAGTCCGCCTAGCCTCCTTCATGGTAGGTCGAACATTGCGGGTGCATACCGGGTTCGAGATCGGGGTACCTTTTTCTAGACACAGGATGACGTTCGGGGTGGACGCAGACGGTTCGATACCGCCCTGAGTTGCGCCCCCGTATTCGGTGTGGATCTCGCTTCGCGTGGTCACGCTCCCCGCGAGAATCCGCCATGAGGTCGCCTGAATGACCGCGAACCCGAGGCTGGCTGGGTCTGCCCCGAGTTTGGTTGACACCTGACCTGTGGGGATTCCACCTCACAA
>NZ_JBLBWI010000029.1:0-16833 GCF_047308515.1 Nocardioides sp. Bht2
TCCCCCCACCAAACCGGCGAAGTTCCCTCGGCGCAACCTGACCAAACTTACCCGATCCGCTCCACCCCGTCAAACCGGGGCGTTTCGCACCTTCTCCACATGGTCGAGCACAGGACAGCGTCGCTCCTTCCGGAGCTGCAGCCCTGTGCCTGCAGAGATCCGCCGCAATCAGCGGGCCGGGGGCTTCCCTGCCTGCCGCTTGCGGCGACAGGTGAAACATTAGAGAACAAACGGCCTCCAATGCAAAACGAAACGGGGTAACGCCCGCCACACCGGGGTTACCGGCCGGTTTCACCGCTCAGGAGCCCGCTGTTCCGCCGTCTGCAAGGCCTCCAGTTCCGGCTGCCACCACGCGGCTGGGAAGCGGACACCTCCGTTCGCGCGGCGCAGGGTGCCCTCGGCGCTGTAGTTCTCGGCGGCCCGTGCCTGCAGTTCGATCGGCAACGTGCCGTCCGCTCTGACCACCCGCCACCAGGGCACTCCCCCGCCGTGGGTTGCCATCACCCGCGCAACCTGGCGAGGGCCGCCTCTGCCGAGTCGCTGCGCGACAACCTCGGCGATCGCCCCATAGGAGGTCGCCTTACCCACCGGCACCAGCTCCGCGCAGGACAAGACCGCTTCCACGTAGTCGACATCCACCACCGGCCTGGCCACCATCACTTCGTCCCTACCTTGCGCCGTCGTGGAGCGGCACCAGCCCACGACTACGCTGGCCGATGCCTATGGGGATAGCTAGAGGCCCCGAAACGATTGAAGCAGAGGTACCCGATGCCGCACGTCAGCCGCTTCCCGCGGCGAGGGCGCACCCTCTCCACCTGGGCGGTCGTCGCCGCGCTCGGGCTCAGCGCCGGCCTTGCCGGGTGTAGTGACGACGATCCGCCCGGTGACCTCGGCAAACGCCCGGAACCGAGTGCCAGTCAGCCCGCACCGGCTCCGAACGCACCGAACGTCCTGCTGATCACCGCCGACGACATGAGCATCGACGACGTCGCGCACATGCCCGCGCTGCAGGCGCTGATCGCGGATCAGGGGGTCACCCTGACCGACGGGCTCGCCCCTACGCCGCTCTGCGTGCCGGCTCGCGCCTCCCTCTTGACCGGGCAGTACGCGATCAACCACGGAGCGCGCACGATCAAGGGGCGGACCGGCGGGCCGAAAGCCGTGCGGCAACCGCAGCGCACGCTGCCGGTCTGGCTCCAAGGTGCCGGCTACGACACCCTCTTCGTCGGCAAGTACCTGAACGGGTACGGCTTGAAGGACCCGACCCATATCCCCGCTGGCTGGTCGGACTGGCGGGCCAGCATCGACGACAGCACCTACTCCTTCACCGAGACGGAGTTCAACGCCAACGGCCGGATCGTCAAGCCGGAGGGGTACAGCACCGACATCATCGCGGAGATGAGCCGCGAGTCGCTGGAGGCCCGCGACACCTCGCGTCCCTTCTATATGTGGGTCAACTACGTCGCCCCGCACATCGGTGGTCCCCGTGAGTCGGACGACCCCTCGACCGTCTTCGCCGACGATCCGGACGCGCAGCTGAGCACCACCATGCCGGCCGAGAAGTACCGCAACACGATGAGCGACCAAGAGCTGCCGGACGTACCGGAGATGTGGCGCGGCACCAAGGGCAGTCTCTGGTTCCTGCCCGACCACAGCGCCAACTACAAAGCAGCGATGCGCGAGGTCAATCAGCAGCGCCTCGAGTCCCTGCGCAGCGTCGACGATGCCATCGCCAGCACCGTCGCGGAGTTGAAGAAGCAGGGCGTGCTGCGCGACACCTACATCATCGTCACCTCAGACAACGGCTTCATGGTGGGGCACAACAATCGGATGGGGAAGGTGCTCCCCTACGACAACTCGCTGCGGATCCCCATCCTGTTGCGTGGGCCGGGGCTGCCCAAGGGCACGAAGAGCGACCTGCCGGTGACCAACCCCGACCTGGCGGCGACCATCGCTTCCCTGGCCGGAGCCAAGCCGAACCGGCCGATCGATGGCACCGACGTCATGCCCGACCTGCTGAAGCAGAGGACCGGCCAACGCCCGATCCCGATCTCGGCGTGGCCGGTCAAGGGCGGACGTGTCCCGATGTACACCGGAATCCGCTACGGCTCCTACACCTACGTAGTGCCGACCCACGGTCCAGAGGAGCTCTACGACCGCAGTGTCGATCCGGGGGAGAGCCGCAACCTGGCCAAGGGTCCGCGGTACCGCGCGGTACTCAAGCAGCTACGGGCCTGGGAGGCGGAGTACCGGAACTGCTCGGGCGACACCTGCCCGAAGGAGTTCCAGAAGCTCAGCTGAACGATCCCCTACCAACGGAAGAACCCGGTGACCAGACGGTCACCGGGTTCTTCCGTTGTTCAGCCGTTGCTCAGTACGAGGGCTGGCTCGGGTCGATCTGGTTCACCCAGGCAACGACGCCGCCACCCACGTGGACTGCGTTGTCGTAACCGGCGCCCTTGACGATCGCGAGGCACTCGGCCGAGCGAACACCGGACTTGCACTGCAGCACGATCTGCTTGTCCGACGGCAGCTTCTCCAGCGCGGAGCCATTGAGGAAGTCGCCCTTGGGGATCAGCACCGAGCCCGGGATCCTGTTGATCTCGTACTCGTTCGGCTCGCGCACATCGATCAGCACGAAGTCGGTCTCGCCGGCGTCACGCTGCTTGAGCATCGCCTCGAGCTGGTTGACCGAGATCGTCGAGCCGACCGCCGCCTCGGCGGCTTCGTCGGAGACGGCGCCACAGAAGGCGTCGTAGTCGATGAGCTCGGTGACGGTGGCGTTCTCGCCGCAGAGCACGCAGTTCGGGTCCTTGCGGACCTTCAGCTTGCGGTACTCCATCTCGAGTGCGTCGTAGATCATCAGCTTGCCGACCAGCGGCTCGCCGGCGCCGGTGAGCAGCTTGATGCCCTCGTTGACCTGGATCGAACCGATCGAGGCGCACAGGACCCCCAGCACACCACCCTCGGCGCAGGACGGGACCATGCCCGGCGGCGGCGGCTCGGGGTAGAGGCAGCGGTAGCACGGCGCGTTCAGCGACTCGCCGTCCTTGTCGACCGCGTGCGGGAAGAAGACCGAGGCCTGGCCGTCGAAGCGGTAGATCGAGCCCCACACGTACGGGATCTTCAAGAAGTAGGCCGCGTCGTTGACCATGTAGCGGGTCGCGAAGTTGTCGGTTCCGTCGATGATCAGGTCGTAGCCCTCGAAGACCGTGAGCACGTTGTCGTTGTCGAGGCGACCCTCGTGCAGCACAACGTTGACCAGCGGGTTGATCTCGAGGACGGAGTCGCGAGCCGACTGAGCCTTCGGGCGGCCGATGTCGGACTGGCCGTGGATCACCTGGCGCTGCAGGTTGGACTCGTCGACCTCGTCGAACTCGGCGATACCCAGCGTGCCGACACCGGCAGCGGCCAGGTAGAGCAGCGCGGGCGAGCCGAGGCCGCCAGCGCCGATGACCAGGACCTTGGCGTTCTTGAGGCGCTTCTGGCCCGACATCCCGACGTCGGGAATGATCAGGTGACGGCTGTAGCGCCGCACCTCGTCGATGGTCAGCTCGTCAGCGGGTTCCACGAGCGGGGGTAGGGACACGAGAAGTTCTCCTCGGCAATGGAGTGAGTGCTCTGACGACCCACTACAACACGGTTCTGTCCCTCCATGTTCCCTGTGTCGCCAAGCCCTCGCTTCACGATCCCGTCATCCGGACTCAGCGGACCGGGACCTGGCTTGTAGGCTGCGGGTGGTCGCCAGTAGGTGGGCGCCAGTGAGGAGCACCGGGTGAGCACGGATCAGCACAGCGTCGGTGAGCCGCGTCCGCGTGGGGCGCGTATGCCTCGCAAGGCACGTCGAGCTCAACTACTCGAGTCGGCGCTGGAGGTATTCGTCGCTCAGGGGTACCACTCCGCAGCGATGGACGACATCGCCGAGCGCGCCGGCGTCTCCAAGCCGGTTCTCTATCAGCACTTCCCCGGCAAGCTCGAGCTCTATGTCGCGCTGCTCGACGCATCGTGCGACACGGTGATCGCCAGCTGCCGCGAAGCGCTCGCCTCCACCGAGGACAACAAGCAGCGGGTGGCCGCCACGGTCAACGCCTTCTACGACTACGTCGCCTCGGAGTCCGGCGCCTTCCGCCTGGTCTTCGAGTCCGACCTCACCAACGAGCCCGGGATCCGCGACCGCGTGGACCGGGTCACCACCGAGTGCGCCGCGATGATCACCGAGGTGATCCACGAGGACACCGCCCTGCCCGATCGCGCTGCCAACCTGCTCGCCGTCTCCCTGGTCGGAATGGCTCAGGTCAGCGCGCGGTTCTGGGTCAATGACCCCGGCGAGATCAGCAAGGCGGACGCCGCTGCCCTGGTCTCAGCCCTGGCCTGGCGAGGTATCGCCGGGTACCCCAAGCACGACTAACCCACGCACGAAAGGACGTCCGCCATGGAGGTCAAGATCGGAATCCAGCAGGCCGCCCGCGAACTCGTCGTCGAGACCGACGCCGAAGCGGACACCGTGGAGAAGCAGGTCGCCGCAGCCCTCGAGGACGGCTCCGCGCTCGCCCTGACCGACACCAAGGGTCGCCGCATCCTCGTTCCCGGTGCCAAGATCGCCTACGTCGAGATCGGCGGCGGCGTGGCCGGGCACGTGGGCTTCCTCCGCTCCTGAATCGACACCGACCGTGCAGCTCTACGACCTGCTCGCGGCGCTCGTCGGCGGTACCGCCGTCGGCGTGACCGCCCGGGCACTGGCCGACCGGCCTCCCCTGTGGATGTCGGTTCTGGCCGGGGTCGCTGGAAGCCTGCTCGGTACGGCGCTCTACCTGAAGGTCTTCGGCTTCGAACCGGAGACTCCGAACATCGACTGGTGGCAGCACTTCTGGCAGCTCGCCATCGCGGCCGCCGTCACCCTGGTCACGGTTCAGGTCGCACGGCTCGCACCACGCCGCCGCTGAACCGCGTCACGAGCAACAACAAGAACGCCGGTGCCGCACGTCGCTGATCGCGACGGCGGCACCGGCGTTCCTGTCTACCCGAGCGGGTCAGTCGACGACGCTCTCCTGCTCCCGGGCCTCCGGCTTCGGCTGCATCGCCACGGTGGTCCGCAGCTCCGCCTTGGGCATCCGCCAGATCGCCACCAGGGAGATCACCGCGATCGCCGCGGAGACCAGGAAGATCAGGCCGATGTCGTCGCCGTAGGCGTGCCGGATCGCCTCCACCGCGGACGGCGGCATGGCGTTGAAGTCCAGCCCGGAGCCGGCCACCACAGCGGCCTCCTTCGGCGTCAGCTCTCCGCTCTTGACCAGGTCACCGATCGAGACGGCCGACGTGTCGGCCACCCGGTTGGCGAGCACCGCTCCCAGTACCGCGATGCCGACCGTGCCACCGAGCGATCGGAAGAAGGAGACGACGCCGCTGGCGGCACCGATGTCCTTCACGTCGACCGTGTTCTGCACGACCAGCACGACGTTCTGCATCAACGCACCCTGGCCGAGACCCATCAGCACCATGAAGAGGCTGATGTGCCAGATCGGCGTGGTGTGGTCGGTCGGGCCCATCAGCGCCAAGCCGACGATCAGTGCACCGGCACCGAGCATCATCACGGGCTTCCACTTGCCGGTCCGGGTGATGTAGGCACCCGATCCGGTGGCACCGATCATCGAGCCGAAGATCAGCGGGATCATCAGCAGTCCGGCCTGCGTCGGCGAGTAGCCCTGGGCGGTCTGGAAGAACTGGCTCAGGAAGACCGAGGTCCCGAACTGGGCGATGCCGACCGCGATGCTGGCGGTGATCGCGAGCGTGGTGGTGCGCTCCATGATGATCCGCGGCGGCACCAGCGGCTCCGGGTGACGGCGCTCGGTACGGATCGCGAGCACCACCGCGAGCAGGGTGCCGATCAGGAAGTAGCCCGACTCAGCGGAGATCCAGTCGTAGTTCTTGCCGGCGAAGGAGACCCAGACCAGCGGGAGGCTGGCCGCGATCGAGATGTACAGCCCGCCCCACCAGTCGATCTGGACCTTGCGCGGGGAGTGCGAAAGGTGCAGGAACTTCTGGATCATGGCGAGCCCCATCAAGGTGATCGGGACCGCGATGAAGAAGCACCAGCGCCAGCCGAGGCTGTCCACGATCAGCCCACCGAGCAGCGGGCCGGAGACGGTAGCGACCGCCATCACAGCGGCCATGTAGCCGGAGTACTTGCCGCGCTGGCGCGGCGGGATCAGGGTGCCGATGATCGCCTGGGTCAGCGCCATCAGGCCGCCGACGCCGAGGCCTTGCAGCGCTCGCGCGGCGAGCAGCTGCGGGACGTTCGCGACCAGACCGGCAGCGAGCGAGCCGGACAGGAACAGCAGACCGGAGATCTGGACCAACAGCTTCTTGTCGAAGAGGTCGGCCATCTTCGCCCAGATCGGGCTCGAGACGGTCATCGCGAGCAGGGTCGCGGTGACCACCCAGGTGTACTGGGACTGCGACCCCTCGAGGTCGCCGATGATCGTCGGTAGCGCGGTGCTGACGATGGTCGAACTGATCATCGCGACGAACATCATGGCAAGGAGGCCGGCGAGGACCTCCATGATTTCCTTGTGGGTGGGTTCAGCCACCTGCTTCTCTACGGGCGTCATCGCTCCTCCTCATTTCGAAGGGCTGCCGTGGCATCACCCATATTCTTCGTGGTCATGGCGTCGGCGATGTGCTTCAACGTCTGCGCCGCCTCGCGCATCTGGATCTGGTCCCAGTCGCCGAAGTAGTCCCGCATCAACGCGATGTAGGTCTGCTTCAACTCGACCAACCGGGCCCGGCCCTCGTCGGTGATCTCGACGATCTCCGCGCGCCGGTCGTCCGGATCGCGGTCTCGGCTGACCAGCTCCGCCTCGGTGAGCAGAGCCAGATGGCGACTCACGGCAGAGGCGCCGATACCCAGATGGGTGGCGAGCTGGCTGGGGCGCATCGCTCCCAGATCGACCAGGGCCCGCAACAGCGCGGCGTCGCCGCGACGCAGGCCGCCGTTGACAGCGTTGCGGTGCATCACCGAACGCAGCGTGCGCGCGACAGCGAAGAGGTGTATCGCCAACTCGCTCACGGAGTCGTCGCACGGCACGTTGTGCGCGCCGACTGCGACCGCTCGGGGGACGCCAGGATCATTGACCATGTGAACTATATTCGCCGGAAGTAGTTCGCATAGTCAAGTTTCACTTGGTGAAGCTTTCGTCACATGCGTCAACGACAACGCCCCCGACCGGTCGGTCGGGGGCGTGGCGAGGGCGCTGAAGCGAGGCTCAGTGGGCGAGTCCGAGCTCCGCCATCCGGTACGCATGACGCTCGGTCAAGCGGCTGAACATCCGGCCCAACGCCGCAAGATCCATCCCAGGACGGTCCACGCCACCGGCGAGCAGCGCCGAGAGCGCGTCACGCTCCGCAGCGATCCCCTGTGCCTGGGTCAACGCCTCCCCCATCAACCGGCGTCCCCACAGCGCGAGACGGCCGCCGACCCGCGGATCCGCGGCGATCGCCGCCCGCACGTGCTCGACCACGAAGTCACTGTGCTGGGTCCGCTCCAGAGCCGAGAGGATCAGGTCACGCGAGTCGACGTCGAGGAAGGCGGCGATCTCGGCGTAGAAGTCCCGAGCCAGGCCGTCACCTACGTACGCCTTGACCAGGCTCTCCAACCAATCCGCCGGCGCCGTGTGCGCATGGAACGCGTTGAGCGGCTCGCGGAACGGCTCCATCGCCTCGTAAGGGTCGGCCCCCAGCTCGCTCAACCGCTGGTTGAGCCGCAGCGCGTTCTCGAACTCGGCCGCTGCCATCGTCGCCAGATCCACCTTGGCCGCCAACGACGGCGCCGACTTGGCATCCTCGGCCAACCGCTCGAAGGCCACCAGTTCGCCGTACGAGATCACGGCCAGCAGGTCCACCACCGCGGCGCGGTAGTCAGGGTCGTCGAAAGCGATCCGGTCATTTCCGGACGCAGGCGTCGGCGAGGATTCAGTCATGCCGGAAGCGTACCGATAGACTTGACTTGTGCGTGTCTTGCATTGACACCGTATCGGCGCCACCTGGACAAGGATTCCCAGGGTTCGCGCGCCGGCGCATGTGCGCGGTCAGCCCGGTTCCGGAGTCGGCCGCACAGACCTACTCACGGAAGAGAACTTCACAGCGTGACCACCTTCAGAGAACTCGGGGTGATCCCCGAAATCGCCGATGCGCTTGAGCGCGCCGGCATCGTCAAGCCCTTCCCGATCCAGGAGATGACCCTCTCGGTCGCCCTGCTCGGCACCGACCTCATCGGCCAGGCCCGTACCGGTACCGGCAAGACCTTCGCCTTCGGTATCCCCGTCGTCCAGCGCATCGTCGTCCCGACCGACGCCGACTACGCCGAGATGGCGCAGGGCAAGCCCCAGGCGCTGATCGTTGCGCCGACCCGCGAGCTCGCCATCCAGGTGTCCAAGGACGTCGAACTCGCCGGCTCCGACCGCGGCGTCCGCGTGCTCACCGTCTACGGCGGCGTCGGCTACGAGCCGCAACTCGACGCGCTGCAGAGCGGCGTCGACCTCGTCGTAGGTACCCCCGGCCGACTGATCGACCTCAACAACCGCGGCGCCCTCGACCTGTCCCACGTCAAGGCAGTCGTCCTCGACGAGGCCGACGAAATGCTGGACCTGGGCTTCCTGCCCGACGTCGAGCGTCTCCTCTCGAAGACCCCCGAGACGCGCCAGACCATGCTCTTCTCGGCCACCATGCCCGCCGCGATCATCGCCCTGGCACGCAGCCACATGCGCCACCCGATGAACATCCGTGCGGAGTCGGCCGACGACAACCAAACCGTGCCGGCCACCGCGCAGTTCATCTACCAGGCCCACGACCTCGACAAGACCGAGATCATCGGCCGGATCCTGCAGGCCGACGACGCCGACAAGGTGATCGTCTTCACCCGCACCAAGCGCCAGGCGCAGCGCGTTGCCGACGACCTCGTCGAGCGCGGCTTCAACGCCAGCCCGTTGCACGGCGACATGCAGCAGACGTCGCGGGAGAAGGCGCTGACCCGCTTCCGCGAGGACAAGCTCAAGGTCCTGGTCGCCACCGACGTCGCTGCCCGCGGTATCGACGTCGCCGGCGTCAGCCACGTCATCAACTACACCTGCACCGAGGACGAGAAGACCTACGTGCACCGGATCGGCCGGACCGGCCGGGCCGGCGCCACCGGTGTCGCGGTGACCTTCGTCGACTGGGCCGACCTGACCCGCTGGAAGGTCATCAACAAGGCACTCGACCTGCCGTTCGACGAGCCGCAGGAGACCTACTCGACCTCCCCGCACCTGTACACCGACCTCGGCATCGCGCCCGGGACCAAGGGCCGGATCGCCGCGCCCAAGGAGCAGACCGAGCGCGCTGAGCGCAACGACCGCGGTGAGGCCAAGGAGAAGCCGTCCCGCCCACGTCGCTCCCGCAACCGGGTCCGCACCCGTGGTGGCCAAGCTGTCGAGGTCGCTGCCGGCGAGACCGCGCCCGCCGAGGACGCAGCTCCCGCCACCGGCCCCGAAGGCTCGGATGGCGAGGGTGCCGACGCCAAGCCGCGCCAGCGCCGACGCCGTCGTCGCAGCGGCTCGTCCGCCGCGAAGACCAGCGCCGAGGGCTCCGCACCGGTGGAGGCAGCTGCTGCAGCCGAGTAGCACCTGACGTGCTCCGCCGCCCGCGACGTCATCCGTTTCGTGGGAGCGGGTACACACCACGTAAGACGTCCCGCAGGCTTGCCTGCGGGACGTCATGCATTTGGTGGGAACGGATCCTCGGAACGGACGACGTCCGCTCAGGCGACGACGACCACCGAGGTGCCCAATGGCGCGAACTCCCACATCGCCTTGGCGTCGACGGTGCGCTGCCGGATGCAGCCGTGCGAGAGCGGCGTCCCGAGTTGGGCGTGGGTCTGTACCGGCGCACCGTCGTCGATCGGGATGTCGTGGAACCCGATCGCGGCGTTCGGGCCGCGGGTGAAACGGACGAACCAACGCATTGTTCCCGAGTCGTCGATCCCCCAGGCCTGCTCCGACCGCGAATAGACGCGGTAGCTGCCCGGATGCAGGTTGTCGTAGGCGCTCCCGGAGACCAGATAGCTCCGTTGGGTAGTGCCGTCTGCGCGGACCAGCCAGACCCGCTGCGCCGACTGACTGAAGACCACCCGGCGGCCTTCTCCCGAGCGCTTGGGGACGGACGGCCGACCCGACCGCCGCGGTTCGAGCACCATCCGCGCCTGCGGGGCGACCCGCGAGCTTCCGGCACCCAGGACCGCACCCGACAGCTGACGGCGCTGCTCGTCGGGCTCGCTCGCGGTCACCGTCTCGACCACCTCGGCAGGAGTCACTGCGACCCCGACGCCGACAACGAGGCCGGTGCCGAGGATCGAACCGGTCAGCGCCAGCCAGCGGCCACCGCGTCGCGCTGTGGGCCGTACCCGACGCCCCGCAGGCCGGGGCGTACTGCGATGTCGTCCCACGAGCGTCCGATCACGCCTCGGCGCGGCGAGCAAGCAGACCAGCGGCGACCTCGCGGTACGCGATGGCGCCCTTGCTGGCCCGGTTCAGCGCGAGGATCGAACGACCTGCGGCCGGCGCCTCGGCGAACTTGATGGTCTTCGGGATCGGCGGCTCGACCACCTCGAGGTCGTAGGTCTCCGAGATGTTCTCCAACACCCGGCGCGCGTGGTTCGTCCGGCCGTCGAAGAGCGTCGGCAGGACACCCCAGACAGCAAGCCGGCGGTTCGTGAAGCGGCGCACGTCGTGGACGGTGTCGAGCAACTGCCCGACACCACGGTGCGAGAGAGTCTCGCACTGCAGCGGGATCAGCACGGCGTCCGCGGCCGTCAACGCGGCCACGGTGAGCACGCCGAGCGACGGCGGGCAGTCCAGCAGAACCCAGTCGTACCCCTCGCCGAGCTCGGCGAGCCGTTCGAGAGCGCCACGGACCACGTACTCCCGCCCGGTCCGGGTCAACAGATCGGCCTCGGCACGCGCCAACTCGATCGTCGCGGGGAGCAGGTCGACGCCGTCCTCTGTGGTGAGCAGGGCCTCCGTGATGTCGAGGTCCTTGGTCAGCACCTGATGTACCGAGAGCTCCAGATCCTCGGGATCGACGCCCAAGGAGAAGGTCAGGCAGGCCTGCGGGTCCAGGTCGATCAGCAGCACCCGCTGGCCGAGCTCGGCCAGGGCAGCGCCCAGGGAGGCGACGGTGGTCGTCTTGGCGACGCCACCCTTCTGGTTGGCGATCGCGAGCGTTGTCGTGGTCATCACCGACCATCATGCCGGACCTCAGCGACCCGCGGACAGGGATCGGTTCACTTGCCGAAGACCCGCGGGGCAGGTTGGCTGTCTCCCATGACCTCCTCCCCCACGGCGCTGGTCACCGGCGCCACCGCCGGTATCGGCCGCGAGTTCGTCGAACAGTTGGCCGCCTCCGGCCACGACCTGATCCTGGTCGCCCGGGACGCCGCCCGCCTGGAGTCGGTGGCCGCCGAAGTCCGCGCCCGGCACGGCGGCGCCGTCGAGATCCTCGCCGCCGACCTCACCGACCGCACCGAGCTGGCCAAGGTCGAGGCCCGGCTCGCCGACGCCGACCGGCCCGTCGACCTCCTGATCAACAACGCCGGCTTCGGGCTCAAAGAACGGTTCCTGGTCAACGACATCGAGGCCGAGCAGCAGATGCTCGACGTCCTGGTCGTCGCGGTCCTGCGGCTCAGCCACGCCGCTCTCGGCGCGATGGTGGCGCGTCGCCACGGCGCGATCGTCAACGTCTCGAGCGTGGCCAGCTTCCTGCCGCGCGGCACCTACAGCGCGGCCAAGGCCTGGGTGAACAGTTTCAGCGAGTGGGCGCACGCCGAGTACGCCGCCGACGGCGTCCAGGTGATGGCCCTCTGTCCCGGGTTCGTGAAGACCGAGTTCCACCAGCGGATGGAGGTGAGCCGCGACTCCGCGCCCGGCTTCCTCTGGCTGGAGGCGCCCGCCCTGGTCAGCGAGGCGCTCGCCGACCTGGACCGCGGCCGCCGGATCTCGATCCCCTCCAAGCGGTACCGAGCGATCGTCCGAGCGGCCCGGATCGTCCCGACCGGACTGCTCCAGCGGGCCCAGTCGCTCGGCCGGAGGTAGCCCGAACCCAGGCGACTGGGCTCACCGCGTCGGGGGCTCAGCCCTCGCCGGCGATGAACGCGCGCACGGCGTCGGCGACCATCTGCACCGCGATCGCGGAGAGCAGCAGGCCGGCGATCCGGGTGACCAGCATGACGCCGCCCTCCCGGATCACCTTGAGGATCCGTACCGAGAACCGCATCGTCAGCCAGAGCACGATGTGCACGCTGACGATCCCGATCGCCAGCGCGGAGATCTCGGGAGCGGTGTCCGCCTTCTGCACGAAGAGCATCACCGCCACGATCGCGCCCGGTCCGGCCAGCAGCGGTGTACCCAGCGGCACCAGCGCGACGTTGGTCTCGCCGCTGGTGGTCGGATCCTTGTCATAGCCCATCAACAGCTCCAACGCGACCAGCAACAGGAGCAGGCCACCGGCGCATTGCAGCGCGGGGATGGAGATGTGCATGTAGGCCAAGATCCCCTGGCCGAAGAGGGCGAAGATGGTGATCACCAGGAAGGAGACGCAGACCGCCTGCCAGGCCGCCTTGCGGACCGACGCCGCGGAGCGACCGGCGGTCAGTGAGAGGAAGACCGGGATCGTGCCCGGCGGGTCCATGATCACGAAGAGGGTCACGAAGACCTCGGTGAGCATGGTCAGCTGGATCACTTCGTTCATCGGCCGACCACCTCCGGGGTCCGGCGTCCGGAGCGGGCCGCGGCGTCGGCAGCAAGCTCCAGGAGTCGTTGGTACTGCTCGGGTTCGGTCAGGTTGCAGCCCAACTCGTGGTCGGTCTTGCCCAGACCGTGGTGGTCGCTGGAGCCGGTGATCACCAGGTCCAGGTCGACCGCGAGCGCCCGGAGCCGACCGCGGGTGGCGTCGTCGTGGTCCTGATGGTCGACCTCCAGTCCGCCGAGGCCGAGCTCGGCAAGCGCGGCGATCTCCCGCTCGTCGAGGGTCTCCGGCAGGTGCCGTCCCCAGACGTGGGCCAGCACCGAGACCCCACCCGCCTGCTCGACGAGGGCGATCATCTCGCGCAGACCGGCCGAGAAGCGGTGCACGTGACCGGGGCGGCCCGGGCTCAGCCACTGCGCGAACGCCTGGTCACGATGACCGACCACGCCCAGCGCCACCAGGGCGTCGGCCACGTGCGGGCGCCCGACCGCGGCAGCGCCGTCAGCATGCGCGACGACGTCCTCGACGGTGATCTCGATACCGTGCGCGGTCAGCCGCTCGACGATCGCCGGGACACGGGCGTTCCGCGCGTCCAGCACCGTGGCGAGTGTCGCGCTCAACGGCGGGTAACCAGGGTCGGGAAGGTAGGCCAACAGGTGTACCGCGCGTCCTTCGAACTCCGTGCTGATCTCCATCCCGGGAACCAGGGTGATGCCGAGCTCGCGAGCCGCGGCCGATGCTTCACCCCAGCCCTCGGCGGTGTCATGGTCGGTCAGGGCGATCACGTCCAGGCCGGCCCGAGCCGCGGCGGTCATCAGATCTGCAGGAGTCTGCGTTCCATCGCTTGCGCGTGAGTGGGTATGCAGATCAATCCTCACCACGGCAGCCTACGACTCCGGCGCCCCGGGTAGTTAACTCGCGAGTCACCACGGCGGGGCAGCCCCTCCGAAGGGCACGTCGAGCAGGGCACCACCCATATGGGAGAGGTCGGCCAGCGCCCACCCCTCGGTGAGCAGGAGCAGGGCTGAGGCGGGCCGCAGAATCAGCCAGAGCCAGCGCCCCTGCGCTTCCCCGGCAGCCACGCTCCGCTCGAAGCCGGCTCCGGCGACGCTCACCGGCCACAGCGGCAACGTCTGCTGATCGACCCTGACCCGCGGCCCCGGCTGGGCGTTCCGGATCTGGGTGCCCGGGTCGCTCTGCGCCAGGCCGGCACAGCGAGCGCCCAGCCCGATCCCCGGCTCCTCCGCGACCACGGTGATCTCGATCGGCCCGTCGACACTCGTCGTGGCGGCCACCGAGGTCAATGTCGCCAACGGGTGGGTCGACTCGCCGACCACGGCGAAGTCCGTCACCCGCCAGGCATCGGCCAGCGGCCACGGAAGATAGGTAGGGAAGCCGTCAGCGACCTGCAGGTGCTCGGCGAAGGTGTCGTAGTCGACCACCTCGGGTCGCCGTAGAGGGGCGACCGCGCCGTGAGTGGCGCAGACCCACCCGGCCGCCGCCGGCCGCAACGGCACAGGGCAGCGCGGGCAGGTCACGAGCAGTGTCACCGGAGTGACTCAGGCGCCGCCGCCTCCAGCCTTGCGGCGATGCATCTTGGGAGCGGCTCCCCCGGCCACCTCGGCCCCATGCGCCTTCTCACGCACCGGGCCGTCCTGGTGGACCCCTTGCTCGTTGTTGTTCTTACGGTCCAACGCTTCGCGCATTCGGGCCTTGAGGTCCTGGTTTGCCTCACTGGCATCAGTCATCGCGGTCTCCTGTTCGCAGGTGTCCTGATCCACCATGACAAATCTCAGGCCAACAGACCAGACCTTTCCTCGGGACCGCCTACGTCTCTTCGAGTGGGCAAGGTAGTTTGCGCTCATGATCCGGACCCGTCTCCGCTGGCCTGCCGCCGTCCTCGCCAGCGCGCTCACCATCGCCAGCCTGACCGGGTGCGGCGGTTCCGACGACAAGAAGAAGGACGCCGGCTCCGAGCCCAGCAGCGAGGCGAGCTCGGCGCCCGAGAGCTCGTCGACGCCGTCAGAGACGCCGACCGAGCCGGAGGCGACCACCGTCGACTTCGGCAAGCCCGCGAAGGGACCGAAGATCCGCGGCAACGGCTACCGCTTCCGCGTCCCGGCCTCCTGGGTCGAGGACACCGCCGGAGCCAAGGAGCTCGACGGCGACATCGACACCGCCGCATGGGAACGCGACGGCAAGGACGGCTTCCGCAACAACGTCGCGGTCACCTACATCGTGGCTTCGGGCGGCGACCTCGACGGCCTCGAGGAGAGCATCACCGAGCAGCTGACCGCGGAGGCCAGCAAGCTGGAGACTCTGGACCGGGTCTTCATCGACGCCCGTCCGGCCACCCACCACCGCGGCACGATGAAGGCCTCTCCCGCTCCGTACCTGCTCGACCAGTACGCGGTGATCGACGACGAGGGCCGGGTCACCGTGATCGGCTTCTCCTACCCGACGACGCTGGCGGCCAAGAAGCGCGACGCGATCACGAACTCGATCCTCGCGTCGTGGAAGTGGACCTCCTGACAGACGCCTGATCGGCGTGAGTCGGCAAACGCAACGGCCGCCGTCCCTGCCCGAAGGCGGGGACGGCGGCCGTTGGTCACTGTGGGGCTCAGCCCTTCAGCTGGTAGTCCTTGAGCAGGGCCTTGCCGATGATCATCTTCTGGATGTCGCTGGTGCCCTCGCCGATCAGCATGAACTTCACCTCACGCATGATCCGCTCGATCTCGTACTCCTTGGAGTAGCCGTAGCCACCGTGGATCCGGAACGAGTCCTCGACCACCTCGTTGGCGTACTCACTGGCCACCATCTTCGCCATGCCGGCCTCGACGTCCATCCGGCGACCGGTGTCCTTGAGGCGGGCGGCGCGGACCATCATGTTGTGCGCCGTCTCGACCTTGGTCGCCATCTCGGCGAGCCGGAAGAGCACCGCCTGGTGCTCGGCGATCGGCTTGCCGAAGGTGTGCCGCTGCTGGGCGTAGGAGATGCCCAACTCGAAGCCACGCCAGGCCAGACCACAGGCGCGGGCCGCTACGTTGACGCGACCCACCTCGACGCCGTCCATCATCTGGAAGAAGCCCTTGCCGGGCTCTCCACCCAGGATCTGCTCGGCAGCGATCTGGTGGCCCTCGAAGATCATCTCCGTGGTGTCGATGCCCTTGTAGCCCATCTTGTCGATCTTCCCGGGCACGGTGATGCCCTGGGCGACCTCGCCGAAGCCGGGGGTCTTCTCGACCAGGAAGGTGGTCATGTTCTTGTAGACCGAGGAGGCACCCTCGTCGGTCTTGGTCAACACCGCGACCAGGGTGGAGGAGCCACCGTTGGTCAGCCACATCTTCTGGCCGGTGATCGCGTAGCTGCCGTCGGCGTTCTTGACCGCCTTGGTCGCCACCGCGGAGACGTCGGAGCCCAGGCCGGGCTCGGACATCGAGAAGGCACCGCGCACCTCGCCGGTCGCCATCCGGGGCAGGTAGTTGCGCTTCTGCTCCTCGGTGCCGTGCTTCATCAGCATGTAGGCGACGATGAAGTGGGTGTTGATGACACCGGAGACGCTCATCCAACCGCGGGCGATCTCCTCCACGCAGAGCGCGTAGGTCAGCAGCGACTCACCGAGGCCGCCGTACTCCTCGGGGATCATGATGCCGAAGATGCCGAGCTCCTTGAGTCCCTCGACGATCTCGGTGGGGTACTCGTCGGCGTGCTCCAGCTCCTGGGCGACCGGGATGATCTTCTCGTCCACGAACTGTCGGACCGTCTTCAGGATCTCTTCCTGAATGTCGGTCAATCCCTCGGTCTGACACAGTCGCCCCATTTGGCACCTTCCTCACTCACCCGCCTGCGCGGGCGATCGGCTACCTGGGCATGTTAGTGACTCTTAACCTGCCCGCACGAGGGTTCCTTCTAGTGAGACAAGCCACACGCCGCCGATCAGGGGCACGAACCGCCACCGCGGCACCCCTGATCAGGAGCCACGAACTCGCAGCTTCGCGCCTCGCTCCAGATAGTCCCTGACGAAAAGCCCCTGAAATCGTCGATTTCAGGGGCTTTTCGTCA
>NZ_JBLBWI010000002.1:0-300185 GCF_047308515.1 Nocardioides sp. Bht2
GGTGATCTCGACAGGCTCGATCGGCGGGGTTCGAGACCGGTTTGTGGTGATCTCGACAGGCTCGATCGGCGGGGTTCGAGACCGGTTTGTGGTGATCTCGGCAGGCTCGATCACCGGGGTTCGAGACCGGAGTGCGGCTACCCGTTGCGGTGGTGGGCGCCCGGGCCGGGGCGTGGGGTGACGGTGCGTAGGTCGTCCACCTCGTGGCCCGCTGCGCAGGTCAGACCGACCTGCATCTGGGCGCCGCAGCCGGCGTGGACGAACTCGACCGGTGGCCCTTCGGGGTCGGCGAGGTAGCGGTCGCCCCATGAGGCGATGGCGACCAGTACCGGATAGAGATCGAAGCCCTTCGCGGTGAGGCGGTACTCGTTGCGCTCGCGGGCGCCGGGGAGCCGGTACGGCACCTTGTGCACGATCTCGTGCTCGAGCAGCAGGTTGAGCCGGTTCGAGAGCACTTGGCGGGGGATGGCGGTGCGGGCGCGCATGTCGTCGAATCGCCTGACCCCGTTGAAGATCTCGCGGACCACGACGAAGGTCCACCGTTCGCCGAGGATCGCCATCGTGCGACCGATCGTGCAGTTGTCGGCCGAGTAGGTCAGCGCTGCGGGGGTGCCCATGTGAGCAGTCTATCTACTGAGTTCGATTGACAGACCCAGCTTGGCCGAGGGAGGCTGCATCCATGACTGAGACTCAGGCTGACTTCATGACGATGACCGGACTCGAGCTGTTGCAGGCGATGGCCGAGGGCAAGCTGCCGCCCGCGCCGATCGCCGAGACCCTGGGCATGGTCGAGTTCGAGGTGGAGCCGGGATCGGTCGCCGTCGGCCTCGACCCGCAGCCCAAGCACTACAACCCGATCGGGATGGTCCACGGGGGAGTGCTCTCGACCCTGCTCGACACCGCTGCCGCCTGTTCGGTGCACACGACGCTGGAAGCTGGTCAGGGCTACACCTCGCTCGATCTCAATGTGAAGTTCCTTCGCGCCGTCACCCTCGACTCCGGCCGGATCACCGCGCGCGGCAGGGTGCTGCACCGTGGCCGCAGCACGGCGTTGGCGACCGCTGAACTGCACGACGCCTCGGGGCGACTGGTCGCGCACGCCACGTCGAGCTGCATGATCTTCTCCTGAATCCGGGCAGCACTAGAGTTGCCGCATGGCCGCCGAGACCTCGCAGACGTTGGATCGTGGGCTGCGCGTACTGGAGGTGCTCGCGGCAACTCCCGCCGGCCTGACGGTGACCGAGCTCTCTGCCGCTCTCGGTATCAACCGGACGGTGACCCACCGGTTGGTCACCACCTTGGCCGAGCACGCCCTGGTCCGTCGCGACGAGGCTGGCCGGGTCACTGCCGGGCTCGGCCTGCTCCGTCTCGCCGTCGGGGTCCAGCCCGTACTGCGTGACGCCACGCTGCCGCTGCTCCGCGAGCTCGCCGAGGTCACCGGGTGTACCGCCCACCTGACCGTCGTCGACAGTGGGGAGGCGTTGGCGCTGGCGGTCGTCGAGCCGAGTTGGACCGACTTCCACGTCTCCTACCGGGTGGGCGCCCGGCATCCGCTGGAGCAGGGTGCTGCCGGTCGCGCCATCCTCGCCGGACGGAGTGGCACCGGTGGCCCGGTGGTCTCGGACGGCGAGCTTCAGGCTGGCGCGCACGGCCTGGCTGCGCCGGTACTCGGCGTGCTCGGCCTGGAGGCGTCGATCGGTGTGATCACGCTGGGTTCCCTGGAGGCCGACAAGGTCGGCCCCGCCGTCGGTGCGGCGGTCGCCGCGTTGGTTCAGCGGCTGGGCTGATCGTCGCGGTCGCGTGCCGTCTCGGCGAGTGGCAGTGTCCGGTACGGGATCTGGGTCGCCAGTGCGATCACTGTCGTCGACCGGACGATCGCCGGGTGGGCCAACGCCCGGTCGATCACCCGTTGCAGGTCCGCGTTGGAGCGCGCCACCACCCGGCACCACAGGTCGCCGGCTCCGGTGATC
The DNA here is from genome assembly GCF_047308515.1 of Nocardioides sp. Bht2. NCBI lineage: Bacteria > Bacillati > Actinomycetota > Actinomycetes > Propionibacteriales > Nocardioidaceae > Nocardioides > Nocardioides sp. Bht2. The sequence continues at coordinate 1,971 of NZ_JBLBWI010000002.1, forward strand.
GTGGATGCCTCCAACACCTCGGCGATCGCGGCCAGGTGCGCGGCGACGGCGTCATGGCCGCCGGTCGCGGTCGGCTCCTGGCGGATCTCCAGGGTGAGGAACGCCGTCACTGGGAAGCCGAGCGCCTCCGGAGCCAGGTTGGGGCCCCAGTCGGTGATCACGCCGTCACGGGCGAGTCGGTCCAACCGCGCCTGAACCGTGCCGCGAGCAACGCCGAGGCGCCGGGAGGCCTCCAGGACGCCGATCCGTGGCTCGTTGTGCCACAGCTTGATCAGGTTGACGTCTAGATCGTCCATTCTGCGCCCCTCGGGTGGTCAGGTTGTGCAGTCCTTTGGGGCACTGTTGCACAAGTTGCTCGCAGTGACCACGCTCACTTCTATGTCCACCTCGATGCCCGAAGACCTGCAGGCCCCCTCCTATGGCGGCGCGCTCACCGCTGATGAGTTGAAGGCCGACCTGACCGTCGACCAACTCCGGGAACTCGTCGGCCTGGTCGAGTACGACGCGAGCACCGACCCGTTCCCGGTCACCGCACTGGACGCCGTCGGCTTCGTGGTCGGCAACGCCACCCAGACCGCGCTCTTCTACCAACTGGCCTTCGGCATGGAGCTGGAGGCGTACCGCGGTCCTGAGACGGGGGAGCGGGAGGCGAAGAGTTTCGTGCTCCGCTCCGGCAGTGCACGGTTCGTGATCTCGGGGGCGGTGGCGCCGTCCAGTGAACTGGCCGACCGGCACCGCAAGCACGGCGACGGCGTCGTGGACCTCGCCTTGGAGGTGCCCGACGTGGCGCGCTGCATCGAGCATGCGCGGGCGATGGGTGCTCGGGTACTGGTGGAGCCGCACGAGCAGAGCGACGAGTTCGGCACCGTGGTGCTGGCGGCGATCGCCACCTACGGCGACACCCGGCATACGCTCGTCGATCGGTCCCGCTATGACGGTCCTTACCTGCCCGGCTATGTGGCCCGGGCCGGAACCGTGGTCCGCCGGGAGGGACACCCCAAGCGCCTCTTCCAGGCGATCGACCACTGTGTCGGCAACGTCGAACTCGGTCGGATGGACGAGTGGGTCGACTTCTACAACCGGGTGCTCGGTTTCACCAACATGGCCGAGTTCATCGGCGACGACATCGCCACCGACTACTCGGCGTTGATGAGCAAGGTGGTGGCGAGTGGCAACCACCGGGTGAAGTTCCCGCTCAACGAGCCCGCGATCGCGAAGAAGAAGTCGCAGATCGACGAGTACCTGGAGTTCTACGACGGGGCGGGTTGCCAGCACATCGCCCTGGCGACCGGCGACATCCTGCGCACGGTCGACCTGCTGCGCGAGGCCGGCGTCGAGTTCCTCGACACCCCGGACTCCTACTACGACGATCCCGAGCTGCGGGCCCGGATCGGTGAGGTCCGGGTGCCGATCGAGGAGCTGAAGCGCCGCAAGATCCTGGTCGACCGTGACGAGGACGGCTACCTGCTCCAGATCTTCACCAAGCCGATCGGCGACCGGCCCACGGTCTTCTACGAGTTCATCGAGCGGCACGGCTCGCTCGGCTTCGGTAAGGGCAACTTCAAGGCACTCTTCGAAGCGATCGAACGGGAGCAGGACGCACGCGGCAACCTGTGAGCTGCCGCACGGATTGGACCCTGTCGATGGGGAGGGGTAAGGTCCGGAACTGCGAAAGGGAGTAGTCCCCAACAGGCGTGTCGACATACTGACCTCCGGGTCCGGCACGTCAGGCCATCCTCTGGATGGCGGACGAGACTTTCGACCAGAAGCGCAACCCCCTGTGGACAGATGCGCCTGGTCGAAGGCTGCGTCCCCGCGGATCATCCTCCTTCGGTCAGGCTACGAAGGAGAAGTACCGATGTATGCATTCCTGCTGAGTACCGTGGTGATCTTCATTGCGGAGCTCGGAGACAAGAGCCAGCTGATGGCGATGACCTTCGCTGCGCGCTACCGCGCCCGCGACGTGATCATCGGCATCACTGCAGCGACCGCGCTGGTCCACCTCGCCTCGGTCGGGATCGGAGCCTGGGTGGGCGACTCGTTCGCCGACAGCCAGGACACGATCGCCCTGATCGCCGGTGTGGCCTTCCTGGCCTTCGCGCTGTGGACCCTGAAGGGTGACGAGCTCACCGAGGACGAGGCCAAGAAGGCCCGCAACGCCACCGGTATGGCGATCCTCGCCGTCGGTGTGGCCTTCTTCCTCGCCGAGTTGGGCGACAAGACCATGCTGGCCACCATCACCCTGGCCACCCAGGAGGGGTGGTTCGGCACCTGGATCGGGAGCACGGTGGGCATGGTCGCCGCCGACGCGCTCGCGATCTGGGTCGGCGCGATGCTCGGCAAGCGTCTTCCGGAGAAGGCGATCAAGTACGGCGCGGCGTCTGCCTTCGTGCTCTTCGGTGCGGTGCTGATCGCCGAGGGTCTGGGCGCCTTCTAGAACGGTGGGCGGCCGGTTCCGGTGATCCGGAACCGGCCCCACGGATCGAGGTCGGAGAGCCGGGCGTCGGCGATCCCGTGGTCGGTGCCGACCGCGACCCGGTCGCCCGACCGGAAGCCGGAGGTGTCGGCCGCGGCGTCGATCCGGCCGTACCAGTGGAAAACCCCGTCGATCGGTTGGTGGGCCCCGCGGAGCGCGACCTCGGCCTCGATGGCGTAGCCGTCCTTCTGGATCCTGGCCGGACCGGTGTACTCGGCGCCGGCTTCGTGGTGGGTCATCGTGCTCCTTCGGATGGGATGCGGGTCATGCCGCCCAGCTCGTCGAGTCGGACGCCGCGTTCGGCGGCCATCCCGGCGAAGGCGTGCCAGATGAAGTCGGTGAGGTAACCGCTGATCGCGGTGCGCGACATCGTGTCGCGATCCAGCCACCACTCGCCGGCGTAGATGCCGAGGCCGACCAGGCCGGCGCCCCACGGTTCGGCGCCGCCGGCGTCGATCCCGAGTGAGCGCATGGTGTCGCCGATCAGCCGGGAGAAGCCGGCCGAGATCGCCGCGGTCCCCGCGGCCAGGGGGCTGTCCGAGCCGCTGCGGTACTGGATCAGCAGGCGGAAGACCTGCGGGTGCTCGGAGATCAGGCTCAGGTACGACTCGACCGCGGCCGCCAATCGGCCGCGGATCGGGCCGCTGCCGAGCATGGCGGGCCTGATCCGGGTCAACACCTGGTCGGCCGCCCAGTGCGCGACCGCGGCATGGAGCTCCGACTTGTCGGCGAAGTACCGGTAGATGACCGGCTTACTGACGCCGGCCTCCTTGGCGATCATCGCGACACTGACGTCCGGGCCGTGCTCGTCGATCGCGGCCACGGCCGCTTCGATCAGCTCGGCACGCCGGTCGCTGCGGTGGGTGTTCCACCGCGCGCTGCGTCCATCTTCTTCAGCCATGGCGGTAGCTTACCTGTTGTGCGTTACCCGAGGTAACAGTTACTGTCGGTACAACCAATCTGAGGAGTGTTCGATGACGCTGCTGGACTCTGCGCCGGGCCCGGGCAACGACGCCGTTGCTGCCCGTCTGCTGAAGTCGGTCGCCCGCCAGTCCTATGACCCGGAGATCGACATCGACTGGTCGGCCGATGCCGACCCGGAGCTGTTCTGGATGTCGCCGGAGCGGCTCTCCCTCTACGGCACGCCGCTCTTCGACTCCCTCACCCGTGAGCAGCAGGTCGAGCTGTCGAAGCACGAGATCGCCTCGATCGCCAGCGTGGGCCTCTGGTTCGAGATCATCCTCATGCAGATCCTGCTCCGCGACGTCTACGCCAGCGACCCGCGTTCGGCGCGTACCCATTTCGAGCTCACCGAGATCGCCGACGAGTGCCGGCACTCACTGATGTTCGGCAAGGCGATCGGCCACTTCGGCGCCCCTGCCTATGGCCCGCGTGGCTGGATCCACAAGCTGGCGCCGGTCTACCCCTACCTCAGCACCGGGGCTGCGGCCTACGCCTCGATCCTGATCGGGGAGGAGCCGGTCGACCGGCTGCAGCGCGAGATGCAGAACGACGACCGGGTACAGCCGCTGGTCCGCCAGGTCTCGCGGATCCACGTCATCGAGGAGGCGCGGCACGTCAGCTTCGCCCGCGACGAACTGATCACCGCGCTCGACGGGATCTCCAAGGTGCAGCGCACGCTCGCCCAGACCATCACCGCACAGGGCGCCTACATCATGATGCGTTCTCTGGTGCACCCCGACGTCTACAAGGCGGTCGGCATCGACCCGGCGCTCGGACGCCGTACCGCCCTGGCGAACCCGCACTACCGGGCCACGATCGGCTGGATGGGCGAGAAGGTGATGCCGTTCCTGGCCGAGCACGACATGATCGGCGGAAGCCGGAACCGCAAGGTGTGGCGGGCCTCCTTCCTTCTGTCGTAGGGCTCGGGCACAGTAGGCGGATGCCCACCTATCTCGGCTTCCTGCGTGCGATCAACCTCGGTGCGAACCGGAAGTTCCCCAAGGACGCGATCCGCGCGAGTGTCGAGGAGGTGGGCTTTCGCGACGTCGCCACCTACATCAACACCGGCAACGTCCGGTTCAGCACCGCGATGCGTTCACGGGTGCGGATCGAGGCGGTGTTGGAGGAGGCGTTCGAACGCGACCGCGGGTTCGAGGTGCGCACCATCGTCTACTCCGCCGCGGAGTTCGCGAAGATCGGTGCCGACGCCGCTGAGCTGGCTGACCCGGCGATGGTGCGCCACTACGTGATGTTGCTCAAGGACGAGCCGGGCGCCGACGAGGTGGCCCGGCTCGAAGGGGCGGCCAAGGACGGTCATCGCGTCGTGGTCCGCAACCGCGCCGCCCACCTCCTGCTCGGTCCGAAGTGGCGCGAGGGGATGACCGACCCTCTCGGCGTGGAGCGGAAACTCACCGGTGTGGTCACCAGTCGCAACGTCACGGTCGTCTCCGCCCTCGCTGAGCAATGGTGTTGAGCCGAACCCTGTGGTGCCCCTCGCGGGTTAGGGTCGCGGCATGACGATTCCTGGGCTCGCGGTCTCCGAGACCGACGGTGTGTTGACGCTTCGGTTCGACCGCCCGGAGGTGTTCAACGCCCTGACCGGTGAGATGGTCACCGCGGTGAGCGAGGCACTGGAGAAGGTCAACAGTCGCGACGACATCCGGGTGGTCGTGATCACCGGGACCGGCGCCGCGTTCAGTACCGGCGCCGACGTCGGTGGGGAGAATGCCCACGAACGGTTCGACGTCCGCGCGATGGACGCCGCGAACCGGTTGGTCCGCGCCATCGTGGAGTGTCACAAGCCGGTCGTCGCCGGCGTCAACGGCGTCGCTGCCGGTCTCGGGCTCTCCGTGGCGTTGGCCTGCGACCTCGCGGTCACCACCGAGTCGGCGTCGCTGTTGTTGGCCTTCGCCCGGATCGGGCTGATGCCGGACGGCGGTGCCTCAGCGACGGTGGCCGCCGCGATCGGGCGTCCCCGGGCGATGCGGATGGCGCTGTTGGCCGAACCGCTCGCGGCACCCGAGGCGTACCGAGCCGGCCTGGTCTCGCACCTGGTCGCCGACGCCGACTACGAGGCCGAGCTGGCCTCGGTCGTCAAACGGGTCCGTTACGGAGCACCGCTCGGTCAGACCGCCACCAAGCGGGCGGTCAACCAAGCCGCCTGGGCGAGTCTGGAACCCGCGCTGGAGTACGAGCGCGACACCCAGACCATGCTGATGCGGACCGCGGACGTCGCCGAGGGTATGGCCGCTTTCTCGGAGAAGCGGCGGCCGGTCTTCCGGGGCGAGTAGCCGACTCAGACCGGCTGGACGGCGCTGACCCCGGCCAGGTTCAGCTCGGCGAGGGCCTCGGTCGTGCTCTGCGGAGCGACGCCGGCGCAGAGATCGGTGAGCAGGTTGACCTCGAACCCTTCGCGGACGGCGTCCAAGGCGGTCGCACGTACGCAGTAGTCGGTCGCGATGCCGCAGATGTCGAGCTGGGTGACGCCGTTGCTGCGCAGCCAGTCCGCCATCTTCACACCGTCGGCGGTGGCACCCTCGAAGCCCGAGTAGGCGGCCTCGTAGGCACCCTTGAGGAAGATGGCGTGGAACGGCAGGTGGTCCACGTTGGGGTGGAACGCCTCGCCCGAGGTGCCGACCCGGCAGTGCACCGGCCAGGTGTTGACGTAGTCGGGCTGGCTACCGTGGCTCGCCCAGTGGCTGCCCGGCTTGATGTGGTGATCCTTGGTCGCCACGATGTGGCTCCAGGTGGGGGCGCCCTCGTTCTTGCTCTGCCAGCTGCGGACCAGTTGCGCCACGTCGTAGGCGACCTGGGCACCACCGGTGACCGGCAGCGAACCGCCCTCGCAGAAGTCGTTCTGAACGTCGACCACAATCAGCGCACGCGTCATGGGAACAGCCTAGTGGGGGCGTCGCCGGCGCTCAGATATGCAGGGTCGGGATCACCGGGTCACCGGCCGACATCGCCTGGACGACCCGGGGGAGCTCGGCGACCGAGCGACGATGCCGTTCGCGGGCCGTCTCCAACGATTCGGCGCCCACGACCTCCCCGCCACGGACCAACGGCACCAGCAGCGGCCGGTCGTCGCCGTCGTCGCGTGGCATGGTGCCGACGCCGACCACCTCGGCCTGCGCCACCCCTGCCGCGGAACGGCGCCGCAGAGCGAACTTGCGGCCCCCGATCGAGATCTTGTCCTTCGACCTCTTCGCCACCGAGATCATCGTGCCGTCGTCGTCCTCACGGGCGACCAGTTTGTAGACGAACCCCGATGTCGGGTGGCCGGAGCCGGTGACCAACTGGGTGCCGACGCCGTACCCGTCGACCGGAGCGACGGCGAGCGCGGCGATCGCGTACTCGTCGAGATCGGAGGTGACCACGATCTTGGTCCGGTGCGCGCCGAGCGCGTCCAGTTGATCGCGGACCTCGCGGGCGACCACCCCGAGATCGCCGGAGTCCAGCCGTACCGCACCCAGTTCGGGGCCGGCGATCTCGATGCCCTGACGGACTGCGGCCGCGACGTCGTAGGTGTCGACCAGGAGCGTCGTTCCGACACCCTGGCTGGTGATCTGGGCCCGGAACGCGTCCGCCTCGGTGTCGTGCAGCAGCGTGAAGGAGTGCGCCGAGGTACCCGCGGTGGGCACGCCGTAGCGCTGCCGCGCCATCAGGTTCGAGGAGCTGGCGAAGCCGGCGATGTAGGCCGCCCGGGCCGCTGCCACGGCCGCCTGTTCGTGGGTCCGTCGTGACCCCATCTCGATACAGGGCCGGTCGCCGGCGACCAGCGTCATCCGGGACGCGGCCGAGGCGATCGCCGAGTCATGGTTGTAGATCGAGAGCAGCAACGTCTCCAGGACGACCGCCTCGGCGAAGGTGCCCTCGACGACGGCGAGCGGGGAGTAGGGGAAGTAGGCCTCGCCCTCGGCGTAGCCCCAGATGTCTCCCGTGAACCGGTAGCCGGCCAGCCAGTCCAGCGTGGGCGCGTCGACGACGTCGCGCAGCGTCTCCAGGACCTCCGCGTCGAACCGGAAGTCGGTCAACGCGTCCAGTGCCCGACCGACTCCCGCGACGATGCCGTAGCGACGACCAGCAGGCAGTCGGCGGGGGAAGAGTTCGAAGACCGAACGCCGATGTGCGGTGCCGGAGGCGAGTGCTGCCTGCAGCATGGTCAGCTCGTAGTGGTCGGTCAGCAGGGCACTTGAAGGGCGCACGAGAGTCACTGTGTCACGATATCGACGTGACAGCTTCTAGCCCGGTTCACGTTGAACCAGACCTCGGCGTCACCCAAGCACCTGACGAGATCACCTTTCTCGCCAAGCCCTGGGTGACGATCGTGTGGAACGACCCCGTGAACCTGATGTCCTACGTCACCTACGTCTTCCAGAAGTACTTCGGCTACGACAAGGCGAAGGCCGAGAAGCTGATGATGGAGGTGCACAACGACGGCCGTTCCGCGGTCTCGACCGGCACCCGCGAAGAGATGGAGCGTGACGTGCAGGCGATGCACGAGTACGGACTCTGGGCCACCATGGAGCGGAGTTCGTGAACGAGGAGGACGGCAGCATGACCGGGTTCGCCAGGCACCGCACCAGCCGGTTGGTGATCGCCAACTTCACCGGCTTCGAGGCGGAGCTGTTGCGGTCGCTCGCCTCCCAGATGGTGGAACTGCTCCGCAACGAGGTCGCGGCACCCACGAGTACGGGCGACCCGCTCGAGGCGCTGATGGACTTCAGCGGACCCACCACCGCCCCCGAGGACCCGGTCCTGGCGCGGCTCTTCCCGAGCGCCTACCGCGACGACGAAGAGGCGGCCGGTGACTTCCGCCGGTTCACCGAAGGCGCCCTGCGGGACAGCAAAGCCCAAGCCGCTGGCCAGATCATCGATGATCTGGACGACGCGGGGCTCCCCGACGAGGTGGTCGACGACGGACTGCACATCGACGTCGAACTCACCGAACCGATCGCCGAACTCTGGCTCCGGGGCTTCGCCGACATCCGGCTGGCGCTCGCTACCCGGCTCGGGGTCACCGAGGAGAACGAGGAGTACTGGTACTCGCTCCCCGACGACGACCCGATGGCCCAGGCCCACGACATCTACGAGTGGGTCGGCTATCTCCAGGAGACCCTGGTCGGCGCTCTCGTCGAGTAACGCCGAGTTCACCCGGCGGTCGAACTGGGTTCAGCGGCTCGGCCCTGCGCGGTCAGGTGCGGCGTGGATCATGCTCGGCTGTGCGTCGTCTTCGACTCTGTGCCCTCACTCTCGGCGCGCTGGCCCTGACCATCGTGCCGGTAGCCGCCCATCCGTTCGGTGAACCCCAGTCCCTCAAGGTCGCCGCACACCCGGACGGCGTCCGGATCACCTGGTCGGCAGCACCCGACGACGTGACCGCACTCGCCGCCCGTCTCGGGGTGGTGGGTGGGCAACATGTGGTGGTCTTCGAGGACGGTGAGTTCGACGCGGACGCCTCATCGGTGCCGGCCGGAGTCCGTCTCGCCGAGCAGGCCGAGGTGCTGGCCGCGTATCTGAACGACCGGATCACGGTGCGGGTCGGCGGTGAGCGCTGTCGCGGCGATCTGGAACCGGTGCAGAACGTTGCCCGCGACGGCGCAAGCCTGGTCTTCGACTGCGGTGGCCCGGTGGCCGCAGCCGAGATCGCGGTGCAGACGCTGACCGACATCGACCCCGCCTACCGCACCTTGGCGCAGGGGCCGAACGGCCAGCGGCACGCCTACTCCAGCACCAGTAATGCGCTCAGTTGGACGTTGGGTGACGGCGCGGACGGCGAGAACACAACTGCCGCAGACGCAGGGCGCAGTGCCGTCCTCCAACTCGGCTCGATCGGGGCAGCCCTCGGCCTCGGCGGCGGGCTCTGGTGGCTCCTGCGGCGGCGACGCGCCCGGTGATCCGACTCGCCGGGTGACGCCAGTTGTTCACCCGGACGTCGTGCGGGGGGAACCGAAGAGTCGGTTTTGAAACCTTTGCGCCTTCCAAGCTTCTGCGTGGTGCCCGCGGCTCTCGCCGCGGGCGTTCGCACGCTCTAGCCAGGGAGTCTCCATGCTGTCGCGCTCTGCCCCGTCCCGGTTCTCGCGCCGGACCCGTCTCTGTCTCCTGTCGACTGTCGCGGTCGCCGTCGGGCTCGTGGGGGTCGGGCCGATCGCGAGTCCGGCGACGGCGGCGACCGTCCCCGGTCTCAGCGGCGACGGTTCCGCTCTGGACCCGGTCGTGATCGACTCGGCCGCCGACCTCGACACCGTCGCCGCCGCCGTCAATACGGACGCCGCCACCTACGGGAGCCTCTCCTACCGGCTCGGCGCGGACGTCGACTACGGCGGCGCGACCTTCGCCGGGTTCGACACCTTCTCCGGCACCTTCGACGGCGACGGCCACCAGATCGGCAATGTGGTCCTCGCCAACAACCAGGGGAACGTCGGCTTCTTCCGCACCCTCCAGAACGCCACGGTCACCGACCTGACGCTCCGCAACGCCGTCGCCGCGACCACCAACGGTGATTCGGGTGCCGGCCTGATCGCGCGGTCGGCGAACGACTCGGTGATCACCGGCAACACCTTGCTCGACTCGACGGTGCGGCTCGGTGCCGGCGGCCTCGTGAACACGCAGGCGGCAGGTCTGGTGGGCAGCACCGGCGGTACCAGCGTGATCAGCGACAACCTGTTGTGGAACGTCTCGGTCACCGGCCACAAGTACGCAGCAGGGCTCGTCGCCTACCCCCTACCCGGTGCCCGGATCACCCGGAACCTGATGGTGGACACCACCGTGGTCAGTGACACCGGAGGCTCCGGGGCCTTTGCCGGACTGCTGATCGCCCAGCGCGGCGACGGCAGTGACACCTCGGGCAACGTCGTCCTCCGTGGGTCGGCCGCGCGGACCGGGTCGGGTGTCGTCGCCGTCGGCACCTCGGCGATGACCGGCCCGGCCGCCAACCTGGTCAGCACCGCGACCACGATCAAGGCCGGTTCGGTCGCCGGCCCGGCAGCCACCCGCGGCACCCTGACGCCGCAGAGCGAACCGGACCTGCCCGATCTGACCGCGCCCGCGACCTACCAGGGCTTGGCCTGGGACCTGTCCGCCCCGTGGCGCTGGCACGACAGCGCGCGGCACCCGATCCTGGCGCGGGCCTCCTTGCCGAGCTATCAGATCAGCTACGACCTGGCCGGGGGAGAGGCGGCCGCCAACCCGGTGGCCTACACCTTCGGCGACGCGCTCACCCTGGGGCAGCCGGTCCGTGGAGGCTATGACTTCCTGGGATGGACCGGTACCGACCTGGCCAGCGCCACCCGCGAGGTCACGCTGGCGAGTGGAACCTCGGGCGACCGTTCCTACCTGGCGACCTGGTCGCCGGTGGAGTATCCGATCAGCTACGACCTGGCCGGTGGTACCACCGCCGCGACGAACCCCGCCACGTACACGATCGAGTCCGACACCTTCATCCTCGACGTGCCGACCCGTCCCGGCTACGCCTTCGCCGGCTGGATCGGAACCGGACTGAGCGAGCCCACCCTCGACGTCGCCGTCGAGCGGGGCGCCCTCGGTGCCCGCAGCTATACCGCGACCTGGTCCGGCCCCGTCGCCTTCCCGATCAGCTACGACCTGGCCGGCGGCGCCGAGCAGGCCGCCAACCCCACCGCCTACGACCTGGAGACCGCCAGCTTCGAGCTGCACGCGCCGATCCGCCCCGGCTACCGGTTCGCGGGATGGCTCGGTACCGACCTGGACGCTCCGGCCAAGCGCGTCGAAGTGACCCAGGGGTCGACCGGTGCACGCACCTACACGGCGACCTGGACCGCGCTCGAGTACGCGATCAGCTATCAGCTGGCGGGCGGCACCGTGGCAGACGGCAACCGTACCGACTACACGGTCGAGACCGGTGCCTTCGACCTGGTCGCCCCGACCCGCACCGGATACACCTTCGCCGGCTGGACCGGTACGGACCTCGACCAGCCCACCCTGCAGCCGAGGGTTCCGGCCGGGGCCAGCGGTGACCGCAGCTACCTGGCCACCTGGACCCCGATCACCTACCGGGTGAGCATCGACCTGCGCGGCGGCACGACGGAGTTCGAGACCCCCGCCGGGTACACCATCGAGAGCACAGCGCTGACCCTGCGTACCCCGACCCGCTCCGGTCACCGGTTCACCGGTTGGGTCGGCACCGGGCTCAGCGCACCGGCGTTGAGCGTCACCATCGCGACCGGTTCGACCGGCCACCGCGCCTACGCCGCCACCTGGGAGCAGCTCCGTCCCGCCACGAAGGCGTCGACGACGCTGCGCCTCACGGTGCTCAAGAAGAACGCCCGCGGGGTCCGGTTGAACCGCCCCAAGCAGGTCCGGATCACCTTCGCCCGCGCAGCCGCCCAAGCCGCTCCGAAGGGCACCGTGCGGATCGTCGCCACCGGGAAGTTGAAGAACGGGAAGACGGTCAAGCGGGTCCGCACGATCAAGGTCGGACTCGGTCAGCGCGTCGTCCCGTTGCCAGCCGGACTGAAGCCCGGCCGGTGGACGGTCAAGGCCAGCTACGCCGGCGACGCGGGGCACAAGCCCTCGACGTCGCAGCGCGTGAAGTTCCGGATCACGAAGTAAGCCAAGGAGAGTCACACGTGTTCACGCACCTCGCACCGCCCCGGCTCCTGCGCCGGGCCCGGGCCCTCACCCTGCTGCTCTCGGCGGCCCTGATCGGTCTGGTCGGGTTCGTCCCGTTCGCCGACTCCGCCAGCGCGGCCACCCTGCCCGGGCTGGAGGGGGACGGAACCCCCGCCCAGCCGTTGCTGATCGACACGGCCGAAGACCTCGACGCCGTGGTCACTGCCGTCAACACCGACGCCGTCGCCTACGGTTCGCTCTCCTACCGACTGGCGGCGGACCTCGACTACGGCGGCCGCACCTTCGCCGGGTTCACCACCTTCGGGGGCACGTTCGACGGTGACGGGCACAGCATCAGCAACATGGTCTACAGCAACGCCGCCAACAGCGTGGCGTTCTTCCAGACCCTCGACGGCGCCCAGGTGCGCGGTCTGACCCTGCGCAACGTCTCCGGCGTCACCGCGACCGGCGACGGCGCCGCGGGGCTGATCGCCCGGATGGCCACGAACTCGGTGATCTCCCAGAACACGATCCTCGACTCCTCGGTCCGGCTCGGCCCCGGCGGTGTGGTGAACACCCAGGCGGGCGGCGTCGTGGGCAGCGCCACCGGCTCCAGCGTGATCAGCGACAACCTGCTCTGGAACGTCGCGGTCACCGGCCACAAGTACGCCGCCGGCGTCGCGGCCTACCCGCGGTCCGGCGCGGTGAAGATCGAACGGAACCTATTGGTCGACGTCACCGTCCTCAGTGACGCCGGGGGCTCGGGTGCGACCGCCGGCCTGCTCATCTCCCAAGGTGGAGCAGGGATCGACGTGGCCGGCAACGTCGTGCTCCGCGGCGGCGTCTCCAAGTCGGGCTCCGGCACCTCGGCCGTCGGCCCCGAAGCGATGACCGGCACCCGCGACAACCTGGTCAGCACCGCGACCACGATCAAGGCCGGATCGGTGCCCGGTGCTCCGGCCACCCGCGGCACGCTCTCCCCGGCCGACGAGCCGGCCCTACCCGACCTGACCGGCCAACCGACCTACGCGGGCCTCGGCTGGGACTTCGCCGACGTGTGGCGTTGGGAGCCGCAGATCTCCCAGGCGGCCCCACGCCTGGCCGCGTTGCCGCCGCTCAAGCAGGCCGGCATTCCCGGCGCCGGCACCTCGACCGACCCCTACCTGATCGACTCGGCCACCGACCTCGACGTGCTGACCGGTGCGCTCAACAGCGACGCCGCCAGCTATGCCCGCGCCTCGGTGGCGCTGACGGCTGACATCGACTACGACGGTGACTTCGTCGGCATCGACACCTTCGCCGGCGACCTCAACGGCGCCGGCCACACCATCTCCGGACTGCGGCTGGTGCCCAGCACGCACTCCGCCGACCTGGGCCTGATCCGGGAGCTGACCGGCCGGGTCCGCAACCTCAACCTGGTCGAGGTGACCGCGCAGCCCACCGCCGCCACCGAACGGGTCGCGGCTGTCGCGGTGAGCGCAGAAGGTACCGAGGAGCGGAGCAGCGAGATCTCCCTGGTCCAGGTCAGCGCCACCGCACTGACCGCGGCCGACGCCGAGGTCGTCGGTGGCCTGGTGGCCGAGGCCCGCGGCGACGTCGTGCTGCGCGAGAACGTCGTGGACCTTGCCGTCACCGCGCAGCACCGCGCTGGAGGTCTGGTCGGTGACCTCTCCGACGGCGCCAAGGTGCGACAGAACCTGGTCACCGCTCGAGTCGCCGTCCACGACGACGCCGGTGCCGCGGGTCTGGTCGTCGCCGCGCCGACCGGCGCCGAGACGACGGTGCGGGGCAACGTGGTCGTCGCTGGTGAGGTGGAGCACCCCGATGCCGCGGCCGGCCGCGCCGGTCGCATCGTCGGCGACGTCGGAGGCGCCGGCGCCTGGGTGGCGGAGCAGAACCTGGCCAACAGCGCCATCACCGTCGCCGGCGCGCCGGTCGACGGTCCGGGAACGCGTGGCCAGCACGGCACCGACACCACCGACCAGGGTCTGGCGGTGAAATCCACCTATGTCGAGCTCGGCTGGAACTTCGTGGACACCTGGCTGTGGGACGCGACCGCACGGACCCCGAAGATCAAGTACGTGCTGGTCGAGGATCTGCCCAACCGGATCACCAACACCTTCTACGGCGACCCGAGCACGCAGCGCGCCTTCACCTGGTACCAGGACTATGCGGCCGAGGAGCCCGCGGTGCTGCTCAGTACCGATCCGACCTTCCCGGACGACGCCAGCACCGTGCTTGCGGCGACCCAGGAGCTGAGCGAGGACGGCGAGACGATCTTCCGGGTGGTGGCGAACGAGCTGACCCCCGGCACCAGTTACCGCTACCGGGTCGGAGACAACCACACCGGGATCTGGAGCGAGATCGGTACCTTCGTGACGCCGTCGGGTGAGGGCGACTTCTCCTTCATCGACCTGGCCGACACCCAGGCGCGCGGCGGCTCCAGCGAGGCCGCTGTCTCGGCCGCGACGATGGCCAAGGCGCTGACGGCGGTGCCGGACGCGGAGTTCATGGTGCACAACGGTGACGTCGTGCAGACCGGCGACGTCGAGTCCGACTGGACCGATCTGTTCGGCGCCGCCCAGGAGAGCCTGCTGGCGACCACCATCGCGCCGGTCTCGGGCAACCACGACCTGCACAAGAACCGTTTCATCGACCACTTCACGCTGGAGCAGCCGAACGATCAGGACGCCAGCACCGGCGCCTACTACTCCTACGACTACAACGGCGCGCACTTCATGATGCTCAACACCAACGAGGGTGAGGATCGTGACGCCACCGACATGAGCGACACCGACTTCACGGCGATCTCGGATGCGCAGCTCGCCTGGTTGCGCGCCGACGCCCTCGCTGCCCGCGAACGCGGCGCGGACTGGCTGATCCTGACCACCCACAAGGGCCCGTACACCGCTGGGGCGCACCCTACGGACGCCGACATCATCTCGATGCGCGAGCGTCTGGTCCCGCTGATCGATGAGCTCGACATCGATCTGGTCTTCCAGGGCCACGACCACTACTGGTCGCGGAGTCAGGTACTGCAGTACGACGCGTCCGGGGCCGCGAACGCGGTAGCCAAGCCGGTAGACGTGATCCGCGAGAGCATCGGCGGGATCAACATCGAGTACAACGTCGAGCCCGACGGCACCCTCTACGTGACGCCCGGAACCGCCGGCGCGAAGCACTACGGCCAGCTCACCGATGCGGCCGGGGCTTTCGACCTCGAGGCCTACCTCGACCTGTTCGACCGGCTCGGCGGCGGCACCCGGTGGGGTAACGCAGGGGAGTCCTTCCTGGGGGTCGAGGTGACCGACTCGCGGCTCACGGTGAACCGCTACGAGATCGCCAACCGCGGCAAGCCGCTCTTCGCCGAAGGGTTCGGGATCGACCGCCAGGTCGGTCCGGTCGACGCACAACTCGCCGCGCTGCCCGACGCCGCCAGCATCACCCTCGACGACGAGCCGGCAATCCGCGATGCCCGGCGCGCGGTGAAGGCGCTCAGCAAGGCGCAGCGTCAGTACCTGAAGAACCTGGACCGGTTGCGGGCCGCCGAGGAGGCGATCGGCGTGCTGCACAACACGCTGTCCGCCGACGGGTCCGAGGTCGCCTGGGCGGACGCGAGGGCGACGTCGCGGATGCCGATCACGGTCCGCAACGCGCAGCGCCGCACCTTGGCCGACGTACCGGTGCGGTTGACGATCGAGCAGACGCCGGACGTCGACGCCAGCACCCTGGCGATCACCACCCCGCGTAGCGTTCCGCTCTCCTTCGAGGTCGAGACCTGGCAGCCGGGCGGTACCTCGGTGGTCTGGGTCAAGCTTCCGGAACTGGCCAAGTCGTCCAACCAGACGGTGTGGGCCTACTTCGGCGGCGGTGGCGCCGTCGAGAACGACCCCACCGACGTGTGGAGTGCCGACTTCGAACTGGTGGAGCACTTCGGCGCGACGACCCGCAGCGGTGAGACCCGCCGCGACGCCACCGGGAAGCGCACCGGCACCTTGGTCGGGGCCGACCTGAGCGGCCGCACCAGCACCGGTGACGGACTGGCCGGTGCCCAGGTGATGAAGTTCGACGGATCGCGCCTGCAGTACGGCGGTGACCTCGGCGGCTTCGCCCGCAACTTCACGGTCTCGGGCATCTACAGCCTCACCGCCGACGATCTCGCGGCGTTCACCGCGCCGGAGACGGGGCTCTTCGGCAAGCAGCAGCCGGGAGCCGAGAAGCCGACGATGCGACTCAGCGCCAGCAAGACCGACGGTGCGGCCCGCACCACGCTGCCGTTCGGTGGCGCGAACTCGGCCTTCGCCGTCGACGGCAAGCCGCACGTGGTCACGATGACCTTCGACGGGATGACCTACGCGGTCTTCATCGACGGTGAGATCGTCAGCGCCGCGATGGGTGAGGGCCGCCGGATGGAGTCCGAGCGTGACGTCCTCACCACCATCGGCGACGTCTCGGTCTCGGCGACCGACCCCAACGCACTGGTCGCTCCGTTCCGCGGCACCGTGGACGAGCTCTGGGTGGCGAGCAACGAGTTCATCCCCGAGTACGACGCCTTCCGGGCGGCGAACTACTTCGGCGACGCCGTCAGCTACGGCGAGATGGTGGAGCGTGCCAACGACACCCTGACGCTGGCCCTCGGCGCCCCCGGTGACGGTGCTGAGGTGGAGGCAGGTCTGGTCGAGCTCTTCGGCAGCCTGTCACGTCGCTCGCGGGTGGTGGCGACCGTCGGCGGCGAGGAGGTCTTCGCCGAGCAGGTCGACGCAGGTACCTTCGCGCTGCCGATCCCGGTCAACGTGACCGGCACCGACGTCGTCGTCGAACTCACTGCGAGCGCCGTCGCCGATCCGACCAGGACCGCCACCGCCTCGCTCCGGTTGAAGGTGACCGATACCAAGGCACCGGCCGACCCGGTCGTCAGTGATGAGCGCCCGGCAAACGGGCCGCTCACCCTGCGGGTCGAGCCGAAGAGCGTGGACGCGGAACGGGTCGAGGCCCGCTTCTTCACCCACCCGACCACCGCCCTGAACGACACCAACCTGGTGGTGCGGACCGGATCGACGAAGGACCGGGTGCCGGACGCCCTCACCCCGCAGAGCGGCAAGGTGAGCAGCTCCAGCTTGGCCACCACCGTCGGTGAGGACGAGAACCCCTTCCAGATCTATACGATCAGCCTCACCCCGGAGCAGGTGGCGGAGGGGGAGTACCACTTCTCCTGGCGAGGCACCGGCGATGACCGAACCGTATCGATCTGGCTCTGGGACACCCAGGCCGGTCGCTGGACCATGGCCGAGGCGAAGGCCGACGCGCAGCGAGGTCAACTCAACCTCGATGTCCGGGCGACCGCGGCCGACCATGCAGTCGATCAGGACGGCACGATGAACGTGCTCGTCTGGCGCGGCCTGACCGAGCTCCCGTGGGGCGAGGACCGCGACTACGACAACACGATGCCCTCACCCGACGACTACGACTGGTCGTTCAACCACGTCGGCGACACCCAGCTCTATACCGAGGCGACCCCGTGGACGATGACCGAACAGTTCGAGTACATCCGCGACCACGCCGACGAGCGGAAGACGGCGTTCGTGCTGCAGGCCGGCGACTGGGTGAACCGCGAGGAGTTCGAGGACGAGTGGCAGTGGCAGGACGCTGAGCCGTCGGCCCGGATCCTCGAGGAGCACGACATCCCGTTCATGATCTCGTGGGGCAACCACGACTACAACGAGGGTCGCAACGGTCGGCAGATGATGCCGAAGTACTTCCCGATGGAGCGGTTCGCCGCCAGCCTGGAGGGTTCGCCGTGGACGTTCGGCGGCAGCCACGACGTCGACAACTACTACTACACCGGTGAGCAGGACGGCGCGAAGATCCTCTGGCTCGAGGTCGGCTACTGGTCGGCCAACTCCGACGACGACCCGGGCCTGGCCTGGGCCAAGCAGGTGATCGAGCAGCACCCTGACTACACGGTGATCCTGGGTACCCACGACTACCTGGTGGCCAACGGGGGAGGCGACTACTCCAACCCGCGGATCAACACCCTGCTGGTCGACCCGTACCCGAACGTGAAGCTGGTGCTCGCGGGCCACAACTCCGGCACCTTCGTTTCGACCCGTACCAACGGTGGCGGGTCGCGGACCTACGGGATCCTGACCGACTACCAGACCCGGGCGTGGGGCGGCCACGGCTTCCTCAAGAACCTCAGTGTCGACGCGGAGAACGGTCTGATCCACGTCAACACCTACTCGCCGTGGCTGCAGTCGAGCACCTCGGACGGCCGCTGGAACTACGAGATGGACGAGGCGGCGACGCCCGGCTTCCACGGCGACAACGCCGAGAACTACGTCATCGAGCTCGACCTCGGCGGCGTCCAGACCAGGACCCTGGCCGCCGACCGGATCACCTTCTCGGTGGGCGCGCCGACCCAGCTCGGCGAGCCGCAGTCGCTCCGCGGCGACCAGGCCGGGACGGTCGAGTTCAGCCCGGAGCTCGGGGTGCAGCAGGAGTGGTACGCGGTGCTCACCGACCCCTCGGGGAACTCGGTCACCTCGCGGACCCGGACCGTGCGGCGGATGACGGCGCACACGATCAGCTACGACCTGGCCGGCGGCTCCGTGGCCGGGGAGAACCCGGAGGCCTACACCGCCGACGACGAGCCGATCACGTTGGTCAACCCGACCCGCGCCGGGTACGAGTTCACCGGGTGGACCGGTACCGGGATCAGCCGGCCCGCCACCGAGGTCACCATCGCCACCGGCTCCACCGGTGACCGCGACTACACCGCCACCTGGGAGCGGATCGACTACCGGGTGAGCTACGACCTCGACGGGGGCCTGCTCGAGACCAGCAACCCGCGGAGCTACCACGTGGAGTCGGAGTCGTTCACGCTGGCGAACCCGACGCGTGGCGGCTACGAGTTCCTGGGCTGGGTGGGCCACGAGCTCACCGAACCGACCCGATCGGTGACGGTTCCGACGGGCTCCGTCGGTGACCGCAGCTACACCGCGGTCTGGACGACCAAGGCAGCTGACGCCGTCGCGACCAGCGTGACTCTCGGCCCGATCTCTCCGGGCACCCACGGTCGGAGCAGCACGGTCCGGGTCACGGTGACCGACGCCCAGGGCGGGGCCGGTAGGGGAGAGGTCGCGATCAGCGGCATCGGCACCCTGCTCACCGCGTCGCTGGCGGACGGCAGCGTCACCGTGAAGCTCCCCAGCAAGCTGGCTGCCGGTCGGCACCTCTTCGCGGTGACCTTCACCGGCAACGCGACCCAGCGCAGTTCCAGCAGTACCGGTGTGGTCCGGGTCGCGAAGGCCGCCGGGCCGACGGTGCGGTTGCGGGTGGTCACCACCGCGGGTGCGAAGAAGCTGCGCAAGCCCACCCACGCCCGGTTGACGGTCAAGCTCCGGGCCGGCACGGCGACGCCGACCGGCACGGTGCGGATCGTGGCTCGCGGCACGGTGAAGCAGCGGGTGCTCGGCAAGGTCCGGCTCCGGACCGTCACCCGGACGCGGTTGGTCCGGATCGTGCCGGGCCAGCGGACCGTGCGGCTGCCCAAGGGGATGGATGCCGGCCGCTGGACGGTCCGGGCCACCTACCTCGGGGATCGCAACTTCGCGAGCTCCGGATCAGGGACGGAGCGGTTCCGGATCACCGGACGGTGACAGACGCGAAACGCCGCGGCCCCTTCGGGGTCGCGGCGTTTCGCGTTGCTCTGCTTCGGCTCAGATCACACCGAGGGCGACGACCGCCTCGGAGACCTGCAGGAAGCTGGAGATGTTCGCACCGGCGACGTAGTTGCCGGGCGTGCCGTACTCGTCGGCGGCGCTGGCGCACCGGTTGTGCAGGTTGACCATGATCTGGCGCAACCGCTCCTCGGTGTAGTCCGCGGTCCAGCGATCACGCGAGGCGTTCTGCTGCATCTCCAGGGCACTGGTGGCGACACCACCGGCGTTGGCGGCCTTGCCCGGTGCGAAGAGCACCTTGTTCTCCTGGAAGACCCGCACGGCGTCCGGGGTGCTGGGCATGTTCGCGCCCTCGGCGACGGCGATCACGCCATTGGCGACCAGCGTCTGGGCGTGGTTGCCGTCCAGCTCGTTCTGGGTGGCACACGGCAGCGCGACCTCACACGGCACGTCCCAGACGGAACCGCCGGCGACGTGCTTGGCGCCGGGGCGACGGGCGGCGTAGTCGGTCAGGCGACCGCGCTCGACGTCCTTGATCTGCTTGAGCAGCTCGATGTCGAGGCCGGCCTCGTCGACGACGTAGCCGCCGGAGTCCGAGCAGGCCACCACGTGGGCGCCCAGAGCGGCGGCCTTCTGCGCGGCGTAGATGGCGACGTTGCCGGAGCCCGAGACCACGACCCGGCGACCGGAGAGGCTCTGGCCGGCGGCGGAGAGCATCTCGTTCAGGAAGAAGACGGTGCCGTAACCGGTGGCTTCGGTGCGGACCAGCGAACCGCCCCAACCGATGCCCTTGCCGGTGAGCACACCGGACTCGTAACGGTTGGTGATCCGCTTGTACTGACCGAAGAGGTAGCCGATCTCGCGGCCGCCGACACCGATGTCACCCGCGGGCACGTCGGTGTACTCGCCGATGTGGCGGTACAGCTCGGTCATGAAGGACTGGCAGAACGCCATCACTTCACGGTCACTACGACCCTTGGGGTCGAAGTCCGAACCGCCCTTGCCGCCACCGATCGGCAGGCCGGTCAGCGCGTTCTTGAAGATCTGCTCGAAGCCGAGGAACTTCACGATGCCCAGGTTCACCGAGGGGTGGAACCGCAGGCCGCCCTTGTACGGGCCGAGCGCGGAGTTGAACTCGACCCGGAACGCACGGTTGATGTGCACCCGGCCCTGGTCGTCGGTCCACGGAACCCGGAAGATCAGCTGCCGTTCGGGCTCGCAGAGACGCTCGATAACAGCCAGGTCGAGCAGTTCGGGGTGCTTGTCGACAACAGGGCCGAGGGACCCCAGCACCTCGAGCACGGCCTGGTGGAACTCGGACTCCGCCGGGTTCCGAGACAGGACGGTCTCGAAGTGTGGTTGTAGGGCTGGGTGAAGTTCGTGCATGTCGTAAGGGTAAACGCACTGCGCCGAAGGCGTGACACGGTCCAATCCGTGGCCCTGTTCCGGTGGCTTTCGTCTCCTCGCCTAACCTTGGTCCGTGTTGACCATCGCCCAAGCCACCTATGACGCCATCGTGGCGCACGCCAAGCGTGATCACCCCGACGAGGCCTGTGGCGTCGTCGCCGGTCCCGAGGGCAGCGATCGCGCCGAGCGGGTGGTCGAGATGGTGAACGCGGCCGGCAGCCCCACCTTCTACGAGTTCGACTCCACCGAGTTGCTCGAGCTCTACAAGGAGATGTGGGACCGCGACGAGGAGCCGGTCGTGATCTACCACTCGCACACCGCTACCGAGGCGTACCCGAGCCGGACCGACATCGGTCTGGCCAGCGAGCCGGGGGCCCACTACGTGCTGGTCTCCACCCGCGAGCACGGGAATAACGAGGGGCCGGTGGAGTTTCGGTCCTACAGGATCGTGGACGGCGCGGTGACCGAAGAAGAGGTCGCCGTCGTGCCGAGCCTCGACTGAGTCACACCCACAGTTCAGTTCACTCCCAGCAGTACATTCACAAGGAGCAAAGCCAGATGGCTATCGAGGTCAAGATCCCGACCATCCTTCGCACCTACACCGACGGCGAGAAGGCCGTCTCCGGTGAAGGCGCCACCCTGTCCGCGCTGATCGACAACCTTGAGGCCAACCACCCCGGCATCAAGGACCGTCTGATCGACAACGGCGACCTCCGTCGCTTCGTCAACGTCTACATCAACGACGAGGACGTCCGCTTCATCGGTGGCCTCGAGGCCAACCTGAGCGACGGCGACCAGGTTGTCGTGCTGCCGGCTGTCGCCGGTGGAGCGCGCTGAGTCCTGTGGCACGTTTCGACAACCTGCTGGCCTCGGTCGGCGGCACCCCGCTGGTCGGCCTGCCCAGGCTGTCGCCCAACCCGCAGGTTCGCCTGTGGGCCAAGCTGGAGGATCGCAACCCCACCGGCTCGATCAAGGACCGTCCGGCCCTCAAGATGATCGAGCAGGCGGAGGCCGACGGACTGTTGCGCCCCGGGTGCACCATCCTGGAGCCGACCTCCGGCAACACCGGGATCTCGCTGGCCATGGCGGCCAAGCTCAAGGGCTACCGCCTGGTCTGCGTGATGCCGGAGAACACCTCGGAGGAGCGGCGCCTGCTGCTGCGGATGTGGGGAGCCGAGATCGTCTCCTCACCGGCAGCGGGCGGCTCCAACGAAGCCGTGCGGGTGGCCAAGAAGGTCGCTGCCGAGCACCCCGACTGGGTGATGCTCTACCAGTACGGCAACGCCGCGAACGCGCTCGCCCACGAGGAGGGCACGGGCCCCGAACTGCTGGCCGACCTCCCCGAGATCACCCACTTCGTGGCGGGTCTGGGGACGACCGGCACCCTGATGGGCGTCTCGCGCTACTTCCGCAAGACGAAGCCGGACGTCCGGATCGTCGCTGCCGAGCCGCGCTACGGCGAGCTCGTCTACGGCCTGCGCAACCTCGACGAGGGGTTCGTGCCGGAGCTCTACGACGCCTCGCTGATCGACACCCGGTTCTCGGTGGGCCCGCGTGACGCCGTGCGTCGGGTCCGCGAACTGCTGGAGTTGGAAGGCATCTTCGCCGGCATCTCGACCGGTGCGATCCTGCACGCCGCGCTGGGCCAAGCCGCCAAGGCGGTCAAGGCCGGAGAACGCGCCGACATCGCGTTCGTGGTCGCCGACGCCGGCTGGAAGTACCTCTCCACCGGTGCCTACGAAGGCACCGTCGACGAGGCCGAAGCGCGCCTCGAAGGTCAGCTCTGGGCCTAGCGCCGGTGGACCTGCAGCTTCTGCTGCGGGTCCAACGTGCTGCCGTGGACGGCGTCGATCCCGAGCAGGCTGAGCGCCAGGTTGGCGACCATCCCGTTGCGGATCGGCTGCTTGCCCGCGTAGCTGGGCCGTGCCGTACCCGGGCTGGCGAACGCCCGGTTCATCGCGTAGAGGTTGCCGTGCTCCACGCCCGGGCCCCAGGCCAGCACCGGGACCCGGTAGTTGGCGCGCACCGTTCGAACTGAGTGCAGCTTGTGGCGGCGCGGCCCGCCGTGGTCCGCGGTCAACACGATCGCGGTACTGGACCGGAGCCTGGCGGTGCCCCGGATCGTCGTGATCAGCGAGCCGAGGAGCTTGTCGACCTGTCTGACGGCGTCCAGGTACCGCGGTGTCATGAAGCCGTGGGCGTGACCGGCGACGTCGGGGGCCGAGAGGTGCAGGAAGCTCAACGTCGCGGGGGAGGAGCGCAGCCCGGCGCGCAGGGAGCGCATCAGCTTCGCATTGCTGGTCCGCCACACGAACCGGTCGATGCTCGCGGGCCAGCTCCGCTTGAAGAACTTGAACTTCTCCTTCGAGGCGTACAGGGCGGTGCGGCCACCCGCGGCGTCGACCTCGTCGAAGACCGAGGCGACCGGTTCGCCGGCGTAGCGCTGCACGGTCGTGCCGGGGTCGTGGTTGATGGTGACGCCGTGGCCACCGTGTCGAGCGTCCACCCGGCGTCCGGTGAGCATCCCGGTGTGGTTCGGCAGCGTGATCGTCTTCTCCACCAACGTGCGCCCGTTCAGGGTGCCGGCGCCCTCGCGCAACAGCCGGTGCAGGTTGGGCGTCCGGGCCCGCCCGAGCTTGGTGATCGCCGACGGGTTCAGGCCGTCCACCGAGATCAGCACCACCCGGCTGGGGTGGTTCGGCGCGCTCTGCGCAGCCCGGGCGGCGGTGTCGCGTTCCGGCGGTGCCGCCTGCGGTGCACAACCTGGCGCTGCCAACACCAGCGCCACGGCGAGCGCAACGCCAGCGGTCCGGTGACGGCGTGGAACAGTGCGAGCCATCTGACCACCCTAAACGTGCTTGCTTTTGCAAGCGCGTGATGTCTGTCGCCAAGTGCTGCCAGCAGGCCCGGCGACGACTACCCTGACCTCTCGTGAGCGACCAACCCATTGGCATCTTCGACTCCGGCTTCGGTGGCCTCACCGTGGCCCGTTCGGTGATCGATCAGTTGCCCCACGAGTCGGTGCTCTACCTCGGCGACACCGCCCGCCAGCCGTACGGCCCGAAGCCGATCAGCGCGGTACGCGAGTACGCGTTGGAGTGCCTGGACCACCTGGTCGAGCAGGGCGTCAAGGCGTTGGTGATCGCTTGTAACTCGGCCAGCGCCGCGATGCTGCGCGATGCGCGCGAGCGCTACGACGTCCCCGTGGTCGAGGTGATCTATCCCGCCACCCGGCGCGCGGTCGCGGCCAGCCGGACCGGCCAGATCGGCGTGATCTGCACCCGGGCCACCGCCGAGTCGATGGCGTACGACGACGCCTTCGCGGCAGCGCCGCATGTCACCCTGACCACCCAGGCCTGCCCACGCTTCGTGGATTTCGTCGAACAGGGGATCACCGGCGGACCCGACCTGCTCGCCGCCGCACACGAGTACCTGGACCCGCTCACCTCCGCCGGAGTCGACACGCTGATCCTGGGGTGCACCCATTACCCGTTGCTGACTGGTGTCATCTCCTATGTGATGGGGGACCAGGTGACCCTGGTCAGTAGCGCCGAGGAGTGTGCGAAGGACGTGTACCGGATGCTCGTACAGCGTGATCTGATGGCGGCCGACGGCACCCCGTCGCACCGGTTCCTGACCACCGGCAGCACCGAGGACTTCGCCGGGATCGGGCGCCGCTTCCTCGGCCCCGAGTTGGTGGTGGCGAGTCAGTTCGCGGGAGGTCTGGCATGAAGCTCACCGTGGTCGGCTGCTCGGGCTCCTATCCGGGCCCGGACTCACCCGCGAGCTGCTACCTCCTCGAGGAGGAGTTCGAGGGCCGCACCTGGCGGGTCCTGCTGGACCTGGGCAGCGGCGCCTTGGGCAGCCTGCACAACTTCGCGGACCCGCTGACCATCGACGGCGTCCTGCTGAGCCACCTGCACGCCGACCACTGCCTCGACCTGTGCGGCTACTACGTGATGCGCAAATACCACCCCAGCGGCCATGCGCCGCTGATCCCGGTCTGGGGTCCACCGGAGACACCGGCCCGGATGCACGGTGCCTACGACCTCGCCCCCGAGCCCGGGATGCACGAGGAGTTCGACTTCCGCACCTACCCCGAGCAGGGATTCGACTTCGGCCCGTTCCACGTGGAGGCGATCGAGGTGCTGCACCCGGTCACCGCCTACTCGCTGCGGATCACCGTCGCCGGCCGGACCCTCGTCTACTCGGGCGACTGCGCCCCCTGCGAAGGGCTCGACCGGGCCGCTCAGGGCGCCGACCTGCTCCTCGCGGAGGCGGCGTTCTGCGACGAGGACGAGAACCCCGAGGGGATCCATCTCACCGGCGTCGAGGTCGGCGAGCTGGCCAACCGGGCCGGTGCCAAGCGACTGGTGCTCACCCATATCCCGCCGTGGCACGACAAGCAGATCGCGTTCAACGAGGCACGCGAGGTGTGGGACGGTCCGTTGACCTTGGCCAAGGTCGGCGACGTCTACGAGATCTGATCCGGACCGGTCCCTCAGACCAGGCCGGCGTCGTGGACGCAGATCGCCACCTGGACCCGGTTGGTGGTCTGCAGCTTCTCGAAAAGCCGCGAGACGTGGGTCTTCACGGTCGGTACGGAGAGGTGGAGTTCGGCACCGATCTCGGCGTTGCTGAGGCCGCGACCGACCGCGACCGCGACCTCGAGCTCCCGGTCGGTGAGCTGTCCCAGGCGGCTCCTGGCGGCGGCGGCCCGGTCGGGCTCCTCGTTGCGGACCTGACGGATCAGTGACGCCGTCGCGGACGGCGACAGCATCGGGTCGCCGTCGGCCACCGCGCGGATCGCGGCGACGATCTCGGCCGGAGGGGTGTCCTTGACCAGAAAGCCGTCGGCACCGGCGGCCACAGCGCTGACCACGTAGTCGTCGGCATCGAAGGTGGTCAGCACGATCACCCGTGGTGGCTGCGGCGCCAGGTGGAGTTGCCGGGTCGCCTCCAGACCGTCCATCCCGGGCATCCGGATATCCATCAGCACGACGTCGGGGTTCAGCTTCCGCACGGCGGTCAGCGCCGCGTTGCCGTCCTCGGCGTCGCCGATCACGGTGAGGTCGCTCTGCCCGCCCAACATCAGTGAGAGAGCCGCGCGCACGAGGGGGTCGTCGTCGACGATCAGCACGCCGATGGGGGTTTCGCTCACGGGGACCACGGTAACCAGCAACGGAGCACGAAGGCGTGACCATCCCGTCGATGTTCCAGTGTGCCGCCGGCCAGCTCGGCGCGTTCGTTCAACCCGACCAGGCCGAGCCCCGAGGTGGGGACAGGTGACGGTGCGAACCCGAGCGGGTTGCTGATCGTGATCGCCAGACCGGTCTCGGCGTCGCCGCTCACCTGGAGCGTGATGGTGGCACCCGGGGCGTGCTTGCGGGCGTTGGTGAGCCCTTCCTGGACCATCCGGTAGGCGGTCCGGCCGATCGCCGGGGCCAACGTCTCGGCGTCGCAGACGGTGTCGGTGAACTCGATCGTCTGACCCGCTTCGCGGGCGTCCTGGACCAGCGCCTCGATGTCGCGCCAGGTCGGCTGGGGCCGGTCGAGCAGTTGGCCGGTGTCCGGGTCGCGGAGCACGCCCAGCACACTGCGCAGGTCCTCCAACGCGAGGTTGGCCTGTTCGTGGATGACGCCGACACCGGCCCGCAACTGCTCCGTGGAGAGATCTTCGCGGAAGGTCAGGGCCCCCGCCTGCATGGAGACCTGACTGATCCGGTGGGCCAGCACGTCGTGCATCTCGCGGGCGATCCGGGAACGCTCGTCGCCCCGAGCCTTCTCGCTGCGCAGTGCCTGTTCGGCCTCGGCCCGCTGGGCCCGGTCGCGCAGGTTGTAGAGGAGTTCACGACGTGACCCGATGTACATCCCCCAGGCCATCATCGCGGCGGCGAACGCGAAGTTCACCGAGAGGTCGATCAGCGGGGTCTCGGACTTGATCCCGACGTAGGCGTTGAGCAGGACGGCGGCGGCCACGTTGGCCAGGCCGATCAGGACCACCTGCGGCACCTTGCGGCGGGTCGCCACCGAGACGGCGGCCAACGTCGCCGGGCCGGTCGACGCCGTGGAGAAGATCGAGGCGATCGCGGTGAGCAGGGCGATCGTCACCCCGTACCGGCGGCGCAGATGAAGCACCACGAACGAGCAGACGCCGAGCACGACGTCGAGCACCAGGACCCAGTGAGCGGTGTCGGGGCGGAGCGGCGCGGTGGTGAACCAGACGGTCAGACTGATCGCGAGACATCCCAGGTAACGGGCGATGCTCCCGCGTCGACTGATCCCCTCCGCCTCCCAAGGGGCCGGGCTCGGGTTCCAGTCGATGTTCCACTTCACGTGGCTCACCCTAGAGAGTGCCGGCCCCGGCCCGCATCGACCGTGGGACCGAGCCGTCTACAACTTTGGTTGTAGACGGAAACAGGCTTGCGACCGATGTGGCGCGACCCTGCGGTACGGCAGGCTGGTGCCATGATCAAGGTTGAGAACCTCACCAAAAGCTACGGCGGCTTCACCGCCGTCGACGATGTCAGCTTCGTGGCCCAACCCGGCCGCGTGACCGGCTTCCTCGGACCGAACGGCGCCGGCAAGTCCACCACCATGCGGATGATGGTCGGCCTGACCCGGGCCGACTCCGGCCGGGTCACCATCGGTGGCCACGACTACCTGCAGATCCCGAACCCCGGTCGCCATGTCGGCGTCCTGCTCGACGCTTCGGCACAGCACGCCGGTCGGACCGGCCGCGAGGTCCTCGCGCTGAGTGCCGCCACGATGGGCCTGCCGACCTCGCGGGTCGACGAGATGCTGCACCTGGTCTCGCTGACCGACAGTGAGGCCAAGCGCCGGGTCCGCAACTACTCGCTCGGTATGCGTCAGCGTCTCGGCATCGCCAACGCACTGATGGGCGACCCGCAGGTGCTGATCCTCGACGAGCCGGCCAACGGCCTCGACCCGGCCGGTATCCGTTGGATGCGCGGCCTGCTCAAGGGCTACGCCGACCGTGGCGGCACGGTGCTGCTCTCCAGCCACCTGCTGCACGAGGTCGAGCAGGTCGCCGACGAGCTGGTGATGATCGGCCGCGGCACCATCGTCGCCCAGGGCAAGCCCTCGGAGATGCTGACCAACTCGGGCACCTTCTTCCGCGCCGTCGAGCAGGAGAAGCTGCTGGAGGCGCTCACCGCCTCGGGCATCGTCGCGGTCTCCGTCGCCGACGGTTTCCGGGCCGACGTCGAGAGCGTCCAGATCGGCAAGGTCGCCGCCAACCTCGGCGTCACCATGATCGAGCTCCGGCCCGCCGACGGCGGTCTGGAGGACCTCTTCCTTGAACTGACCGCAGAGACCCAGCGTGAGATCTACCCCGCTGGTGCCACCACCGAAGGAGCTCAGGCATGAGTGCCACCACGCTGGAGCCCGGGATGATCGACATCTCCGAGAGCAAGCGTCCGTCGATGGCCAAGTTGGTCGGCGTCGAGGTCCGCAAGATGACCGACACCCGTGCCGGGCTGTGGCTGCTGCTGGCGATCGCGATCATCACCGTCGCCGTCAACACGCTGTTCCTGATCTTCTCCAACGACGACCTGCCGTTCTTGGCGTTCCTGCAGTTCTCGGCGATGCCGCAAGGCATCCTGCTGCCCGTTCTCGCCGTGCTGCTGGTCACCCAGGAGTGGGGCCAGCGGACCGGCCTGGTCACCTTCGCGCTGGTCCCCAACCGTGGGCGCGTGCTCGTCGCGAAGCTGGCTGCGGCGACCCTGTTCGTGATCGCTGCCTACCTGGTGGCGCTGGTCATCGCCGCGGTGCTGACGCCGATCGCCGGCGCCAACGACCCGTGGGAGGACGTCAGCGGTCCGTACCTGGTGCGGGTGCTGCTGGCCCTCCTGATCGGTGCACTGTGGGGCTTCGCCTTCGGCCTGGCCCTGCTGAACAGTGCCTTCGCGATCGTGGCCTACTTCGCGGTGCCGATGGTGGTCAGCATCGTGACCGCGATCTGGACCGCGGCACAGGACAAGCTGCTCTGGTTCGACCTGTCCACCTCGTCGTCCAAGCTCTTCGACCCAGCCGGGGTCGGCGGGGAGGAGTGGGCCCAGGTCGGGACCGGCATGCTGATCTGGATCGTGCTGCCGCTGGTACTCGGTTGGTTCCGGGTGCAGAGGGCCGAGATCAAGTAGTTCCGCTGTAGCGCAGGGCCCGGTCCGCTGAGGCGGCCGGGCCCTGCGTCGTTGTCGGCGGTGGCGTTTAAGGTCGAGCCATGACAACTCGCGTTGATGGCCGTGCCGATGACGAACTCCGCCCGATCAAGATCACCCGCAACTGGCTCGACCACCCGGCCGGGTCGGTGCTGATCGAGTTCGGTGGCACGCGGGTGCTCTGTGCGGCGTCAGCCTCGACCGGTGTGCCGCGCTGGCGCAAGGGCTCCGGCCTGGGTTGGGTCACCGCCGAGTACGCGATGCTGCCGGCCTCCACCAACACCCGCTCGGACCGGGAGTCGGTCAAGGGCCGGATCGGTGGCCGTACCCACGAGATCTCGCGGCTGATCGGCCGTTCCCTGCGCGCCGTCATCGACTATGAGGCGCTGGGTGAGAACACGATCCAGCTCGACTGCGACGTGCTCCAGGCCGACGGCGGCACCCGTACCGCCGCGATCACCGGCGCCTACATCGCGTTGGCCGACGCCTGCGCGCACCTGGGGGTCTCCAACGCGCTGACCGGCTCGGTCGCCGCGGTCTCGGTCGGCATCATCGACGGTGTTCCGCGCCTCGACCTGCCGTACGTCGAGGACGTCCGGGCCGAGACCGACATGAACGTCGTGATGACCGGCGAGGGTGCTTTCGTCGAGGTGCAGGGCACCGCCGAGGGTGCGCCGTTCGTCCGTTCCGAGTTGGACGCGCTGCTCGACCTCGCTGCCAAGGGCTGCGCGGATCTGACGCGGCTGCAGAACGAGGCGTTGGCCGGTGCCTGAGATGGCAACCGAGCCCGGCCCCCGGATCTTCCTGGCCTCGCGCAATGCGAAGAAGCTCCGGGAGATGGAGCGGATCCTGGCGCCCTTGGTGCCGGGGGTCCAGGTGCTCGGTCTCGACGACGTCGTCGAGTACGACGAGCCGATCGAGGACGCGCCGACCTTCGAGGGCAACGCCCTGATCAAGGCCCGCGCCGGCGTGGCAGCTACCGGGCTGCCGTCCTTGGCTGACGACTCCGGGATCTGCGTCGACGCCCTCAACGGCATGCCGGGCGTGCTCTCGGCGCGCTGGGCGGGGCCGCCGAAGAGCGACCAGCGGAACAACGAGCTGCTGCTCGCCCAGCTCTCCGACGTCCCCGATGAGCGCCGCGGCGGGCACTTCGCCTGCGCGGTGGCGCTCTGTCTGCCGGGCGGTTCGGAGCAGGTGGTCGAGGGCCGGATGGACGGTCACGTGATCCGTGAGGTCCGCGGCGAGGGCGGCTTCGGCTACGACGTGCTCTTCGTGGCCGACGGCTACGAGCGGACCACCGCCGAGCTGAGCGTGGCGGAGAAGGATGCGATCTCCCACCGGGGTAAGGCGATGGCGACGATCGCGCCGCTGATCGTGGCGGCGCTGAGCTGACGCAGAGCAGAGAAAGCAGCGAGGGGCGTGACCGGACCGGTCACGCCCCTCAGTGCTTGAAGCAACGGGTTACTGGAAGGTCCAGCTCTCCCGCAGCTCGGTGAACTTGGCGAAGAGCTCGTCCTCCTCGCTGGCCTGCATGGTCAGTGAGACCGCGTAGGCGGTGTCGCCCTCGATGAAGAGGTAGGCGTGCTGGACCAGCGGCAGGTTGGCCGGGTTCTTGTCGTGCTCGAACCGCATCCCGATCGCATCGGAGCCACCGAACTCGACGTTGTCGGTGGGCATCGGGGTGATGTCACCGCCGAGCGCGCCGGTCACGGTCCGCTCCCAGCTGGCCCGGAACTTCTCCGGTGTGCTGCCTTCGGGGACCGACATCGTCTCGACGATGAAGTTGCCCGGCGACATGGCCAGGGCAGGTCCGGCTGCGGAGACGGTGTCGATGCTGGGCATCGGGCTCTTCTTGAGGAACTCCTCGGTCACGTCGCTCCAGCCCTCGGGCAGGGTGTAGACGTAGCCCTTGCCGCTGACCTGGCCATCGCCGGCCGGGGGAGCGGTGGTCGGCTCCGTCGACGCCGTCTCGGTCGGCTCCGAGGACTCCGAGCCTTCGTTGCTCGCCGAGGTCTCCGCGTCGCTGGCCGACTTGTCGTCGCCGTCGTCGCTGCCCATCAACACGATGGCTGCGATCACGCCACCGACGACCACCAGCAGCAGTGCGACGAGTGTGGCGATCAGCGGACCGCGCGACTTCTTCGGCGGCTGCTGGTAGGGGTTGTGCCCGAACTGTCCGGGCCCGGGGCCCCACTGGCCCTGGGGAGGCTGAGGCTGCTGCCAGCCACCGGCCGGGGGCTGCTGGCCCCATGGGGGCGGTTGTCCGCCGTTGTTCGCATCGCCCGAGCCGTTGCTCACCATCTGCTCCCGTCACGCTGGATCTACATTGTGCCGAAGGGGGGACTTGAACCCCCACGCCCGAAGGCACAGGTACCTAAAACCTGCGTGTCTGCCAATTCCACCACTTCGGCTGAGCGCCGACAGTCTAGAGGGCTGCCGCGCCGTTTGAGCGGGTGGTCCAGGCGTCAGTCGAGCTTGAGGTCGCGACGCAGCTTGGCGACGTGGCCGGTCGCCTTCACGTTGTACTGGGCGAGCTCGACCTTGCCCTCCTCGTCGACGACGATCGTGGAGCGGATCACGCCCTGGACGACCTTGCCGTACAGCTTCTTCTCACCGAACGCGCCCCAACTCGTCATCACCGACTTGTCGGCGTCCGAGGCGAGGGTGATGGTCAGTGCGTCCCGCTCGCGGAACTTGGCGAGCTTCTCCGGCTTGTCGGGGGAGATGCCGATGACCTCGAAGCCCGCCGCCTTGAGCGAGTCGAGGGAGTCGGTGAAGTCACAGGCCTGCTTGGTGCAGCCCGGCGTCATCGCGGCCGGGTAGAAGTAGACGATCACCTTGCGGCCGCGCAGAGCGGAGAGCGTCACCTCGGTGCCGTCGTCGGTAGGCAGGGTGAAGTCGGGGGCGAGGTCGCCAACGGCGAGGCGGGTGGAAGCGGTCATGGGAACTCCTTCGTCCGGGGCGATCTGTGCAGGTCTGCGAACCTACCGTGTGATCTTGGTAGCCTGCGGAGGTGACCAACGAGATGAGCGCACTCGAGGCGGAGATGGAGCAGACGCGTGAGCGTCTTGCCAACACCATCGACCAACTCGTCTATCGCGCACACCCGAAGACGATCGTGAACCGCCAGGTGGCCGACATCAAGGCCCACTTCGTGGACGTCGAGACCGGGCAGCCCCGTACCGACAACATCCTCAAGGTCGTGGGAGGCGTCGTCGGCACGATCGTGGTGCTCGCCGTCATCCGCAAGATCGTCAACTGACGATCCCCTCGCCCCAGAACCGAAACGGACACCGCTGTACCCGTGAGTGACAAGACCCCGATCAAGATGCTTCACGACCGACTCCTGGTCGAACTGGACAACGAGGCGGGGGAGCGCCGGTCGTCCGGCGGCATCGTGATCCCCGCGACCGCGGCGATGGGTGCCCGGCGTCTGAGCTGGTCAAAGGTGGTCGCGGTCGGGCCGAACGCCCGCGCGGTCGAGGTCGGTGACCGGGTGCTCTTCGACGCCGACGAGAAGGCCGAGGTCGAGGTGCACGGAGAGGTGTACGTGGTGATGCGGGAGCGCGACGTCCACGCGGTTGCCGCCGATCGGCTGGGTACGGCGAGCACGGGGCTGTACCTCTAAGCCCTGTCCCAGCAGCTCTCCCGGCTGCTGAGCCCCCCGATTTCCGGTGTGGCCGATGCCGGTGTAAAGTTTCATCTGTCGCCGGGCAACCGGGGGCGAGAAACAAGCGCCATTAGCTCAATTGGCAGAGCAGCTGACTCTTAATCAGCGGGTTCGGGGTTCGAGTCCCTGATGGCGTACAGATGAAAGACCCGATCGGATCTCCGATCGGGTCTTTCTGCTTTTCCCCCTCGGCTGTCTTCTCCGGGGCAGGTCTCGCGGTGCGCCGCCTAGTTGGTTAGGCTTACCTGCATTTTCCGACTTCATCAGACAAAGGAATCCCCATGCGTCGCACCGCGCTGGTCGCCGGACTCGCCGCCCTCTCCGTCGTCGCCTCCGGCTGCGGGATCTTCTCCGACGACGAGCCCGCGGACCTTCAGGTCTACACGGCTCGCCACTACGACCTGGAGAAGGCGTTCGAGGAGTTCACCGACGAGACCGGGATCACCGTCGAGTTCCTCGACGGCGACGACGCCGAGCTTCTCGAGCGGTTGAAGAAGGAGGGCAAGGACAGCCCGGCCGACATCTTCATGACCGTCGACGCCGGCAACCTGTGGAACGCCTCCGAGCAGGGCCAGTTCCAGGCGCTCGACTCGCCGGCTCTGGAGGCCGCCGTCCCCGAGGACCTGCGCGACCCGAACGGCGAGTGGTTCGGCCTGGCGATGCGTGCCCGCACCGTCGTCTACAACCCGGACAGGGTCGACCCGGCCGACATCGACCCGGTGGACAGCTACGCCGCGCTCGGCGACCCGAAGTGGCGCGGACGGGTCTGCATGCGTGACGCGACCGCCTCCTACACCCAGTCCCTGGTCGCCAGCCTGATCGACCTGCACGGGCGCGAGCGCGCACTGGAGATCGTGAAGAGCTGGATGGCCAACGACGTCCAGATCATGAGCAACGACGTCGAGCTCCTGGATGCGATCGACTCCGGTGCCTGCGACATCGGGATCAGCAACCACTACTACGTGGGCCGCAAGCTCGACGAGGACCCGAACTACAAGGTGAAGGTCTTCTGGGCCAGCCAGCAGGGCGACGGCACCCACGTCAACATCTCCGGTGCCGGTGTCACCACCAACAGCGACAACGCCGAGGACGCGCAGAAGCTGCTCGAGTGGCTCGCCACCGACGGCCAGAGCCACTTCGTCGACAACAACTTCGAGTTCCCGGTCAACCCCGAGGTGGCGCCGGTGGAGCTGATCGCCGGCTGGGGCGAGTTCAAGCGGATGCCGGTCGACGCCAAGGCGTACGGCTCGCTGAACGCCGACGCCGTCGCCTTGCTCGGTGAGGCCAACTACGAGTGAGTCGGCTGCCCGCGCCACGAGGCGTGTTACGGCGCCTCGTCGGCGAGGGACGCCTGGCCTGGTCGGCACTCGCCGTGCTGATCGGCCTCCTGGTGGCCGCCCCGATCGTTGCGGTGGTCATCGACGGACTACTCAACGCCGGTAGCGCGGAGCTGCCTCACGACGTCGGCGCGATGACACTGACCAGCGTCTGGTTGTTGCTCGGCGTCGGCGTCGGGACCTGCCTGCTCGGCATCGGTCTGGCCTGGCTGACCACGGCGTTCGACTTCCCGTTGCGGCGGTTCCTCTCCTGGGCGCTGGTGCTGCCGCTGGCGATGCCGGCCTACATCCTCGGCTTCGTCTTCCTCTCCACCTTCGACGTCGCCGGGCCGGTGCAGACCACGTTCCGCGACTGGTTCGGCGACGACGTGTGGGTACCGACGGTGCGGTCGCTGGGCGGCGCGGTCGTGGTGATGAGCCTGACGCTCTATCCCTACGTCTATCTGATGGCCCGTGCGGCGTTCACCGAGCAGTCGGCCCGCACCTTCGACGCGGCCCGCTCGCTGGGGGCCGGGCGGGCGCGCACCTTCTGGCAGGTCCTGCTGCCGTTGGCCCGGCCCTCGCTGGCGGCGGGCCTGGCGCTGGTGATGATGGAGACGCTCACCGACTTCGCCACCGTCCAGTACTTCAATGTGCAGACCGTCTCGGTCGGGGTCTACCTGACCTGGAAGGGCACCTACGACCTGCACTCGGCCACCCAGCTCGCCGCCCTGGTGCTGCTCTTCGCGGTGGCGGTACTGGTCGGCGAACGGTTGCTGCGTGGCGGTGCCCGGTTCCACCAGCGCGGCGGCACCGGCCAGGGGATCGGGCCGGTCCGGTTGCGCGGCCTGCGGGCCCTGGGCGCGACCGCGGTCGGTCTGGCGGTGCTCGGCGCTGCGTTCGTGCTGCCGGTGCTCCGCCTCGCCGCCTGGGCGTGGGCGGGTCGGGACGGCTCCGGGACCGACCCGCTGGACAAGCGGTTCACCGATTACATCGCCAACAGCGTCACCCTGGCGCTGGTGGTGGCCGCGATCTGCGTCGTCGCCGCGGTACTGATCGGTCACGCACAGCGGCTGGGTGGCGGTCGGCTGGTCCGGGCCGCGGGACATGCGACCACCTTCGGCTACGCGGTGCCCGGCGCGGTGGTCGGGATCGGCGTGCTGATCGTGATGGCCTGGCTGGACGACGCCCTGATCGGGATCGGTGTCGAGGGCGGCACCGGGCTCCTGATCACCGGTTCGGTGCTCGGGATCCTGATCGCCCAGGTGGTCCGCTTCGTGGCGCCCGCACACCAGGCGATCGATGCCAGCTACGCCAAGATCGCGCCGTCGATCACCGGCTCCGCGCTCTCCTTGGGCGCGCGACCCGGTGCGGTGCTGGCCCGGGTGCACCTGCCACAGCTGCGGTCCGGGGTGACGGTTGCCGCCGTCCTGGTCCTGGTCGACGTGATCAAGGAGCTGCCGTTGGTGCTGCTGCTGCGTCCGTTCGGCTTCACCACGGTCTCGGTCTGGGTCTACCAGCTGGCCCGGGAGAACTACTGGGAGAAGGCCGCCCTGCCGGCGCTCCTGATCGTGCTGCTGGCGTTGGTGCCGGTCTTCGTGCTGATCCGTGGCCGTGCGGCCCGGGGGAGGAACCTGCCATGAGCCACGTTGATGCGTTGGTGGTCGCCCAGGTGGCCAAGCGTTACGGCGTCACCGCCGCCGCCGACGGCCTCGACCTGCGGGTCGTGCCCGGCGAGGTGGTGGCCGTGATCGGTCCGAGCGGCTGCGGCAAGTCCACCTTCCTGCGCCTGGTGGCCGGGTTGGAGCGACCCGACGCCGGCCGGATCGAGATCGCCGGCGAGGTGGTCGCCGACGCCGCGACCTTCCGGCACCCCGAGAAGCGGCGGGTCGGCCTGGTCTTCCAGGACCACGCGCTCTTCCCACACCTGACTGTGGCCCGCAACGTCGGCTTCGGGCTCCGTGGGCTGGCCCGTGCGGCCCGGCGGAGCCGGGTGGCGGAGTTGTTGGATCGGGTCCACCTGAGCCACCGCGCCGATCGGCACCCGCATCAGCTCTCCGGTGGTGAGCAGCAGCGGGTGGCGCTGGCCCGGGCCTTGGCGCCGGACCCGGCGTTGGTCCTGCTGGACGAACCCTTCTCGAGCCTCGACGAGCACCTGCGCGGCCGGGTCCGCGCCGAGATCATGGCCACCCTGCGTGCCTCGGGGGCGACCGCGATCGTGGTCACCCACGACCAGGACGAAGCGCTATCGATCGCGGACCGGGTCGTGGTGATGCGCAACGGGCGGATCGAGCAGGTGGGGACGCCGAGCGAGGTCTTCGAGCGGCCGGCCAACCGGTTCGTGGCCACCTTCATGGGCGATGCGGATTTCCTCCCGGTCACTCGTGACGGCGCCGACCTGCGGTGCGAGCTCGGCTCCATCGAGGGGGTCGCCGCGGAAGCAGACGCAGGCGATCGCGACGTGGTGCTCCGTCCGCATGAGGTCATGCTCACCGCGAACGGCGACGCCGAGGTGCTGAGCCTGGACTACCACGGGGCGTTCACCCTGGCCACGGTCCGGTTGGCCAGCGGAGCGCAGGTCCGGTCCTGGCTGACCCAGCACCAGGTGCTCCCGGTCGGCGCCCGGGTTACGGCTGGCTTGGTACCCGGCTCTCGACCGGTGCTGCTGGACCGCGCTGCCGACCTCGACTGAGCGCGGAGGCGCTCAACGCGCGAAGGCGCAGGCCGAGCCGACGTGCCACCGCCGCTGCCGTGATCCCGACGGCGAAGGAGGTCAGCACCGCCAACGCCGGTACCCGATCCTCCAGCCACGGATAGACCTGCCAGTGGGTGAGGTAGATGTACATCGACGCCGAGGCCAGCGTGGTCACCGCGACGGCCACCACGTTCGGCAGCCGGATGCTGTGCACCCAGATCAGCAGCAGCAGGCCGAGCGCGACGAAGAGTTCGCGGGCCGTGTTCTCGAAGAAGCCCGGCAACGCCGCGACCGTCAACACCGAGACGGCGATCCGCTGCCAGCGATGTTCGGCGCGGGCGATCGCGCAGCCGAGGGCGAAGATCCAAAGCACCATGTGGGTCCGGTGGATGTCGTCGCCGCCGCGCGGCTCCCAGAGCTCGTAGCGGGTGACCAATGCTCCACAGGCGATGGCGAAGGGGAGCCAGAACGGCCATCGGGCCTCGGCCCGGCGCCAGGCGGGCAGACAGGTGAGGGCTGCCAGTACGAGGAGTTGGAGGACCAGTACCTCGATGAACCAGAAGTGCCAGGCCGGCTCCGACCAGCCCCGGGAGATGAGTCCGTTGACGAGGAAGACACTTCGCCAGGGGTAGGTCCCGGTGGCCAGGGTGACCGCCCCGATCCAGAGCATCGCGGGCACCGCGATCCGGGCCGCTGAGCTGAGGTGGGCGCGGACCCTCTCGCGAGTCTCGCCGTGCGGCTGGAAGCGGATGTAGTTGTAGCCACTGATCCCGAGCAGCAGATGCGCGCCACCGAGCAGGGTGAGCAGGTTGGCGTGGCTGGAAACGATCGCGAAGATGGCGACGGCGCGCAGTACCACGCTGGTCTCCAGGACCCGTCCGCGGCGGGGCCGCGTCGAGGCCGCGGCGGCCAGCGTCTGGATCTCGAGGGTGTGCCACTTCGGTGGTAGCTCGCCGATGATCTGCTCGAGTCGTACCGATGCCTCGACATAGGAGAGCGAGTCGCCGCCGAGCTCCAGGAAGGTGTCGCGGGCGCCGACCGGTCGACCCAGGATCTCGGCGAAGGCCCGCTCGATCCGGACCTGAGGTGTGGCGGTCGTCTCCGGCGTCGACGCGGTAGGAGGCGGAGCCTGCGCAAGTGACACGAGTGCGCGGTAGTCGACCTTGTCGTTGGCCAGTCGCGGGAAGGCGTCGACCTCCACCAGCCGGACGGCACCGGCTGGCAGCCCCCACTGCTGCAGGGCGGTGGCCAGCACGGTGCGGCGGTGCTCCGAGGTGAGCGGGCCGGTCAGGGCCACGATCAGCGTCTCGCCGCCGTCGGCGCATCGGGCCGGGAGCCCCGCTGCCTCCAACGCGCGTTCGGCCTCGTCCAGGTCGATGCGCAGGCCGTAGATCTTGGCGAAGCGGGAACGACGTCCGACGATCCGGACCAGGCCGTCGGCGCCGATCCGCGCGACGTCCCCGGTGCGGAGTTCGTTGAGTTCGGCTCCGCGGGCCAGATCTGCGGGGCTCTCGGCGTATCCGAGCATCACGTTCGGGCCGGAGTAGACGAGTTCGCCGAGCTCGGCGTTCTCGCCCGGGATCGGCTCCAGGCGGAAGCTGCCGCCGGGGATCGGGAGGCCGATCGCGTCCGGGGCGTTCGCCGCCTGTTCCGGTGGCAGCCACGCCATCCGGGCGGTGGCCTCGGTCGCGCCGTACATGACCACGAAGTCGAAGCCGCGCGCCGTCGCCAGGCCAGCCAACTCGGCGACCCGTTCCGGGCGGAGCCGGCCACCGGCCTGGGTGACGTGGCGCAGGCTGGTCGGGGCTCTCTCCGGGAAGCCGACCCGGTCGAGCAGATCGAAGGTGTAGGGGACACCGGCGAACGAGGTGATCTGCTGCTGCTCGGCCAGCGTCCAGAAGGCGTCGTCGACCACGGAGTGCTCGGTCAGGACCAGCGAGGCACCGATGGCGAGGTGGCTGTGGATCACCGAGAGCCCGTAGCAGTAGTGCGGCGGCAGGGTGGTGACGGCGCGATCGGTCGGGCGCAGCTGGAGGTAGTCGGCGATCGCGGCCGCATTGCTGATCAGGTTCCGGCGACTGAGCCGGACCAACTTGGGGGAGCCGGTGCTGCCCGAGGTGGAGAGGAGCAACGCGAGGTCGGGGTGGAGCTGGTGCTGCGCCGAAGGTCGGTGGCTCTCGATGACGCCGTCGCGGACCACGGTGTCGGGGCGGTAGAGCTCGATCAGCCGGTCGAGGTGGCGGGCGTCGCAGAGCAGCGGGACGTGGCCGGCGCCGAGGGTGCCCAGGTAGGCGACGAGGGAGCTGACGTCGTTGCGGCCGGCGAGCAGGACGAGTCGGCGTTCGTAGCCGAGGCGCGCGGCGAACGCAGCGGTCGCGTCGGCCAGTTCGCGGTGACTTAGCCGGGTCGTCGCGGTGACCAGGGCGGGGGCGTCACCGAAGCGGGCAAGGTCGCCGAGGGGGCCCCGGGCAGGCGACAGAGCGGCGGGCGACGATGCGGACACGGACAGCATCATATTTGGTAAGGCTTACCTCATGCCACATCGTCAGATCTTTGGTCAAGCGCACGGTGTGATGAGCGCCTCACCTCTCGTGTGGCACTGAGTGCCACATCCTCGGTACCGTGCAGAGGTTGAAGGAGAGTGCCTGTGTCGGAAACCCGAGCCCCCAAGGGCTTGCTGCTGGTCCTGTGCGCGACGGGAATCGTCGTCACGATCATGCATACCTTGATCGTCCCGCTCGTTCCGGTGCTCCCGGAGATCCTGCACAGCGATGCGGGCAACGCCTACTGGGCACTGACCGCCACGCTGCTCGCCGCCGCCGTGGTGACCCCGATCGCGGGTCGCCTGGGCGACATGTTCGGCAAGAAGTTGGTCCTGGTCGGCTGCCTGGTCGTGCTGACCCTGGGGTCGACGATCTGTGCCTTCGCGGACTCTGTGCCGGTGATGGTGACCGGCCGTGCGTTCCAGGGCGCGGCGTCCGGTGCGGTCGCTCTCGGGATCAGCATCCTGCGTGACGAACTGCCGCCGCAGAAGGTCGGCGCGGCGATCGCGATGATGAGCTCCAGCATGGGCCTCGGCGGCGCGTTCGGGATGCCGATCGCCGCCGCGGTGGCCGACCAGTTCGACTGGCACGCACTGTTCTGGGGCTCGGCGGCGCTGAGCCTGATCTGCCTGGTCCTGGTGATCTGGCTGGTCCCGGAGTCGCCGGTCCGCACCCCTGGCCGTTTCGACTATGTCGGCTCGCTGGGGCTGGTGGTCGCCTTGACCGCGACGATGGTCGCGATCACCCGCGGCGACCACTGGGGCTGGGCAAGCACCGAGGTGCTCAGCCTCGTCGCCGTCGCCGTCATCGTCTTCCCGCTCTGGGGCTGGCACCAGATGCGGGTCGCCGAACCGCTGGTCGACCTCCGGACCTCGGCCCATCCGCAGGTGCTCTTCACGAACCTGGCCTCGGTCGGCGTCGGCTTCGCGCTCTACGGCACCAGTCTGCTGTTCAGTCAGATCCTGATGTCCCCGAAGGCCAGCGGCTACGGCGTCGGGATGACCATGATCGAGGCCGGTATGGTCCTTGCGCCTGGTGGTTTCGCGATGTTCTTCGCCGCCCAGATCGGCGCCAGGATCAGCGCCGCTCGGGGCGCCCGGGTCTCCCTGCTGTGGGGGATCGCGGTGATCCTCGGTGGCTACCTGCTCGGCGTCTTCGCCCACGATCAGCTCTGGCAGGTGATGGCGATCAACATCCTGGTGAGCATCGGGATCGGTATCGCCTTCGCGGCCACCCCGGCGTTGATCATGGCGGCCGTGCCGATCAGCGAGACCGCCGCCGCCAACGGGCTCAACTCGTTGATGCGCTCCTTGGGTACCACCTCGTCCTCGGCAGTGCTCTCCGCGGTGCTGGCCGGCTCCACGGTCCTGGTGGCCGGCTACACGATGCCGTCCAGTGAGGCGATCGAGACCGCGATGATCATCGGGTTCGTGGCAGCACTGATCGCGATGTTCTTCGGCTTCCTGGTGCCCCGCCAGTCCCCGCCGATCGCGGCGCACAGTCCGGCTGCCGCCGACAAGGTGACCGCGCCGGCGAGCTAGCCGGTCAGTGGCCGGCGGTCTCGGCGAGAACGGCCCGTGCGGCGTTGTGACCGCCGAGACCGGAGACGGCGCCGCCCCGGCGAGCGCCCGACCCACAGACCAGGATCCGCGGATGCGCGGTGGCGACGCCCCACCGGTCGGCAGGTGTGTCCAGTGGATCGGTGTCGTCGGCCCACGGCCAGGCCAGGTCGCCGTGGAAGATATGGCCGCCCGGCATCGCCAGGTCCGACTCGATCTCGCTGGGCGTCTTCGCCTCGATGCAGAGTGCGCCGTTCTCGTCGCGGGCCACGCAGCTCAGCAGCGGCTGCGCCAGATGGGAGTCGAGGACGGCGATCGCACGCGCCACGGCCTCCTCCTTGGCGCCGTCCACGTCGAGCAGGGTGGCCGGGGTATGCAGCCCGAAGTAGGTCAAGGTGTGCCCCGGATCGCCGTTCAGGATCGACGGGTCGGTCAGCGAGTGGCAGTAGACCTCGCCCGGTAGGTGGGTCGGCAGTACGCCGCGAGACGCCTCGGAGTAGGCCTGCTGCAGGCCGCTGAACTGCTCGGCCAGGTGCAACGTGCCGGCGAAAGCGGTGTCAGGGTCGACGTCGGCCCGGAGCCGGGGGAGTCGATCGAGCAGGAAGTTGATCTTCAACTGGGCGCCCTCGGGCCGTGGCGGGGCGGGTTCGTCCAGGAGCCCCGCCAACGTCCATGGCGCGACGCCGCTCAGGACGTAGGGTGCCCGGGCGCTGTGCCGGACGCCGTCGCTCTGCCACTGAACCTCTACCTCGTCCGGCCCGGGCAGTACTCGCTCGACCCGGGCACCCGTCTCCAGTTCGGCCCCTGCGGTGACGGCGGCGCGATGCAGAGCACCGGTGACCGCGCCCATCCCACCGACCGGAACCCGCCACTCGCCGGTGGCGTTGCCGATCAGGTGGTAGAGGAAGCACCGGTTCGGGATCAGGCTCGAGGAGTTGAGGTCGGCGAAGGTGCCGATCAGGGCGTCGGTGGCGACCACGCCCCTGACCAGGTCGTGGGTGAACCGATCGCGGATGGTGACGCCGATCGGCTGCGTGATCAGGTCGCCCCAGATCTGCAGGGGAACCTGTGTGGCGATATCTGCGCGGCGGGGGAGCGGCCGCAGCAGGGTCGGCGCGAGGACCGCGGCGAGTTCGGCGACGTCGGCGTAGAACCGTTGCCAGCTGGCGTACTCGTCGTCGCCCCCGGTGAGCCGTCGGAACGACTCTGCTGTCGCCGGGCCGGCTTCATGCTCGACGAGCAGGCCATCGGGGCGGCCGTCGGGGTGCAGGTACGGGGTGTAGGAGGAGACCGAGCGCGAGCGGAGCTCGACGTCGAGTTCCAGCTCGGCCATCAGCTCCTCCGGCATCAGCGAGACGAGGTAGGAGTAGCGGGAGAGCTGGACCGGCCGTCCGGGGAAGGCCCGGGCCGAGACCGCCGCGCCGCCGACGCGATCAAGTCGTTCGAGGAGCAGGGTCCGCATCCCGGCGCGGGCGAGGAGCGCTCCCGCGGTCAGCGCGTTGTGACCCGCGCCGAGGATGATCACGTCGTAGTTCGCGTGCCTCGCCATGCAAAGAACCTACTCGGAACGGACGATCGCGAGAACCGTTCCGGGCGGGAGCAGCCTCAGGCGAGTCGGATGGTGGTCAGGCAGGTCGGCGCCTCGGCGTCGGTGCTGATCGTGGCGCTGCCGCTGCGCTCGCCCTGCTGGACGGCGATGGTCAGCTTGCGGTCACGAGGCAGCCAGAGGCCCGCGAAGCCGTTGTCCTGGGTGCGGGTCCGCACGGTCCGGACCACCTCTCCGGTGCTGGCGTCGGTGGCGGTGACCGTCACCGGGGTAGCGCGCAGCTCGCCTCGGCAGCCGGAGAGACTGTGCATCACGCAGTCGTGGGTCGAGGTCGCGAACGGCGCGACCGAGAGATAGAACTCCTCGTCCCCGAGGTCGAAGACGACGTCCGGGGTGCCGTCCTCGCTGAGCGTGACCGCCGTCGGGGTGACGCTCGCACGCAGGGCCTCGTCGCGCTCGTCGAGCGGCTTCGCCTCCAACTCCTCGATCACCTCGCGAGCATCCATCCCGGCCAGCCCGTGCTTCGTCAGCAACGCCTGGGACTCGGTGGTGGAGGCGGTGTCGGTGATCGTGCCGGTGCTCGTCGGATCTTCGCTCTCCGAACAGGCGGCGAAGGTGGAGGCTGCGAGCAGGAGACCGGCGGCGAACGTGACGAGACGAGTCGGGGAGCGCATGGCCGCGATAATACCTACTGGGGGTATAGATGTTCTTGGGGTGGCCGAAATGCAGAAAGCCCCCGAACCGAAGTTCGGAGGCTTTCTTGTTGGGGTGAGTAACGGGACTCGAACCCGCGACATCCGCCACCACAAGGCGGCGCTCTACCAGCTGAGCTATACCCACCATGACTCATCGACGCCGAAGCGCCGTGAACCGAGAAGAAGCATAGCGGCACCTAGGGGGTGCAGCGCCAATCGGGGTCAGGAAAGGCCGGTGATCGAGCCGCCGTGACGCGAGGCGATGGCACGCGCGGACTCGGAGTCGGGGCCGGGAGCCGGCACGAAGACGGCTTCGCGGTAGTAGCGCAGCTCCTCGATGCTCTCCTGGATGTCGGCGAGCGCGCGGTGGTTGCCCTTCTTGGCGGGTGCCTGGAAGTAGGCCCGCGGGTACCAGCGGCGGGAGAGTTCCTTGATCGAGGAGACGTCCACGATCCGGTAGTGCAGGAACGACTCCAGGTCGACCATGTCGCGGGCCAGGAAGGCGCGGTCGGTGGCGACCGTGTTGCCGGCCAGCGGGGGACGGGAGCCGTCGGCGCAGTGGTTGCGGATGTAGGCCAGCACCTGTTCCTCGGCGTCGGCCATCGTGATGCCGTCGGCCAGCTCGTCCAGCAGGCCGGAAGTGGTGTGCATCTCGCGGACGAAGTCGCTCATCTGGTCGATCGCCTCGGCCGGCGGCTTGATGATCAGGTCGACACCCTCACCCAGGACGTTCAACTCGAAGTCGGTGACGAGAGCCGCCACCTCGATCAGCGCATCTGCGCCCAGGTCGAGGCCGGTCATTTCACAGTCGATCCACACCAAACGATCACTCACATCCTTGACCCTACTCGCCTGGACCGACACTCTCCGAGTCGGCCGGGGACCGCACCAGGGTCAGACTTTTCGAGGGATTCGTTCAGCAACGTCTCAGGCGGTTCGCCTAGGTTGGCGCTATGAAAGCGTGGATCGGCACCGTGCTGCGCCTCGTCGTCGGCGGTGTCTGGATCGTCGCCGGCGCCGTCAAGCTGCCCGATCCGGCAGGGAGCGTGCGGGCGGTACGGGCCTACGACCTGCTCCCGGAATCGATCGTGCCCACCGTCGGCCACGTGCTGCCGATCGTGGAGATCGTCGTCGGTTCACTGCTGGTGCTGGGCGTCTTCGTGCGGCTCTCCGCCCTCGTGTCGGCGCTGCTGTTCCTCGCCTTCATCATCGGTATCGGCTCGGCCTGGAACAGAGGCCTGCAGAT
Organism: Nocardioides sp. Bht2; assembly: GCF_047308515.1. Lineage (NCBI taxonomy): Bacteria > Bacillati > Actinomycetota > Actinomycetes > Propionibacteriales > Nocardioidaceae > Nocardioides > Nocardioides sp. Bht2. The sequence continues at coordinate 46,535 of NZ_JBLBWI010000002.1, forward strand.
CGACTGCGGTTGCTTCGGCGGCGGCGGCTTCGATCCGGACGCCACCGACAAGTACCCCCGCGAGATCGCTCGCGACGTAGCGTTGCTCCTGGCTTCGGCCTGGTTGATATGGCGCCCGCGCACCGCGCTGGCGCTCGGTGATGTGCTCTTCGTCCGACCGGACGTAGTGGAAGTGAAGGAGAACTCGTGAACCAGCCTGCCAAGGGCAAGCGCAACCTGATCGTCGGCGGCATCGTGGTAGCGGTGCTCGCCCTGGTGATCGGTATCGGTTGGGCGGTGCAGGCCAATCGCGACACCAGCGGCGACGACGCCAAGGCGCCCGGTGACTCCGCGACGTCGGCCGAACCGTCCACCACGCCGACCCCGACCACCGAGCCCAGTACCGAGCCCAGCAACACCCCGTCGACTGAGCCGTCCACGGGTGCTTCGTCGACGCCGACCACGGCACCGACCACCAGCGCGCCGGTGACCGGCCCGACCGACGCCGACGGCAACGTCCGGGTGGCGCTCGTCGACGAGTTCGGGATGGGCGTCGGCGACCCGAAGGCGCCGGCCAAGATCGAGATCTTCGAAGACTTCCAGTGCCCGCACTGCCGGGACCTGGAAGAGGTGATGCGTCAGGATCTGCTGGACGTCGCCCTCTCCGGCAAGGCGTTCGTGGTCTACCGCCCGATGGCCTTCCTCAACGAGTACTCGGTCCAGGCGATGAACGCCCTCGGCGTGGTCCTCGACTCCGGTGACGGCACGGCGGCGTTGGCGCTGCACGACACGCTCTTCGCCAAGCAGCCCAGCGGCTCGATCCCGAGCCAGGACTGGTTCGTGGAGCAGGCGGTCGCCGCGGGTGCGAACAAGAGCGCCGTTGCCGGCGGGATCAAGGGCCTGGAGTTCAAGCAGTGGGTCGTCAACGCCACCGACGAGGCATCCAAGCGTGGCGTCACCGGCACCCCGACCGTCTTCGTCGACGGCAAGGTCGTCAGCGGCAGCACGGTGGAACAGATGGCGAACAACATCCTGGCGAAGGTGGGCTGAGCGCCCCATCGCTGGCAGACTCGCGGCGTGAGCTCTCTCAATGACTTCATCGCCGCGCTGCCCAAGGCTGAATTGCATGTCCACCATGTGGGGTCGGCGTCGCCACGGATCGTCAGTGAACTGGCGCGCCGACACCCTGGGGTGGTGCCCGCCGACCCGGAGGCGCTCGCGGAGTTCTTCACCTTCCGCGACTTCGCGCACTTCATCGAGGTCTACCTCGCCGTCGTCGACCTGATCCGTACCCCCGAGGACGTCGAACTGCTGACCTACGAGGTCGCCCGCGAGATGAGCCAGGGCCAGAACATCGGCTACGCCGAGCTCACCTGCACCCCGCACACCTCGGTGATCCGGGGGATCCCGATCGAGGCGTACACCGAGGCACTGGAGTCGGCCCGGGTCCGTGCGGAACGGGACTTCGGGCTCGTCCTGCGCTGGATCTACGACATCCCTGGCGAGCTGGGTGTTCCGGCTGCCGAGGCCACGCTGAGCTACGCCCTGGAGCACCGCACCGACGCCCTGATCGGCTTCGGCCTGGGCGGCCCCGAGATCGGGGTGCCGCGGCCCCAGTTCGAGCCGTACTTCACCGCGGCTCGCGCCGCCGGTCTCCGGTCGGTGCCGCACGCCGGTGAGACCACCGGCCCACAGACGGTGTGGGACGCGATCCGGCTCCTGGGAGCCGAGCGGATCGGGCACGGCACCTCGGCTGCGCAGGACCCCGAGTTGCTGGACTACCTGGCCCAGAACCGGATCCCGCTGGAGGTCTGCCCGTCGTCGAACATCGCGACGCGTGCCGTCGCCGCGATCGAGGAACATCCGTTGGCCGCCTTCCGGGCGGCGGGGGTCCCGGTCACGATCAACTCCGACGACCCCCCGATGTTCGGGACCACGCTGAACCGCGAGTACGAGATTGCGGCCGAGCTGCTCGAGCTCGACGCCGCCGGTGTCGCTGAGCTCGCCGCGGAGGCGGTGACGGCCTCGTTCGCGCCGGACGCGGTGAAGGCGGACCTGCGGTCGAAGATCGACGCCCACGTGGCGGACCACGCGGCGTCGTAGCGGCCGGTCGGTCCCAGTAATCTGGGCGTCATGGTCGACCTCAAGATCCTCACCATGCGGCAGCGGATGCTCGACGGGCAGCCGTTCCGTACCGATGACCGGGGGTTGGCCCGCGACCGTTCGTTGGCGGCTGCGGCCGAGGCGGCGTTCAACGCCGCGCCGCTGGGCGCCGAGCGGGAGGCGCTGTTGGCCGAGCTTGCTGTGGTCGGCGAGGAGACGCAGGTGCGTGCCCCGTTGCGGGTGGAGCACGGGCGACGGCTCCGGATCGGTGCGCGCTGCGAGATCGCGGCCGGGTTGGTGGCGCAGGACTTCGCGGAGATCACCATCGGCGACGACGTGCTGATCGGCGCGAACGTGCAGTTGCTGACGCTGACCCGACCGGTGCAGGCAGAACAGCGCCGATCCAAGTGGGCGGCGGCGTCACCGGTGTGGATCGGGAACAACGTCTCCCTGGGCGCCGGTGTGATCGTCTCTCCGGGTGTTCGGATCGGCGACAACACCGTGGTCGGTGCGGGCTCCGTGGTGATCCGGGACCTGCCGGCCAACGTGGTGGCGATCGGCAACCCCGCCAAGGTGATCGGCGCGGTCTCCTAGCTGATCAGCGCCGTGGCTGGCGGATCGCGTAGGCCAGCTTCTCCATTTCGGCGATCAGTTGGTGCATGGTCTCCTCGGCCACGATCTGGTCGTCGGTCCCGGTGACTTCGGCCAGGACGACCTGGAGGGCGTTGCCGACCAAGGAGACGGTCAGGATCGCCTCGCGCAGCGTGTCGACCTCGGGAATCAGGCGGCGGGAGTGGTCCTCCTCGAGCCAGATGTAGAGCAGGCCGGTCAGGTCGGTGGAGAGCGAGATGAACGGCGACAGGATCGGGGCCACGGTGTCGGGCTGTTCCAGGCTGAGCTGACTACGTCCGGCGGCGACCTCGGCGTTGATGTTCGCCTTGCCCACCGAGGTGACGGCGACCCGGAAGATCGCGCCGAGCAGCGAGGTGTCGTTGGCCGCCTTGAGGATCTCCATCGCCTCCTCGTAGGGGACCATCTTCAAGGGGCGACCGAAGATCGCGGCCTCTCGCGAAGGCATGTAGTTGAAGAAGGTGCTGCGGGAGATGTCCGCGCCGTCGCAGATCTCGGTGACGGTGACGTGGGCATGGCCCTTCTGCAACGCCAGTTGCACCGCGGTCCGCTCGATGGCGTTCTCGGTCGCGCGCTTCTTGCGGGCCCGCAGGCCCTCTCCTTCGGCGGCGTTCATTTCCGGGGCTGTCCTCCTACGATCACGGCATCACCGGCGCCCTGTGGAGGTGCCCAAATCGGAAAGTCCAAAGTTGGACGCCGTCCTACTCGGGGTGCCAGTGCCACATTACCCCGCTCAGATCGGTTTGCGGGGCCAAGTCTCGGGAGCAGCTGGGTCACGTCTCGATCACGATGCAGAAAGGGCAACGCCGGTGTCGGCGTTGCCCTTTTTGTACCTTTTCAGGCGCGTTTTTCGCTGCGCCCCCGGAAGGATTCGAACCTTCGACCGGCGGATTAGAAGGCCGCTGCTCTGTCCCCTGAGCTACGGAGGCTGGAACGGAGGGATTCTAGCGGTGCCGACGCCCGCCCCGTGCCAGAGCGGTCGATTGCTGCCACCTAGCGACGGTGAACCACCGCTGTCCAACCTGCGCTCTCCGGATCCGAGGCGACGGTTCGGGTCATGCCGAGCTTGCGCATGACGGCCTGGGACGCCAGGTTCGCGACGGCGGTCTCGGCATAGACAGCCGTCAGCCCGATCGTGGTGAAGGCGTGATCCAGCAGGGCGCGTGCTCCCTCGGTCGCATAGCCCTGGCCCCAGTGCCGCCGCGCCACCCGCCAGCCGATCTCCACGTGGTCCGGATCGATGGGGGAGTGTGGGTCCGTGTCGCTGCGGCCAAGGTCCCACCAGCCGATGAACGAGGTGGCGTCGTCGGCGAAACCGACCCACCAGCCGAGCCCCACGGCTCCGGCCGTCGTCTCCGCGCACCGCGGCGCCCAGAAGGTGTCGATCTCTTCCGGCGTCCGAGCCCTCCCGAGGAGGTGACGCATCACCTCGGGATCACTGTCGAGTTGATGCAGTAGCGGAAGGTGTTCGAGCCGCATCGGTACCAGGGTGAGGCGCTCCGTCCGCAGCGTAGGTTGCTGCGATGAGGCGATGGAGTCTCCGGTCGTCACGGCGCAGACCTACCGCTTTGGGGCAGCAGCAACACGAAGGTGGTCGACTCGGTCTCGGCGAGGCTGAGGTGGCCGCCCAGCGAGGTGGCCAGCTGGGAGGCGATGGTCAGGCCGAGTCCGTGGCCATCGCTGTCGGCCGAGCTGGTGCCGCGTTCGAAGACCTCGTTGCTGATCGTGCGGGGACCGTCGTCGGCGACGGTGACGGAGAGATAGTGGTCCAGGTTGCGGAGCTCCACGGTGATCACGCCGACGCCGTGGTTGCAGGCGTTCTCGATCAGCACATCCAGGATCTGGCTCACCGGACCGGGGACGGCGTGGGCGACGAAGGTACCGGTCGCCGCGTGGACCAGCGAGTGGCCGCGCTCGGCGGCGTGGTCGAGCCACCGGTCGACGGCGTCGGCCGAGAGCCGCCCCAGGTCGAAGTCGATCGCCTCGCCCAGACGCTTGCCGCGGGCCAGCTCCAGCAACTCGGTGATCGCGGCGCTGAGCCGGTCCAGCTCGCCGAGGTTGGCGGTCAGCTCCTCGGCCACCGACGGCGGTGTCTCGGGCCACATCGTCAGGTCTTCGAGGGTCAACCGGAGCGCGGTGATCGGGGTCCGCAGCTGGTGCGAAGCGTTGGCCGCGAACTCCCGTTCGCGTTGGACCAACTCGTCGAGCTGGTCCGAGGCTCGGCTCAGAGCGAGGCCGATCGCGTCGGCCTCCGGGATCGAGTAGCGGGGGAGATCGACCTCGAACCGGCCCTCGCCCAGTTCGTCTGCTGCCTGGGCCAGTTCGCCGAAGGGCCGGGCCAGACGCCGGGCCAGCAGGTAGCCGACGATCACGGCCAGAACCACGAGCCCGAGCCCGATCAGGATCAGCGGGAGCAAGGCGTCGGAGATCCGCTGGTCGATCAGCTTCCCGTCCCGCGACAGGGTGACCGTGCTTCCGTCCGACAAGGTGCGGGTCTGCACGATGTCGTGGTCGCCGGTGTTCGGGCTGCCGGCCCGGACCACGGTGCCGTCGGCGCCGCGGTACTCGATCGACTCGGCCTTGTTGAGCATTTTGGCGAGGAAGTCGGAGGTCACCGGCGCCTGGGCGCTGGTCCGCTCGTCGACCACGACAGCGAGCAACTCCGCGGAACGCTCGATCTTGCGGTGCTCCTGGTCGTTGACCAGGTCGGCGAGCAGGTAGGCCCGCGGGACTCCGTAGAGCGCGATCATCGCGATGGTCATCCCGACCAACGCAGCGATCAACCGCTCACGCATCGGCGCTGTCCTCCAACCGGAAGCCGACGCCGCGGGCCGTGGTGATCGCGGCAGGTGCTCCGGCTTCGTCGAGCTTCTGGCGCAACCGGCCGATGGTGGCGTCCAAGGTCTTCGTGGAGCCGTACCAGTTCTCGTCCCAGACGTCGCTGATCAACTGCTCGCGACTGACCACCGCGCCTCGGGTCGCATCCAGCAGAGCCAGTACGTCGAACTCCTTCGAGGTGGTCGCCAGTTCGCTCTCACCGACCCAGATCCGTCGTGCCGCCACATCGATCCGCAACGCGTTCGACGGCGCCGGAGCGGCCACCTCGGCCACGGCGACCGGCGCGCCAGCTGCGCTGCGGCGCAACAGGGCGCGGGCCCGGGCGAGGAGTTCGGCGAGGCTGAACGGCTTGGCCAGGTAGTCGTCGGCGCCCACGTCGAGGCCGACGACGCGGTCCAGTTCGCCGTCGCGGGCAGTCAGGATGATGATGCCGCCGGTGTACCCGCTCTCCCGCGCCCGGCGACAGACGTCGAGGCCGTCGAGGTCGGGCAGACCGAGGTCGAGCAGCAGCAGATCGACGCCGCCACGTGCCAGATGGTCGAGGCCGGCCTGTCCTTCGGCGACCCGGTGGACCTCATAGTCCTCGCGCTCCAAGGTGCGCACCAGGGGAGCAGCGATCTTGTCGTCGTCCTCGACGATCAGCACGTGGGCGAGCATGGTCACAGAGCATACGGCGAACGGGACCGTTCGCTGGGGCGTTGCCGACGACGCGCATCGAACGCCAACAACGCCACCACCGCGGCAGGCAACGCGATCAGGGCCAGCAGTCCGAGACCCACCGACTGCGGGGAGCTGGTGGGCAGCCCCACGGTCAGACTGAGAAGCGTGCCGATGGCGGTCGCCGAGAGCCCCAGCACGATCATCGCCCGCGACTCGAAGCAGTTGTGGAACCACATCTTGATCGCGCCGACCAGAAGCAGGGCCGCCAGCACCATCACCACCACCCGCAGACTCGCCGACTCGGCGCCCGCCGTCTGCTCCAACAGCAGCAGGACGGTGCTCAGCGTGCCCGCGATCGCGAGCCGGGAGGCGGGGGAGTGTGCAGATCGCATCAGAACTCTCGGTCCGAAGCGCCGGTCTCAGTGACGGCGGCAGTGGAGCAGGCACGACCCTGCAGGTCGGTGACGCTTGCGGACGGCGTCCAGATCATGGCCGCCGCGGTGCTGACGGTGCGTAGCCGGTTCGAGCCGGAGGCGACCGAGTCCAGACGCAGGGTGATCGTGCTGCGGACCAGGCCGTTGGCACCGACCGAGGTCCCGGCCGTCATCGTCGCGTTGACCTGGGTGGTGCCCAGCCCCTTCACATAGTCCTGCTTCAGGTTGATCGAACCCAGGTTGACGGTGGCGCCGCTGGCGAGCACATCGAGGGTGTCGTCCTTGCCGGTCTTCAGCAGCAGCCCGCCGTCGCGCAGCCGCACGGTGACCGAGCGGCCCGCTCCGGTCCAGCCCGCAATCACCTTGGTGGTGTCGATCTGGGTGCTGTAGGTGAGGGTCACCGTGTCGCCGGCGTCGGCCCGTCCGGCCGTGCCGCCGCCGTTCGCGGTCTGCACGTCGATGCCGCGCAGCGGGCTGTTGTCGACCAGGCCGGTCTCGACCGCCGAGGTCGTGGTGCGGTTGGCGGTGTCGGTCAAGATGGCGCGCAGGTCGTAGGCGCCGTCGGTCACCGAGGTGGTGTTCCAGCTGCAGGAGTACGGCGAGCTGGTGTCGGTGCACAGGTCACGCCAGGTCCCGCTGCCGGAGGTGGCGTACTGGATCCGGACCGAGGCGATGCCGGCGCTGGCACTTGCCGTGGCGCCGATGGTGACCGTTCCGGTCAGGGCAGCGGGCAGATCGACACTGACCGAGGCGACGCTGTTGTCGACGACGCGGTTGGGGATCGCAGCCGAGGTGGCGCTGTTCCCGGCCAGGTCGGTGGCGACGGCGCGGAAGCTGTAGGTGCCGTCGGCCAGCGTGGTGGTGGCGACCCGGCAGTTCCACGGCTCCGCGGTGATGGTGCACAGGTCGCGGTACGCGCCGCCGGCGGCGGGGACGTACTGGATGACGACCTTGTCGAGGCCGCTCTGCGCGTCGCTGGCGGTGGCGGCGAAGGTCCGCGAGCCACTGAGCGGCGAACCCGGGTCGACCATGCTGACGACAGGAGCGGCGTTGTCGACGGTGACCTCTTCGATCAGCGCCGAGTAGGTCGAGGTGGAACCGGTGACCAGCACCGCACGCAGGTCGTAGTCGCCCGCTGCCACACCCGTGGTGTTCCAGGCGCAGGTGTAGGGGCTGGACAGGTTGGTGCAGATGCTCTTCCAGGCGGTGGTGCCGCTCGGCGTGTACTCGATCCGCACGGTGTGGCTCAGCGAGCCCACGTTCTGCACGGTCGCGGTCAGCGGCACGGAGCCGCGGACGACGTCGCCCGGTGAGGCCAGCTCGATGTAGAGCTTGTTGGCGACGCTGGTGCGGACCACCTCGGAGATGGTCTCGTAGCCGGCCCGGTCGGTGGCACGGGCGCGAAGGGAGTAGACGCCGTCGCCGAGCACCTTGGTGTCCCAAGCGCACGAGTACGGCGCGGTGGTGTCGGTGCAGATCGCCGTCCAGGTGGAGGCGCTCGGGGCAAGGTACTCGACGACGACGTCGCGGATGCCGCTCTCGCCGTCAGCAGCGTTGACCGTCAGGGAGGCGGTCTCTTTCACGATGCTGCCGGGGTTGACCACTGAGACGGTGGGTGGCGTCCAGTCGGAGGCGGCGGTGATCTGGGCGGTGGCGCTGGAGGAGGCGACGTAGGTGGCGGAGCTGAACTGGGTGGTGGAGGTGATCACGAACCCGACCAGGACGGTCAGCGCGAGAGCGACAAGGGAGCGGAAGCTCGACACTTGGGTCTCCTCGGATGTGACGTGGGCGGGTGTGGATCGGATGTCTCCAACGCTACGGAGACCGGGGCCACGGCTTTTCCACACGTTGGCCACAGTTCTTCCCCGTTTTGCTACGGGGAAGGGGCGGAGCAGTCTCAGGCCGGGGTGAGCCGGTGCTTGGCCCGCTCACGGTGCTGGGTCTGCAGGACGCGGATCAGGTCGCGCAGAGCGAGCAGGGCGATCACCGCGGCCGGGAGCCCGATGACCATCCGCCGGATCTCGGGGTCGGCCAAGGCGATCAGCGCCGAGCCGACGTGCGGTACCGCGTGCCGGACCACGGGCTGGCTCTGGCCGGTGAGGCTGAACTTCCACGGGTCGGGGTCGGGGTTGGCGTCGCCCTGGGTGCGGAACACCAGGGTGCCGGTCCTGTCGGGTCGGATCGAGATGATCCGGTGGGTGACCAGGGTGCCGACGCCGCTGTCGGCGGGCGGCAGGTAGGTGATCACGTCGCCGACCTTCAGGTCCGCGACCGGGACCTCCTCCTCGAAGACGACCGAGCCCTTCTCGAAGGTGCCCGACATCGAGCCGCCGGTGATCACATAGCGGTCGTAGCCGAAGAGGCCGGGAGCGAGATAGGCCACGCAGCCGAGGGTGAGCGCGACCAGGGTCAAGGTGATCAGGAGCCTCGACAGACGGCGGGTGGCACGGGCCAAGTGGGTCATCGTGGGCTCCTTCGGGTCTTGGGATGGCGGAGAGAGTGTGCGCAGGAGGGGCGGCAGGGCGCCGGGGACAGCGCCCTGCCTTTATCCCCTGCCACCCCCCAACAGGTCACTGGTCGGTGGTGGCACCGTCCAGCTGAACCGAGTCCCACGCGTAGGCAGCGCTGGCAGTCTTGCCCTGCTGGCTGTTCGGCGCCGCCTGGTCGAGGGTCACGGTGAATCGGAAGCTGTTCGCGGTTCCGGCGTCGATCTGGCCGAGCGCGTTCTTGGCGCCGTCGGTCAGGCCACCGAAGTTGCCGGAGTAGACCTGGGTACCCGTGGTGGTGTTGGTGATGACCAGCTTCAGGTAGTCGGCGTCGAAGGCGTTGGACGACGAGGTCTCGGTGAGGCTGAACGCGGCCGGCAGGGAACCGGTGTTGGTGATCGTCAGCGAGCCGTTGATGGTGTCGCCCGGCTTGATGTTGGTCAGGTTGAAGATCGCGGCGTTGTCCTTGGAGTTCGTGTGCTTGAGCGAGCCCGAGGTGACGGCGCTGATCGTGTTGCCGGTGGTGGAGGTGAAGGTGGCACCCGAGCCGATGGCGACGGCGCCGGCCGCGGCAACGGTGGCCAGCGGGAGGAGGATCTTGATCGAGGTTGCAGCCATGATGGGGGACTCCTGTTTCGTGCGGTTCCCGTGGTGAGAACCGGTCTGGGGGATGACAGAAACGCTACGGAGGCCAGATCCACAGAACTCCCTCCAGAAATCCGCCGCTTCCCCCCGGTTTCTCCCCACTTCTGTCCAGCCCGGCTCGGATTCCCACGGCTTGCTACATCGGCGCTCGGAGGTGACCTGGGCTACATCGGGACGGGCGGACGAGAAGCTGGACGGCCCGTGCCCGGCGTCGGGCCGTACAGTCCGAATCCGGGGAGTCCGAGCCGCCGGCGCAGGTCCGCGTGGCTTGATCTTCAGCTCTGGGAGGTAGCAAGCAGATGGCGTATTTCGAGCGGACCGGGGAACGTGAGTACACGCCCAGCCAACAGACCGCGGGTGCGTGGAACATCAAGGAACAGCACATCGCGCCCTCGATCGGGCTGCTCGCCCACGTGGTCGAGACCGACCGTCAGGCGCGTGGCCGCGACGATCTGCGGGTCGGTCGGCTCAGCTACGACATCCTGGGCCCGATCCCGATCGAACCGATGACCACCGAGGTGGCGGTGCTCCGGCCGGGGCGCTCGGTCGAACTGGTCGAAGCAGTGCTCAGCCACAACGGTCGGTCGGCGCTGCGGCTCCGCGCCTGGCTGCTCCGGACCAGCGAGACCTCGGCGATCGCCGGCACCCCGATCGGCCCGCTCCCGGCGCGGGCTGACCTGGCGCCGTTCGATCCGAGCACGCTATGGGCCGGCGACTTCATCGCCAGCATCGAGGTGCGCCGTCGTGAACTCGAACTCGGTGCCGCCGTCTACTGGCTGCGGGCCACCGACGTGCTCCTGACCGAGGAGCCGGTCAGTGACCTGGCCCGCGCGGCGTTGCTCTTCGACGTCGCCAACGGAATGGCGGTGCGTGCCCGCCCCGAGGCTGTCGCCTTCCCGAACGTCGACCTGACCGCGCACCTGCACCGCATCCCGACCGGCGACTGGGTCGGCTTCGAGACGCGGGTCACCTTCGGTCGCGGCGGCGTCGGCCTGACCAGCTCGGTCATCCACGATCTCCAGGGACCGGTGGGAACGGTGGCGCAGATCCTCACCCTGTCCAGCTGAGCTACGGAGGCGGTAGATGGGGAAGCGGTCGGCACGCGGCAGTCGGTGCTGAGGTCGTTCCTCAGTCGTGCGCCCTGGTGCCACAAACCGTGCGCGGGACCTTCCTGCCCCGTGGTCCTGCGACACGACGGACCAAGCCTGAGGACCGTCGCGTCATTCCGCCCGCGACGCCGCCAGCCCCCGGCGCCGTCGCGGACGTTCTGCGCCAACGGGGGCTCGTCAGCGAACCCGGACGACCGCGCTTCCGGTCCGGCGCACGGTGCTCCCGGTGACGGTGATCCGGAAGCGCTTGCCGGAGACTGCGGACTCAGGCACCGAGATTCTTCGGACAACGATCTGGTTGGGCCGTGTGCGACCGATGAGCACTTGCCGAGGGAGAGCAGCCCCAGACACCGTGATCGAGTAGCGCTCGCCCAGGCCGAGGCCGCGTGCCCGTACGACGATCGTTGCGCCAGGCTTGGCCGTCATCGGGGCATCCACGTGGAGGCGCTTCGGAACTCGGATGACCGACACCGCGGCGCTGGCTGTCGTCGTACCGGAGGCATTGGTCGCGGAGAGCCGCAGCCAATGCTTGCGGGGCTGCTGGAGCCTGACGCTGATGCGCCCGCTGCGCGGGATCGGGCCCGCGCCCAACCGCTTCTTGAAGACCTTGCGCAGCTTGCCGGTGGCGCGCAGGTCGCCTCCCGTAGAGGACCACCGCACGACGACCTTGGCGCCGCGGTGAGCTGTGGTGGAGGTGCTGGGTGCTTGGCCGTTCGGTCCGGACACGCTCAGGGTCAGGCTCGGCGCCGGGTCGTCTGCGACCGCAGCGGTCGCAGACGAGCGAGAGACCGCCTCGGCGAAGCCGGTGCGGAGAGCGACGACCTCGACCGCGATCCGCCGCCCCGCGTGTGCCCTGGTCAGGGCCAACGTGGGGGTGTTGGCGTCGGCGATAGGCGTCTCGTCGGCGTACCAGCGGTAGGAGAGGGAATCGGGGGTCGGGACCGGGGATCCGGCCGACGCCGTCAGGACCTGGCCGATCCGGGCGGTGCCGGTGATGGTGGCGGTGGGGCCGGTGGTGAAGGTGGCGGCCGCGATGGGGTTGGTGGGGTCGGAGGTGTTGGTGGCGTTGGTGTAGCCGTGGCGTTGGGCGGTGATGGTGAGGGTGACGGTTTCGCCGAGCATGGCGGGGGTGAGGTCGAGGGTGTTGGTGGTGGCGACGGTGTCGCCGTCGACGGTCCAGGTGTAGGTGAAGGAGTCGGCGGTGGGGGTGGTGGTGCCGGGGTGGCCGGTGAGGGTGCCGCCGACGACGGGGGTGCCGGTGATGGTGGCGGTGGGGCCGGTGGTGAAGGTGGCGGCCGCGACCGGGCCGCGGGCGGGCGAGGTCTCCGAGCCGTCGTCGTACCCGGTGTGGGAGGCCGAGACGGTCACCGAGATGTCGGCGTCGAGGTCCGCCGCGACCAGGGTGTAGGTCGCATCGGTGGCGTCGGTGATCGGTGCGCCGTCGCGTCGCCACTGGTAGGCGACCCCCTCGGCGACCGGGACCGTGGTTCCGGGGTCGGCAGTGAGGCTCCCCCCGACGACGAGCGTTCCGGCGACGACTGGTGATGTCGTGAAGCGGACGGCGCTCGCCACGACGGCGGACGTCGCGAGCGAGTCGACCGACGTGGTGTCGTACTCCGCGCGGCTGCCCGTGACCCGGACCGCGAGCCTCGCGCCTACCAACGAGGTGGTGACCGTGAGCGATGCGGAGGTCGCGTCGTCGATCGCCGCATCGTCGGCCAGCCACTGGTAGACGAGCTGGACGGGGGCAGGTCCCCACTCGCCGGGGCTGGCGGTCAGGACGTCGCCGACGGCCGGCTCGGTGTCATCGATCGTGGGCGTCGCCGTACTGAGTGTGCCGCGGGCGACCGACACCGAGAACGTCGTCGAGCCGGTGCTGCCCTCGTCGTCGGTCGCGGTCACCGTGACGTCTGCTGCGGCGCGGGCCGTGGTCGGCGTGCCGCTGATCTCCCCGGTCGACGGCGAGATCGTGAGGCCGTCCGGCAGGGAGCCGCCGGTGACCGCGTAGGTGTACGGCGCTGTGCCGCCGGAGGTCGCGAGAGAGAACGGCGTGATCTCGGTCCCGACGGTGAGGCTCCGGCTGCCCGGGGAGGTCACCGTGACCGGGTCGGGCGCTTCGTCGGTGACCTCGATCGAGAAAGTCCGGAAGGACGGGTCGCCGTTGGCGTCGGTGGCGCGTACGGTGACGGCGGCGGCGGCACGGGCCGCGGTCGGCGTGCCGCTGATCTCGCCGATCGTCGACAAGATCGAGAGCCCGTCCGGCAGGGAGCCTGCGGAGACGGCGTAGGTGTACGGCGCCCGGCCGCCCGACGCGGTCACGGAGAACGGGGTGATGGCGGTGTCGACCGCGAAGCTCTGGGCGCCGGGGTCGGTCATGGTGGTGGCGGGTGAGGTCGAGCTGCGCGGCGAGCGGGTGGAGGACTGGATGAAGTCGACGCTGTTGTTGTCGGTGTCGCGGGCGTTGGTGCGCCGCAGCGACCCGCCGGCCGGCGGGTGGTTCGGTGCCGCCGTGCCCTCGGGCGTGTTGGCCGTGCCGAAGCCGAGCAGGTCGACCCGCAGGGGGTCGGCGGCCGGGGTGGTGACCCCGGTCGTGGCGCCGGTCAGGGCGATGTGGCCGCCTCCGGTCGTGGATGCCGACCCGTCAAAGCTGTAGCGCGAGTCGGGCGCGGCCACGCCGCTGTAGTTGATGCCGGCCACCAGCCAGTAGCCGTAGGCCGGGACCACGAAGTTCGTGACCGGGCTCACCGCGGTGTAGGTCGACCCGGACGCCGACTTGTACTGGATCGTGCCGGTGAAGGTGATCGTCTCCGACGTCGGGTTGTAGAGCTCGATGTACTCGTCGGTGGCTGCCGTTCCAGTGCCGTTGCCCCCCGAGTACTCGTTGATCACCAGGTGGGTACCGGCGGGGTTGGCCACCGCCGGTGCGGTGGTGGCGACCTGGAGGCCGGTGGCGACCAGCAGGAGGCCGAGGACGGCGAGGACCTGCGTGCGTGCGGCGGCTAGGGCACGAGACATCGGGGCGACTCCTAGGATAGGGGGCGAGTGGCCGACCCCGAGAGCCAGCGTTGCGAAGACTAGTGGCGGCGCCACCTCCTCGGCGCGGGAGTCCCGGAAATGCGCAGAGACCAGTATTCGGCGGCGCAACGGGAGACAACGCTCGAAGCTCACGCATCAGCGCCGTCAGCGCCCCGGCAGCGCGGGCGCTCGCCCGATTCCAGTGATGTGTCCTCGCCGCCCCGGCTCGTACCGTCAGTGCCTCGCAGCCCGGCAGAGAATTCCGACCTCAGGTGCGCAAGGGCGTGCTCACTCCTCCGCGGCGGTGAGCGGGTCCGGCTACCAGGACGAGTCGGCGAAGCCGACGTCCTGCAGTGAGGGGAGCCCGCGCAGTGGCAGCGCCAGATGGCTGAGCACGGCAAGCACGGTGCCGGCAGTGAGCCGCTCCTCGTCATGGTCGCGATCGAGCAGGCTACGGGCCACCCTGACGGCGTCGCGGGTGACGGCCAGATGAGTAGCGCCGACCCGATCCGGGCTTACCCGGACCTGGCCGCGGATCGCCAGCAGGGCCGCGACGTAGCCAGCGCGGATGCCGGCTTCGCTCAGGCTCGTTCCGAGCATCTGCGCTGGGAGTCGTGCCTGACGGAGGGCCCCGGAGAGCGGGTCGAGCGCGATGCCATCCAGCAGCGGCGGACCGTTGGGTGCGAAGAGCAGCGAGCCACGTGCGGAGGTGTCCTTCTGCTCGATCACGAGCAGGCCGTGCGGCGCGATCACCAGCGCGTCCACCTCACGGCTACGAGTTCGGTCGGTCACCTCCAGACCGGCAACGACCAGCCAGCCTTCGGGCCAGGGCTGCATCAGCAACTCGTGCTCGCCCCGGGTTGCGGCGTTGCCGACGACGCAGGTATAGCAGCCGGACTCCTGCTGGCGCCAGACGGCGGCGGCCACTGCGTGGGACGTCGCGGGTGCCATTCTGTGCGATGACGCACTCACGGTCGGGATGCTGCCGGCAGCCGCGCTCTTCGCCTGTTCGGCGCGAGCTGCGGCGACCCGTGCCGACTCCGCCAGCGCCATCCGCTCCGCGTCGTGCCGGGCACGGTCGGTCGCCAGCGTGGCGCGGTCGGCGTTGAGGCGGGCGCGGTCGGCGTCCAGCGCCTCCCGCTCGGCAGCGAGCGCTGCTCGCGCGGCCGCCAGCTCCTCGCGCTCGGCAGCGAGCGCGGCGGCCGGCCCGGATTCGCTGCTGCTCACATCAGGCCCTCGGGGGTGTCTGGAACGGTCGGCGGCTCCTGGTCGCCGGACGCCGCAGGCGGCGCGGTCCGCTCGGGCATGGCGGCCAGCGCGAGCCGGGTGACCATGCTGGTCAGGTGCAGCATCGCCTTGCGGCGCCGGGCGCCGAGCTTCTCCCAGGCCTCGGGATCGCGGTGGTTCAGCAGGCCGCGGGCGCCGCCCTCGGCGGCCTCGGTGACCTCCGCCGCGGTAAACGCCGGGCGCCCGGACTCGACCGGACGCTCCGGGAGTGCGGTCAGCGTGGGCAGCACCATCTCACCGGCCGTGGCCCGCAGCTGGTACTTGGCGAAGGGCGCCATCTTCTCCCACCGGTCTAGCGCGCCTCTACGTCGCCAGGGCATCTGCCGAGCGAGAAACAGGTGGCGAGCGGCAGCGTCCACGGCGACGGTCATCTCGTTCTCGGAGAACTTCATGAATACAAGTGTGGCGGATGATGAAGTGGGGTAAGCAGGCAGCAACGAGGGAGTCGCGGAATCCTCCCGGCCCCACCGATGGAACAAGGAGCATCACCATGACCGACCCCAACCAGGCACCCCCGGCTTGGCAGCCGAACGAGGGCGCTCCGACGTCGGCCTACCCCGTCGACCCGAACGCGCAGTACGCCCCGGTGCAGCCCTACCAGCAGCCGGGAACCGGTGAACTGGGCCAGATCCGCAGCACCGGCGTCGCGATCCTGCTCTTCATCGTGACCCTCGGCATCTACAGCCTGTACTGGTACTACAAGGTGCACGAGGAGATGAAGCGTCACTCCGGCCAGGGGATCGGCGGCGGCGTCGCCCTGCTGCTCGGCTTCTTCGTCGGCTTCGTGATGATCTTCCTGACCCCCGCCGAGGTCGGCAACCTCCGTGAGCGTCGTGGCCTGGAGAAGAAGGTCAGCGGCCTTACCGGTCTGTGGAACCTGCTGCCACTGATCGGCTCCATCGTCTGGTTCGTGAAGACCAACGGTGCGATCAACGACTACTGGCGTTCGCAGGGTGCGCAGGGCTGATCTGCCTGCCGCTCGACGCGACGAGGCCCGCTCCCTTCGGGGAGCGGGCCTCGTGCTGTTCGTTGCGAGTGACGCAGGTGCCTCAGCCGATGTGCTGGCCCATCCAGGCCTCGACGTCGTCGGCGGAGCGGGGGAGAGCGGCCGAGAGGTTGGTCGAACCGTCGGCGGTGACCACGATGTCGTCCTCGATCCGGATCCCGATGCCGCGCAGTTCTTCGGGGACCAGGAGGTCGTCGGCCTGGAAGTAGAGACCGGGCTCGACGGTGAGCACCATGCCGGCCCGAAGGTCCGCGCGGGTGTACGCCTCCGGGGCGGCGGCGCCACAGTCGTGGACGTCCATGCCGAGCATGTGGCTGGTGCCGTGCAGGGTCCACCGGGAGTAGACCTTGGAGTTCGGGTCCAGTGCTTCCTCGACGGAGACCGGCAGCAGACCGAGGTCGCCGAGACCGTGCGCCAACACCTCCATCGCGGCGTGGTGGGCGGCCAGGTAGGCAGCACCCGGCTTGACCGCGGCGATCCCGGCCTCCTGGGCGTTGTAGACCAGGGTGTAGAGGTCGCGCTGCAGCGGCGAGAAGGTGCCGTTGACCGGCAGGGTCCGGGTGACGTCGGCGGTGTAGAGGTTGTGACCCTCGACGCCCATGTCGAGCAGCACGAGCTCACCGGGCGTGATGGCGCCGTTGTTGTCGATCCAGTGCAGCGTGGTGGCGTGCGAACCGCCGCCCACGATCGAGTCGTAGCCGATGTCGTTGCCCATCGCCCGGGCCCGGCGGAAGAAGGTGCCTTCGATCCAACGCTCGCCGTACTTCAGCACGTTGGCCCACTCGCGCACGGAGTCCTCGAAGCCCAGGGTGGTGGCGTCACAGGCGGCGGCGAGCTCGTCGATCTCCCACTGGTCCTTGATCAACCGCTGCTCCGAGGCCACCCGGTTCAGCTCGGCGTCACGGCCGGTGTCGGCGGTGACCAGGTGGTCGATCCGGGAGTCGATGCCGCGCATCACCCGGGTCTTGCCGACCCCACCGATCGCGTCGGCGAGCGAGTCGACGTGGCGGCACTCGATGCCCAGTGACGACGACAGCTCCAGCAGCGAGGCCCGCTCGCCGGCCCAGAGCGCGCCGTACTGACGGTCGCGGAAGAACTCGTCGGTGTCGCGGCTCGACCGCGGGCGGGCGTAGAGGACGGCCTCGCCGCTCGGCTCGATCACCAGCACGGCGTCCGAGGTCTGGTTGCCCGAGTAGTAGGTGTGCGCAGTGTCCGGGCGGAACCGGTAGTCGGTGTCGTTGGCCCGCACCTTGTAGCCACCGGCGGGGAGAACTAGCTGCTCACCGGGGAAACTCTCCGCGAGACGGCGCCGCCGGGCCGCCGTCTGGGCCGCGATCGGGAGCGCGGGGAGGGGTTCGTCGTGGTCTGCCCACCCCTGGCGCATGAACGCCGACCAGGCTTCGGGAACGGCCTGATCGTGGGACTCCGTGCGGGGCGTTGCTGCGGCTTCGGTCCGAGTACTCTGCTGCTCACTCATCGTTCCACCATACGCTCCGGCCTCGGAGCCCGATACGCTTCGCCCCATGCGTTCACGCCGGCTCGACAGCATCGTGTTCACGGTCGTGGTCGCGGTGATCACGGCCCTTGCTGCCGTGGCGATCGCGGTCGTCCTGGCGCTCTCCGGCGAGCCCAGCACCTTGGTGCTCGCGGCCCTGTTGGCATTCGTGCCGGTGGGGCCGTTGCTGGCCTGCTATCTGTGGCTCGATCGTTATGAGCCCGAGCCCCGGAGCCTGCTCGCCGCGGGCCTTGCCTGGGGTGCGTTCGTCGCCACCCTGGGCGCGATCGTGGTCCAGGGGATCGGCGGGTTCGTGGTCGGTTGGACCGACCAGTTCTCACTCGTCGTGGTGGCGCCGGTGGTGGAGGAGGCCACGAAGGGCTTCTTCATCCTGATGCTGCTGTGGTGGCGCCGTCACGAGTTCGACGGCGTCCTCGACGGTCTGGTGTACGCCGGCATGGTGGGCATCGGTTTCGCCTACACCGAGAACATCCTCTACCTGGCGGCTGCCTACTCCGGTACCGACGGCGAGAACCCCGGCGGGCTCGCCGAGGTCGGTGTCCTCTTCGTGCTCCGTTGCCTGGCCAGCCCCTTCGCGCATCCGCTCTTCACCGCCTTCACCGGGATCGGTCTGGGCCTCGCGGTGGCGAGCCGCTCGCGCTGGGTCAAGGCGCTGGCGCCGCTGGTGGGCTACCTGCTCGCCGTCGGTATGCACGCGGCCTGGAACGGCTCCACCCTGCTCTTCGAGGGTGGCGGATTCCTGCTCGTCTACCCGCTGATGATGGTGCCGGTCTTCGGTCTGATGGTCGCCCTGGCGATCTGGGTCCGGTCGCGGGAACGGACCCTGCTCGGGGTCGCCCTCGACGACGCCGCGCGACGCGGGCTGATCGCGCCGGCCGACATCCCACACGTCGTCGATCTGGCCTCCCGGCGCCGGGCCCGAGCCTTCGCCCGCGCCCATGGCGGTGCTGAGGGGTTGGCCCAGATGAGGGACTATCAACAGGCAGCAGTGGAGCTGGGATACCTTCACCATCGGGTGCTGCGTGGCACGGCACCCCCGAATCACCTAGCCCGTGGGCAGGTTTTCGTGGACCGGATGTTCGTCGCCCGGTCCCGGATCGCCTTCCCTGCCACGCCCTCAGGAGGGGGCCACCGATGAGTGAGTCGAACCGGATGCTGACCGCGCTGATCCAGTTGCGCAGCGCGCTCCAGGAGGTTCCGCTGCCCCTGGACCTTCCGGACGCCGAGGCGCAGCGCGAGTCGCGGACCGAGATGATCGCCCAGCTCGAGGACTACATGATCCCGCGGCTGACCACCATCGACGCCCCTTTGCTGGCGGTGGTGGGCGGCTCCACCGGCGCCGGCAAGTCGACCCTGGTCAACTCGATGGTCGGCCAGCAGGTCACCCTCGCCGGACTGCTCCGGCCCACCACCATGTCGCCGGTGCTGGTCCACCACCCCGACGACGGCCACTGGTTCGGCCAGGACCGGATCCTGCCGGACTTCACCCGCACCACCACCGCTACCAACGCGCCCTACACGATCCAGTTGGTCCCGTCCCAGAACGTGCCGCGCGGACTGGCGATCGTCGACGCCCCCGACGTCGACTCGGTCGAGGAGCGCAACCGCAACCTGTCGGCCCAACTGCTGGCCGCCGCCGACCTGTGGCTCTTCGTCACCTCGGCCGCCCGCTACGCCGACCAGGTGCCGTGGGAGTTCCTCAAGCAGGCTGCCGACCGGAACGCGGCAGTCGCGGTGGTGCTGGACCGGACGCCCGCCGAAGCGGTCGAGACCGTGGCCACCCACCTGGCCCGGATGATGGCCAGCCGCGGCCTCAAGGATTCCCCGCTCTTCATCGTCCACGAGGGTCCGGTCGACGAGAACGGACTGTTGCCCCCGGCCAACGTCGCCGACATCCGGGGCTGGCTGCAGTCGCTGGCTGCCGACAACGAGGCCCGCGCGGCCGTCGTCCAGCAGACCTTGAACGGCGCGATCCGCAGCGTCTCCGAGCGCGCCTACGCCGTGGCCAACGCCGCCGCGGAACAGGAGAGCTCGGTCGGCGGGCTGCGTAGCGACGTCGAGAACGCCTACGCCGGGGCGCTGGCAGCGGTCCACGAAGCGACCGCCGACGGCACCATGCTGCGCGGCGAGGTACTGGCCCGTTGGCAGGAGTTCGTCGGCACCGGTGAACTGCTCCGTTCCCTGGAGGCCCAGGTCGGTCGGATCCGCGACCGCCTGGTGAACGCGGTCAAGGGCAAGCCCCAGCAGGCACAGCGGGTCCAGGTCGCCGTCGAGGCCGGCTTGGAGACCCTGCTCGTCGAGCACGCGGAGACCGCTGCCGAGAAGGCTGCCGCCTCCTGGCGCTCGACCGCCCAGGGCAAGGCGCTGCTCGCTGAGGGCGACGTCGACCTCAGCCGTGCTTCGCGCGAGTTCCGGCGCAACGCCGAGCAGGCGGTCCGCGAGTGGCAGCAGGGTGTCTTCGAGATGGTCCGGACCGAGGGTGCCGACAAGCGCGGCACCGCACGGTTCCTGGCGTTCGGCGTCAACGGTCTCGGGGTCAGCCTGATGGTGGT
Organism: Nocardioides sp. Bht2; assembly: GCF_047308515.1. Lineage (NCBI taxonomy): Bacteria > Bacillati > Actinomycetota > Actinomycetes > Propionibacteriales > Nocardioidaceae > Nocardioides > Nocardioides sp. Bht2. The sequence goes on from NZ_JBLBWI010000002.1 coordinate 66,795, forward strand.
CGCCTTCGCGCACACCGGTGGTCTGGCAGGCGCCGAAGCCGGCATCGCCGGCGGGAGCGCGGTGCTCGGCCAGAAGCTGCTCGAGGCGGTCTTCGGCGACCAGGCCGTGCGCTCGTTGACGCAGCGGGCCCGGGCCGATCTGGAGCGTCGGGTGGCGGAGCTCTTCGAGGCTGACAAGGCGCGCTACGTCGCTCGGATCGACACGCTCGGCGTCGCCGTCGGCGGTCCCGACCGGCTCCGCGCCGCAGCGCGACGGGTCACCGACGAGCGCTTTGCCCACCATCAGCGACAGGGTGGCGACCACTCGGCCTAGAGTGAGACCCACCATCGACCTAGCACCATCCCAAAGGGAGAAGATGACGTCCGTTCTCGACGGGTCCCAGAGCCTGTCTACGTTGGGTGCCGAACTCGGCCCACGCGTCTCGGGGTTGGAGACCGCTGTCGCCCACGCCCGGGGCCGTCTCGACGACGTCCTGATCGACTCCGCGGAGGAGATGATCGCCCGAACCCGTGCCCGGTTGCGTCTGTCGGCCGAGCACACCGTGATCGCGATCGCCGGTGCCACCGGCTCCGGCAAGTCCTCGACCTTCAACGCGATCACCGGCCTGGAGCTCTCCGCGGTCGGCGTGCGTCGCCCGACGACCTCGTGGGCGACCGCCTGCGTGTGGGGTGACGAAGGCGCCACCGAACTGCTCGAGTTCCTCGGCATCGCGGCCCGTCACCAGACCACCCGCGACTCGATGCTCGACACCGGCCGCGAGGACCGCCGATTCCACGGCACGGTCCTGCTCGACCTGCCCGACCACGACTCGACCGAGCTGTCGCACCACCTCGAGGTGGACCGGCTGGTGAAGCTGGCCGACGTCCTGGTCTGGATCGTGGACCCGCAGAAGTACGCCGACGCGGCACTGCATGACCGTTACCTGCGGAAGCTGGCCCGGCACAGCGACGTGATGGTGGTCGCGCTCAACCACATCGACACCGTGCCCGCCGAGCAGCGCGACGCGATGCTGGCCGACCTGCGCCGGTTGATGGACAGCGACGGGCTCGCCGACGTCCCGGTGATGCCGATCAGCGCCCGTTTCGGCCAAGGCATGGACGAGTTGAAGGACGAGCTCGCCAGCCGCGTGGCGTCGAAGAAGGCGACCCGGACCCGGTTGGAGGCCGACGTGCGCGCCGCCGCCGGTGCGCTCGCCGCCGAGTCCGGCACCGGTCGCCCGCAGGCCCCGCCGCGGGAACGGCTCGACGAACTCGAAGAGGCCTGCGCCGAAGCAGCCGGGGTTCCGGTCGTCGTCGAGGCGATCGCGGATTCGACCCGACTCCGGGCACAGCGCGCCACGGGGTGGCCGCTGACCTCGTGGACCTCACGGCTGCGTCCCGACCCGTTACGGAAGCTGGAGCTCGACCTCGGTGAGAACGCCAAGGCGTTCAGCGGGCGGCAGCGCTCCGCGGTCCCGCAGCCGACCCAGGTTCAGCGGGCGCGGGTGGACAGCGCGATCCGCAGCCTGGCCGACGAGGTCAGCGCCCTGATGACGCCGCCGTGGCGGACCGCCATCCGGCAGGCCTCGCTGAGCCGCAGCGCTCAGGTCTCGGATGCCCTCGACAAGGTGCTGCGCGACAGCGACCTCAAGACGTCGTCGTTGCCGGCCTGGGTCCATCTGGTCCGGATCGTGCAGTGGTTGTTGATCATCGCGGCGGTGGCCGGGGGCGGCTGGTTGGCCGCGTTGCTGGTCGCCAACGGCTCGGGCAGCGACCTGCCCGACCCGCCCGAGGTGGCCGGTTTCGGCCTGCCATGGCTCCTGCTCGGCGGGGGAGTGCTGATCGGGATCGTGCTGGCCCTGCTCTCGCGGGTGCTGGTCTCGCTCGCCGCTCGGGCGAAGGCTCGGGAGGCGGACCGGACGCTGCGTAGCGGCATCCGTGCGGTCTGTGACGAGCTGGTCGTGCAGCCGATCGAGACCGAGCTCGCCTCCTACGAGGCGGTTCGGACCGGGCTCAGCGAAGCGCTCCGCTGAGTCGGCCGGGTCGGTGCTCGGGCCCGGCTCTCCTCCACAACCCGCCTGCCGGGTGACTCTCCACAGCGCTGACTCGGCCCGCCGCCGGCCGGTTGGCCGGCGCGCAGGCTGGCCTTCGAATCATTCGACGATGCGAAGGACAGTCATGAACGAGAACTACATCAACATCTCCGGCTTCATCGGGACCGACGTCGAGACCAGGGTCCTCGGTGACGGCGTCACCGTGGCCACCTTCCGGGTCGCCTCCACGCCGCGCCGGTGGAGCAACCGGGATCGGACCTGGATGGACGCCGAGACCAACTGGTACACCGTCAACGCGTGGCGCCAGCTCGGTCGTAACTGTGCCGAGTCGTTGCAGAAGGGCGACGCGGTCGCCCTCTACGGCAAGCTCACCACCCAGGTCTGGACGGCTGCTGACGGGGCCTCGCGTCCGGTGATGGTGGTCGACGCCGCCGTGATCGGGCACGACCTCAACCGCGGTCGCAGCAGCTTCGAACGGACCGTCGTCGAAGGCATCGACGAGCGTGCGTTGGCCGAGATCAACAGTGGCTACGGAGTGGGCGGTGGCCAGGTCAGCAGCGACGGCGAGACGATCGAGGAACTCGTCGGCGAGACGAGCCTGGCCACGACCGGCTGACCGGCTCCGCAGCGGCGGCCCGGTTGGCTCCGAGCAGCCTCCGGGCCGTAGGCTGCCGTGCTATGGCTGAGTATGTGTTCACGCTGCGCAACGTCCGTAAGGCGCACGGTGACAAGGTTGTCCTTGACAACGTGACCCTGTCCTTCCTGCACGGCGCCAAGATCGGTGTCGTCGGCCCGAACGGTGCCGGCAAGTCCTCGCTGCTCAAGATCATGGCGGGTCTCGACCAGCCCAACAACGGCGACGCGATCAAGGACCCCGAGGCCACCGTCGGGATGCTCCAGCAGGAGCCGCCGCTGACCGAGGGCAAGACGGTCCTGGAGAACGTCGAAGAGGCCGTCGCGGAGATCAAGGGCAAGCTGGACCGCTACAACGCGATCTCGGAAGAGATGGCGAGCCCGGACGCAGACTTCGACACGCTGCTCGCCGAGATGGGCGACCTGCAGACCGACCTGGACCACGCCAACGCGTGGGACCTCGACAGCCGCCTCGACCAGGCGATGGACGCCCTGCGCTGCCCGCCGCCCGAGGTCCTCGTCGACAACCTCTCCGGTGGTGAGCGCCGCCGGGTCGCGCTCTGCAAGCTGCTGCTCCAGCAGCCCGACCTGCTGCTCCTCGACGAGCCCACCAACCACTTGGACGCCGAGTCCGTGCAGTGGCTGGAAGGTCACCTCAAGACCTACCCGGGCGCCGTCCTGGCGATCACCCACGACCGGTACTTCCTCGACAACGTCGCCGAGTGGATCGCCGAGGTCGACCGCGGCTCGATCCACGGCTACGAGGGCAACTACTCCACCTACCTGGAGACCAAGAAGGACCGCCTCAAGATCGAAGGCCAGAAGGACGCCAAGCGCGCCAAGATGCTTGAGAAGGAACTCGAGTGGGTGCGCTCCAACGCCAAGGCCCGCCAGACCAAGAGCAAGTCCCGTCTGGCCCGCTACGAGGAGTTGGCAGCCGAGGCCGACAAGGCGCGCAAGATCGACACCGCCGACATCAACATCCCGCCCGGCCCGCGGCTCGGTGACGTCGTCCTCGAGGCCGACCACCTCTCCAAGGCGTTCGAGGGCAAGGTGCTGTGGAACGACGTCTCGTTCACGCTGCCGCGTGCCGGCATCGTCGGCATCGTCGGCCCGAACGGTGTCGGTAAGACGACCCTGTTCCGGATGATCACCGGCAGCGAGAAGCCGGACACCGGCGAGCTCAAGGTCGGCCAGACCGTGAAGATCTCCTACGCCGACCAGAGCCGTGGCGGAATCGACCCGAACAAGAACGTCTGGGAGGTCGTCTCCGACGGCCTGGACTTCATCAAGGTCGCCAACTTCGAGATGAACTCCCGCGCCTACGTCGCCTCGTTCGGCTTCAAGGGCCCGGACCAGCAGAAGAAGGCAGGTGTGCTCTCCGGTGGTGAGCGCAACCGCCTCAACCTGGCGCTCACCCTCAAGCAGGGCGGCAACATGCTGCTGCTCGATGAGCCCACCAACGACCTGGACGTCGAGACGCTCTCCTCGCTGGAGGATGCGCTCCTCGACTTCCCGGGTTGCGCCGTGGTCACCTCCCACGACCGGTGGTTCCTCGACCGGATCGCCACCCACATCCTGGCCTGGGAGGGCGACGCCGAGGACAGCGGCAAGTGGTTCTGGTTCGAGGGCAACTTCGCCTCGTACGAGGAGAACAAGATCGAACGCCTGGGTATCGAGGCCGCTCGTCCGCACCGGGTCACGCACCGCAAGCTGACCCGCGACTGAGCGAGCAACACCCGTAGCAACGACGAAAGCCCCGGCCAGGCCGGGGCTTTCGGCATTTCTATGGTGATCGGTGGCTACCGGATGTCGGTCTCCGGGCTGTCGTGTCCGAGTGAGTCGACCACGGCGTCGAAGACCCGGCCCATCGCCGCGAAGTCCGGGCCGGCGGCCAGGTCGACGATGTGCTCGCGCACGCCTGTCACATGGGTGGGTGCGGCGTCGACCAGGCGGGCGTAGCCCTGCGGGGTCAGCTGCGCGATCACGCCGCGGCCGTCGTCGACCGACTGGGTCCGCTCCACCAGGCCGGCCTTCTCCATCCGCTTGATGGTGTGTGTGATCCGGCTTCGGCTGAACCGCATCGCATCGGCCAACGAGGACATCCGCATCCGGTGGTCCGGCAACTCGGAGAGCCGGACCAGGACCTCGTACTCGTTGAGCCCGATCTCGTGTGAGCGACGGAGCTCCTCGTCGAGTCGGTCCAACAGCAAGGTGGTGCCGCTGATGTAGGCACGCCACGCATGCTGTTGGTCCTGGTCGAGCCACCGCGGCTCAGGTAGGGGCTCGTTCACATCAGCGACCCTAACCCGCCGCGACCCGTTGTTCTGGATTTCAGAGGCGCTCGAGGATCAGCGCCATGCCCTGTCCACCACCCACACACATCGTGATCAGTCCGGTGCTCTTGTCGTGCCACTGCAACGAGTTGACCAAGGTGTTCTGCAACCGGGCACCGGTCATCCCGAACGGGTGGCCGACGGCGATCGCGCCGCCGTTGACGTTGAGCCGGTCGATGTCGATGCCGAGGTCCTGGTAGGAGGGCACCACCTGGGCCGCGAAGGCCTCGTTGATCTCGACCAGGTCGATGTCGCCGATGCTCATCCTGGCGTTGGCCAGCGCCCGCTTGGTGGCCTCGACCGGACCTAGGCCCATGATCTCGGGGGAGAGGCCGGAGACGCCGGTGGAGACGATCCGCGCCAGCGGCTTCAGGCCGAGTTCCGCGGCCTTGGTGTCGGACATCAGCACGACCGCTGCTGCGCCGTCGTTGAGCGGGCAACAGTTGCCCGCGGTGACCACGCCGTCGGGACGGAAGACCGGGTCCAGCCCGGCGATCGCCTCGTACGTGACGCCGGCGCGCGGGCCGTCGTCGGCGGTGACGACGGTGCCGTCCGGGGTGGTGATCGGAGTGATCTCGCGGGCCCAGAAGCCGTCGGCGATCGCCTTCTCCGCCAGGTTCTGCGAGCGCACCGCGAACTCGTCGAGCTCGCGGCGGTCTAGGCCACGCACCTTGGCGACGTTCTCCGCCGTCTGGCCCATCGCGATGTAGGCGTCGGGGAGCAGACCGTCTTGGCGCGGGTCGTGCCAGACGGGGGTGGTGACGCCGTCGCCCTTGGCGTTGGCCTCGGTCCGTGCCATCGCGTCGGCGAAGAGCGGGTTCTTGGTGTTCGGGATGTGGTCGGAGGTGCCGTTCTTGAACCGGGAGACGGCCTCGACACCGGCCGAGATGAAGATGTCGCCCTCGCCGGCCTTGATCGCGTGGAACGCCATCCGGGTGGTCTGCACCGAGGAGGCGCAGTAGCGGGTCACGGTGGCGCCGGGGACGGCGTCCATGTTGTTGATGGTGTTGACGATCTTCGCCATGTTGAAGCCGGACTCGCCACCCGGCAGGCCGTTGCCGAGATAGAGGTCGTCGACGGTGTTGGGATCCAGCGCGGGGATCTTGTCGAGCGCCGCCTTGATGATGGTCGCCGCCAGGTCGTCAGGACGGATGTCCTTCAGCGACCCCTTGTTGGCGCGGCCGATCGGCGAGCGGGCGAGCGAGACGATGACAGCTTCGGGCATGGAGGAACTCCGTTTCCATCGACAGAACGATCGATCAAGTCCCGCTCACAGTAGCCCTGGAGAGGTCGAGTCGGTCTGCGATGTGGCCTACGCCTCGTGGAGCCCGGCGTCGGGCCCATGGGAGCATGACCGCGTGCGCCATCTGTACCGATGCCCGATCCGTTGGGCCGACCTCGACATGCTCGGTCACGTCAACAACGTCATCTACGTCGACTACCTCCAAGAGGCGCGGATCGACATGCTCCGCACCCACGCCCCGGAGATCCGGGCGACCGACGTGGGGGAGGGCCTGGTCGTGGTCCGCCACGAGGTGCAGTTCGCGGCGCCGTTGATGTTCCGCGCTGAGCCGGTCTCCATCGAATGTTGGGTCACCGAGATCCGAGCGGGCTCCTTCACGATGGCCTACGAGATCTTCGACGAGACCCCCACCGGGCGGATCGTCTACCTCCGCGCCACCACGGTGTTGGCCCCCTTCGTCTTCGCCGAGGAGCGCCCGCGCCGGCTCCGCGCCGACGAGAAGGAGGTGTTGCGGCGCTTCGTCGAGGCGTCGCCACTCGGCCCATCGGTGCCGATCGGTGCGACCCGGCTGGTTCCCGAGGGGCGCTACGACCTGCAGGTTCGGTTCAGCGACGTCGACGCCTACGGGCACGTCAACAACGTCAAGTACTTCGAGTACTTCCAAGAGGCGCGGATCGGCTACATCACGCACGTTGCGCACGATGGATCCGATATCGGTGTCCAGTTCGTCGTGGCCCAGTGCGACGTCGACTACAAGACGCCGATCCTCTTCCGCGGCGAGCCCTACGTGGTGCAGTCCTGGGTCTCGCACGTCGGCCGGTCGTCGTTCGTGATGGAGTCGGTGATCCTCGACGGCGACGTGATGCTCAGCCGGGCACGCGTGGTGATGGTGACCTTCGACTCGAAGACCCAGAGTGCGGTACCCGCTCCGGAGCGGGTCCGGCAACTGTTCCAGGAGCAGTTCGACAAGGCCGCCCGGGCCTGAGCGCGGGTGGCGTCCGGCCTCAGCCGGGCGTGTTCACCATGAACTGTGCGGCGTGGGTCGCGTAGGCCCAGAACTGCTCGTCCTGTTCGGGCGTCAGCTTCGCCTCGTCCAGGCCCGCGCGGAAGTGGTGCAGCCAGCGCTCGGCCGCAGCCGGGGTGACCTCGAACGGCGCGTGCCGCATCCGCAGCCGCGGGTGGCCGCGCTGCTCGCCGTAGGTGGTCGGCCCGCCCCAGTACTGCATCAGGAAGAGCGTGAACCGCTCGGCTGCGGGGCCGAGGTCCTCCTCGGGATACATCGGGCGTAGCAGCTCGTCGTCGGCGACGCCGGCGTAGAAGGTGTCCACGATGGTCCGGATCGTCGGCTCGCCGCCGATCTCGTCGTAGAAGGATGCTGCCGTGTTCTGAGTCGCCACGCTCCCATTGTGCCCAGCCGGTGGCTACGGCCGGACGGCGGCGTCACTCGTCGTTCGGCGTCCGGGGTCCACCGGCGTCGGGACCCGGGTCCATCGCCGCGCCGCGCGACGTCGGCTGGCCGGGTTGGCGGGTCACCCATTCGGGATAGGGGACCTCGATCCCTTCGTAGTCGAAGCGGGCCTTGATCCGTTGCCGCAGTTCGCGGCTGACCGCCCACTGCTGTTGCGGGGCGGTCTTCACCGCGACCCGCAGCACCACGCCGTCGGGACCCATCGACTGCACGCCCCAGACCTCCGGCTCCTCGATCACGATGCCGCGGAACTCGTCGTCCTCCCACATCGCGTGGGCGACTTCGCGCAGCACCCGACGGACCTTGACCAGGTCCTCGCTGTAGGCGACGGCGACGTCCAGCACCGAGCGCGCCCAGTTCTGGCTCATGTTGCCGACCCGGAGGATCTCGCCGTTGCGGACGTACCAGACGGTGCCTTCGGTGTCGCGGAGCCGGGTGACCCGCAGGCTGACCGACTCGATGGTGCCGGAGGCCTCGCCAAGGTCGACGACGTCGCCGACGCCGTACTGGTCCTCGAAGATCATGAAGATCCCGGAGAGGAAGTCCTTGACCAGGCTCTGGGCACCGAAACCGAGGGCGACACCGACGATGCCGGCGCTGGCCAGCAGCGGTGCCACGTTGTAGCCCAGTTCGGCGATCGCCATCATCACCACGACCGTGGTGATCAGGCCGGTAGCGATGCTCTTGAGCAGCGAGCCCATCGTCCGGGCCCGCTGCAGTCGACGGCTTGCGGCGTCGAGCGCGGAGGTCTCCCGGGACTGGCCGCGACCACCGACGGTCATCTTCGAGACCCGCGAGGCCATCGACCCCTCTTCGGCCTGGCGGACCATCCGGTCGACGAACCGGTGGATCAACCAGCGGGCGGCGAAACCGAGGACGAAGAGCAGAGCGACAGACAGCGGCTTGCCGATCAGCCAGACCGCGACATCGGCCAAAGACTCGTTGTCGGTGAGCCGGAACACCGTCCGGCAGGCATAGGACTGATCGGGATCGCACTCGTCGTACGTGGGGACCAACGACATGTGACGGAGGCTACGGGCAGTGGGTGATCGAGCCAAACGAGGAGCCGATATCATTGTCTATTGTGATGAACTCCACCGTTTGGTTCCGTCGTGTCATGCGCGCCGCCGTCGCTGGTCTGGCGCTCGGCCTGGTGGCTGTTGCCGTTCCGGCCAACGCCAATGTTCCGGAGGGCTGGAGCGACCCTGAGTCGGTCGACCCGATGTTCTTCCTGTCGCTCGTCTTCTTCATCCCGCTGGCGATGGCCGTCGTGATCATCCTGACCGTGATCACCCCGGGCCTGATCCGTGGCGACAAGTTCGCGCACAGCAACGCCGCACCCGACAGTGAATGGTTCGGCGGCCCGCGTTCGGGCACCGACGAACTGCCCGCCCCCGACTCGGCCGACTCCAAGGCCGGAGGCGCAAGTGGCCAGTGGTGAGTATTTCTCCACTGCCGATCGTCTAGCGATCCACAAGACGATCCACCAGGCCGAGCTCGCCAGCAGGTTCGAGTTCTCGGTCTTCGTGGGTCAGACGGAGGGCGCCGACGCGCGTGCCTTCGCCACCCAACTGCACAACCGCCTGGTCGCACCGGCGCGCTCGATCATGATCGCGCTGGACCCGGAGGCCCGCACCATCGAGATCGTCACCGGTGGCGAGGTGCGCCGCGAGGTGGCCGACGCCGAGGTCGACCTGGTCGTCCTGGAGATGCGGTCGGCCTTCGCGGCCGGCGATCTGGCCGGTGGCCTGCGTCGCGGGATCACCATGCTGGCCGAGCACCGCTCACCAGCCTGAGCCAACGAAGAGATGGCCTGTCCCTTGAGGGGACAGGCCATCTCTCATTTTGTGTCACATCCCAGGCGCGCCCCCGGCCCCCAGCGGGGCGTCATACGTGCGGAGGAAGCGGGTCCTCGCAACGTATGACGCCCGCGGGGGGTGGGTGGGATCAGGCGTCCGCGGCGTCCTTGTCCTGGGCGGCCAGGAAGCGGATGACGTCGGCGCGACCCTCGGTCACGTACCGCTTGGCTGCCGGGGGAGCCGGGGTCCGCTCCAGCCAGGCGTCCAGCTTGGCCAGCAGCTCGTTGCTCGCCAGTGCCCGCGGGAAGGCGAACTCCAGAGCGGTCGACGCCTTGTGGGTGCCGAGGTGCTCCCAGAGGGTGTCGGCGGCCTCGAGGTAGCGGTCCACGTACGGCGCCAGGACGTCGTCCTGGCCGGACGGGGCGAAGGCGAAGATGATCGAGCGGTGGGTCTCGTTCGGGGTGTCGGTCCGGACGAAGCCCGCCTCCCACGCCTCAGCCTTGGCCTCAGCGGTCGGCTGCAGGGCCCGGGCCGCCGCCGCGTGCTCCTTACCGGAGATGGTGTTGTCGGCCGCCAGCTCGGCGTCGATGCGACCGCCTGCCCGGTTGTTGCGGGCCAGACCGGAGATCAGCGTCCAGCGCAGGTCCTGGTCGATGCTGAGGCCCTCGATCACCAGGCCGCCGTCGAGGATCGCCTCCAGATCGCCGAGTGCGGCGTCGCTGTGCGCGGCCGCGGCGAAGGAGCGGGCGAAGGTGAGCTGGTGGTCGCTGCCACCCTCGGCGTCGAGCAGCAGCGCCCGCAGGCCCTCCTCCCACTCCGCCTTCAAGGCGGCCCGGTTGCCGGGGGCGGCCATCATGTTCACGGCCTGGGCGGCGGAGACCGGGATCCGGGTGACGCCCCAGGCGTCGGTCTCGGAGCCGATGTTGGCGAGGACCAGGTGGACGAAGTCGGTGGCCGTCATCTCGGCGTCGCGGGTCATGTCCCAGGCGGCACCCCAGCACAGCGCCCGGGCCAGCGAGTCCTCCAGCGTGGAAAGGCCGGCGACCACAGTGGCCAGCGACCGCTCGTCGAGGCGGATCTTGGCGTAGGCGAGGTCGTTGTCGTTGAGCAGCAGCAGCGCGGGCTGCTGCTTGCCGACCAGCTCGGCGATCTCGGTGCGCTCGCCCTCGACGTCGACCTCGAGGTACTCACGGCGGACCAGCTTGCCGTCGACCTCGTCGTAGAGGCCGATGCCGAGGCGGTGACGGCGCAGCGTGGGCCAGTCGGGGTGGGCGCTCTGGTTGACCGCGAACGAGGCGTAGTTGCCGTCTGTGTCGAGTGCGAACGACGGCGAGAGGGTGTTCACGCCGGCCGTCTGCAGCCACTCGGCCGCCCAGCCCTTGAGCTCGCGGCCCGATGACTTCTCCAGCGCGGCGAGCAGGTCGGAGAAGGTGGCGTTGGCGTAGGCGAACTCCTTGAAGTACGCACGCAGACCCGCGATGAACGGGTCGAGGCCGACCCAGGCGACCAGCTGCTTGAGCACCGAGGCGCCCTTGGCGTAGGTGATCATGTCGAAGTTGACCTCGACGGCCTGGAGGTCGTAGTTGTCGGCCGCGATCGGGTGGGTCGACGGCATCTGGTCCTGGCGGTAGCCGGTCTGCTTGCGCGCGTTGGCGAAGCCGGTCCACGAGTCGGTGTACTCGGTCGCCTCGACCTCGGCGTGGTAGCAGGCCCACTCGGCGAAGGACTCGTTGAGCCAGAGGTCGTCCCACCACTGCATGGTGACCAGGTCGCCGAACCACATGTGCGCCATCTCGTGCAGGATCACCGAGCAGCGGAACTCGTAGAACGAGCGCGGCTGACGGGAGCGCGGCAGGTACTCGTCGCGCAGGGTGACACAGCCGGCGTTCTCCATCGCACCCATGTTGTATTCGGGGACGTAGAGCTGGTCGTACTTCTCGAACGGGTACGGGAAGTCGAAGGTCTCCTCGAAGAACTCGAAGCCGGCCCGGGTCAGCTTGACCAGCTCGTCGCGGTCGAGGAACTCGACCAGCGACTGGCGGCAGAAGTGGCCGAGCGGAATGGTGCCGTACTTGCCCTCGTAGACGTCCTGGACCTCGTGGTACTCACCGGCGACGAGCGCGGTGATGTAGGTCGACATCTTCTTGGTGGGCGGGAAGTTCCACTGCGCCTTGCCGTCGCCGAGCTGGGTCGGCTGCGGGGTGGGGGCGTTGGAGACGACCTTCCACGCTTCGGGAGCGATCACGTTGAAGGTGAAGACGCTCTTCAGGTCGGGCTGCTCGAAGGTGGTGTAGACACGACGCGCGTCCGGCACCTCGAACTGAGAGTAGAGGTAGACCCGGTCGTCGGCCGGGTCGACGAACCGGTGCAGGCCCTCGCCGGAGTGGCTGTAGGTGCAGTCGGCGCGCACGACGAGCTCGTTCTCCAGCTCCAGGCCGTCGAGCTGGATCCGGCTGTCGGCGTAGACCGTCGCGGGGTCCAGGCTGCGGCCGTTCAACGTCACCGCGTGCACCTCCGCGCCGACCAGGTCGGCGAAGGTGGAGGCGCCTGCCTCACGGCTGGTGAACCGGATCGTGGTCGTCGAGGCGAAGGTGGTCTCGGACGTCGTCAGGTCCAGGTCGATGGTGTAACTGGCGACGTCGAGTAGGGCGGCGCGGGTCTGCGCCTCTTCGCGAGTGAGATTGGTTCCAGGCATGTCTTGCATCCTGTCACCGGGGTGGGAGGTGATCCAATCGTTACGGTTGGTGAATTCACGCCGCGATCGTTCATCTCCCGTCCGCGTCGTGCTCGCTCTCGGCTCACCGGACGCTTGCCGCCCGCACGCCTGCGGTTGATCGGATCGGCGTCGTGAGGACAGCCCGAGCTGTCGATCCGAATCCTCTGGGAGCTGACCCTGATGAAGACCCGTAACTCCGCCGTGCTCGGCCTCTGCCTGCTGGTGGGCGGTGGCGCGTTGACCGGCCTCGCCATCAGCGCGCCGGCCACCGCGGCCGACGACGTCCCACTGGTGGGGGCCACGACGTCGTGGCGCTACCTGCAGAACGACACCTTCCCGGGCGGCGCCGAGCCGTTGTCGTGGACCCTGCCGCAGTTCGACGACGCCGCGTGGTTGAGCGGCCGCGGCACCTTCGGCGGCAAGATCAGTAGCGGCGTCCAGTCGCCGGTCTACGACGCCGCCAACACCGCGACCAACCAGCTGGAGATGAACGCACCAGGTGCCAGCACCCGCGTCCGCACCTACTTCTTCCGCGCCGACTTCGAGCTGAGCCCGCAGCAGATCGCCGACATCGCGGTGGTCCGCGGGAAGCTGAGTTTCGACGACGGCGCCGTCGTCTACGTGAACGGCCAGGAGGTCGGTCGCCACGACGTCGCAGTGGGCCAGGAGGGGTTGAACTACGCTCCCGGCGGCACGACCAGCATGGACAGCCTGAACCTCGCCTTCGGTCCCGACGTGCTGGTGCCGGGCACCAACACGATCGCCGTCGAGTCCACAACGATCGCGACAGCAGTTCCGACATCTGGTTCGGCCTCGACTCCCTCGAGGCGTTCGGCGCCGACGAGGCCGGCCTCGCTCCGACCCGGATCATCCTGACGCCGACCGAGGACCCGTCCACCAGCCAGAACGTCACTTTCCAGGGCGGCGAGCCGGACGACGTGCGGGGCAGGATCCAGTTCCGCACCGAGGGCGGGCCGATCCGCGCCGTCAACGCGCCGATCCAGCCGAAGGCGGCCAGCAACGACTACGGCCACTTCTCCGGCACCCTGACCGGCCTCAAGCCGGCGACCGACTACCAGTACCGGGTCGCTGCCGACGGCGTGTGGAGCGAGTGGCAGCAGTTCACCACCGAAGACCCGAACGCCACCGACTTCTCCTACCTCTACTACGGCGACGCGCAGATCGGTCTCAACACCACCTGGCCGAAGGTGGTCCAGCAGGCGCTGGCCAAGGCCCCCGACGCCGTCGGCTCCGTGCACGCCGGCGACCTGATCGACACCGGCGGCAACGACGCCCAGTGGCAGGACTGGTTCGCCGGCATGAAGACCGCCGCCGCGACCACCAACGTGATGGCCGCGCCCGGTAACCACGAGTACTCCGGCGACAAGCTGCTGACCTCGTGGAAGGCGCACTTCGAGTATCCGCACAACAACCCGAACGAGTCGACCATCGGCGACCTCGCTCTGCGGGCGGTGGGGGACACCCCGACCGCGAAGCAGTACCGCGCCTTCTTCGACCACTGGAGCGACTTCGCCGCCGAGACCGTCTACTTCACCGACTACCAGGGCGTCCGGTTCATCACCGTCAACGCCACCCGGGACTCGACGTTCCTGACCCCGGACAGCCTGCCGGCCTGCGCGGCCGCCGACTGCCCGGCCGCGAACATCTCTGCGCTGTGGACCCAGTACCAGGCGCAGTGGCTCGACTACGTGCTCGCCAACTCCGAGTCGAAGTGGAACGTGGTCACCTTCCACCAGCCGGTCTACTCGACCTCTGCCGGTCGTGACGAGAAGGTGCTGCGCGACTACTGGGTGCCGGTCTTCGAGAAGCACGACATCGACCTCGTGCAGATGGGCCACGACCACACCTACGCCCGCGGCTACAAGAACACCACCGCCACCGACGTTCCGGGCCGTACCGACGGACCGGTCTATATCGTCTCCAACTCCGGTGCCAAGCACTACGACCTGGAGACCGACGCCAAGAACGTGTGGATCAACAACGGCGCTACCCAGGTCCAGAAGGCTCAGGACGTCACCACCTACCAGGTGATCGACGTCAGCAAGGACAAGCTGACCTACCGCTCCTACATCGCGGAGATCAACGACTCCGGCACCTACTACCGCAACGGCCAGCTGCTCGATGCGGCGCAGTTCGAGGTCGGCGACCTGTGGGACGAGTTCACCGTCTACAAGACCGACGACGGGCGCAAGGCCGTCCAGGAGGCCGAGATGGCCGCCCCGGAGTTCGAGGACCTGTCCCAGACCCCCGAGCTCACCACGCAGCCGAAGGCGCTCGTCAAGGCGACCCACGGCGACGACGTCACGCTGACGGTGGCCGCGCAGGCCGACGGCGAGCTCACCTACGCATGGCAGCGCCGTCCGCTCGCCGGTGGCACCTGGCAGGACCTCCGTCGGGAGGACGAGGCCAGCCTGCTGCTCGAGCACGTCACCCCCGCCACCGCCCGCTACGAGTACCGGGTCGCGGTCAGCAACGGCTCCAAGACCGTGCACAGTGACGCCTCGCGCATCCAGGTGAGCAAGCGCAAGGCCACGATCACGGTGGCGAAGGCGAATCTCAAGCGGGGCAAGGTGGCCACCGTCAAGGTGCGCGCCGACGTCACCGGCCGGGTGCAGATCGTGCTCACCCACGGTGCGACCACGCGGCTGAAGTCGGTCAAGGTGACCGCTGGCAAGACGGTCACCGTCAAGCTCGGGAAGCTCGCCAGGAAGGGTGGACCGAAGAAGGCATCGGTCGCGCTGACCCTGCTGGCCGACGACGAGGGCTACGCCGTCACCCGCGCCAAGCAGAAGGTCGCCCTCAAGCGCTGACCCGGCGCGAGAAGGCACACTGACGCCCATGCCGAGCGGAGACCTGCGTGAGACGATCAGCGTCTTCGCGCGGCTGGGCGTCATCGCGTTCGGCGGCCCGGTCGCGCACATCGCGATGATGCGTGAGGAGCTGGTCCGGCGTCGCGGATGGGTGGACGACCAACGGTTCGTCGACCTGATGGGCGCCACGAACCTGATCCCTGGGCCGAACTCGACCGAGCTCGCGATGCACCTGGGACATGAGCGGGCCGGGTGGCGAGGCCTGCTCGCAGCGGGGCTCTGCTTCATCCTGCCGGCCGCCACGATCGTCACCTTCCTGGCCTGGATCTATGTCCGGTACGGGACCACGCCGTCGTTCACCGCACTGCTCTATGGCGTGGTGCCGGTGGTGCTGGGCATCGTCGCGCATGCGCTGGTCTCCCTGGTACCGACCGTGTTCGCCGAGGCCTGGCGGGTGCTGCTGGCCGTCGCGGCTCTGGTCGCCTTCTTCGTCGGCGTCAACGAGTTGTTGATCCTGGCCGTCGGGGGAGCGGTGGCCGGAGTCAGCACACTCCGGGTCCGGGGCTCGACCTCCGCGTTGGTGGTGCCGTTGGCATGGTTCGGCGGTGACACCGGTCAGCTGTCCCAGCTCTTCTGGACGATGCTGAAGATAGGTGCGGTGCTCTACGGCAGCGGCTACGTCCTGCTGGCCTTCCTGGAGGGAGACTTCGTCGACCGGCTCGGTTGGATCAGCCAGCAGCAGTTGCTCGACGCCGTCGCGATCGGTCAGGTGACTCCCGGTCCGCTCTTCACCACTGCCACCTTCATCGGCTACCTGGTCGCCGGGGTGCCAGGTGCCTTCGTGGCGACGGTGGCGATCTTCGCGCCGTCGTTCGTCTTCGTCGGGCTGCTGACCAGGATCACCGACCATCTGCGGAGCCGGACCTGGACGGCGCGGGCCCTGGACGGGTTGAACGCGGCGGCGTTCGCGCTGATGGTCGGCGTCACCTGGCAGCTCGGCCGGGGTGCCCTGGTCGATCCGGTCACCGTGCTGCTGGCCCTCGGCGCCCTGGCGGCCTTGCGCTGGACCTCCCTGAACAGCGCCTGGCTGATCGCGGCCGGCGCCCTGATCGGCCTGCTCTGTGGTCTCGGCTGAGGGCTGGGACAGGAACAAGCGGCGTCGCCGGGTGGTTAGGTGATGCTATGACCACTGAGAAGAATCGCGCCGATTTCTGGTTCGACCCGTCGTGTCCCTTCGCCTGGATCACCTCCCGCTGGATGCTGGAGGTCGAGCAGGTCCGAGACGTCGAGGTGCACTGGCACGTGATGAGCCTCGGCTACCTGAACAAGGACAAGGACGTCCCGGAGGCCTACCGGGAGATGTTGACCGCTGCGTGGGGCCCGGTCCGGGTGCTGATCGCCGCCGAGCAGGCGCATGGCGAGAAGGTGTTGTTGCCGCTGTACACCGCCCTGGGTGAGCGGATCCACCAGCCGGAGCGTCGCAACATCGATCGAGAGCTGATCGCCGAGGCTGTCGCCGAGGTCGGGCTCCCTGACGACCTGGTCGACGCGATGGACGACACCAGCCTGGACGAGGCGGTGGCCCGTTCGCACCATGAGGGGATGGACAAGGTCGGCGACGACGTCGGCACTCCGACGATCCACGTCAACGGCGTCGGCTTCTTCGGCCCGGTTCTGGGCAGCATTCCGCGCGGTGAGACCGCCGGCGGTCTGTGGGACGGAGCCGTCGCACTCGCCTCCTACCCGACCTTCTTCGAGCTGAAGCGGAGCCGGACCGGGGGACTCGACTTCTCCTGACTCCCGGGCGAACTTTTCGCCTGGAATGCAAGCACCGACACGCCGTTTGCGCGGATATCATGAAACTACATGGTTGAAATTAGTGCCCCGCCATAGCGTGTCGGTGCTTGACATGGGCATACTGACGCCTCGTGAGGCAGATGTTACGTGTGTTACCAAGTGTGCTTGTTGGGATCTTGCTTGCCGTGCTGCTGCCGGCCACCTCCCAACCGGCGTCAGCGACCAACGTCTACTTGTGCATGGGCTACGACAGCTGCGCCAAGGCGGGCTACAGCCACGCCGGTTACAAGACGGCCGGCTCCAAGATGTGGTGGCAGATGTACTCGGGCCACAACTGCACGAACTACGCCGCCTACCGGATGGTGCAGGCCGGCTACTCCTCGAAGCGGCCGTGGACCGGCTCGGGCAACGCCACCAACTGGGGCGTGGCGATGAAGTCGATCACCAACAAGACCCCCGTTGTCGGTGCGGTCGCGTGGTGGAAGGCGAACTCGCCCGGCGTCGGCAGCGCCGGCCACGTCGCCTACGTCGAACGCGTGGTGTCGCCCACTGAGATCATCATCTCCGAGGACAGCTGGGGCGGCGACTTCTCGTGGCGCCGGATCACCACCGCCAGCAACCGCTGGCCCACCGGCTTCATCCACTTCCTCGACCTCCCGCTGACCAACACCACCGCGCCGTCGATCAACGGCACACTGCAGGTGGGTCAGACGCTGGCCGCCAACTACGGCCGGTGGGCGAACTCGCCCACCGCCTATGCGGCCCAGTGGTTCGCTGACGGTGCCCCGATCGCCGGGGCGACGAAGTCGACCTACGTCGTCACCCCTGACGTGCGTACCAAGAAGCTCACCCTCCAGGTCACCGCAACCCGCCCGGGTTACAAGACCACGACCGCGACCAGCGCTGCCACGGCCGCCGTCGCCTTCGGTCAGTTCGAGGCTGTCAAGCCGCCGGAGATCACCGGCCTGCCCGAGGTCGACGAGGTGCTCAGCGTCGATCCGGGGACCTGGGCGCCCGCGCCCAGTGCCTCGACCGTCCAGTGGCTCGCCGACGGCAAGGAGATCGCAGGCGCCACCGGCTGGGAGCTGCCGGTCGCTCAGGAACAGATCGACGCCCAGCTCAGCGCGCGGGTGACCGCAAAGGTCTACGGGTACCGACTCGTCACCACGACCACAGCGCCGACCGCCAAGGTGCTGGCCGGCGTGATCGAGGTCGAGCAGCCGGCCAAGCTGACCGGGAAGCCGACGTTGGGCACCACGCTCAAGGCGACGCCGGGGACCTACAGCCCGGCGGACGCGACCGCGGTCCACACCTGGTTGCGCAACGGCGTGGTCGTCGGCACCGGACCCAGCTACACCCTCGGTGCCGCCGATCTGGGCAAGGTCGTCTCGTTGCGGACCGACCTCAGCCGCGCCAAGTACCGGGCCACGCGTGAAGAGGTGGCGCTCGCTGCGCCGGTCACCGTGAAGCCGACGACGAAGGTGGCCACCGTGGGGAAGCGGAAGCGTGCCGTCGTCAAGGTCAAGGTGTCGGCGCCGGGGGCTCCGCCGATCAATGGGCTGGTCCGGATCCGGGTCGGCGCGAAGCTGCAGGAGGTGCGCCTGGTCAACGGTTGGGTGCGCGTGGTCTTCACGTCGGTGCCGGTCGGCACCCGCAAGGTGCAGGTCCGGTTCCTGGACACCGGCCCGTACCTGACCTCGGGCCGGGCCACCACGGTGAAGGTCCTGAAGTAGCTCTCCGTGACGGCGGTCGACCGAACCCGGTCGGCCGCCGTCGTGGTGACGCCGATCCTCTGCCGGGCCCGCGGGTCGCCCGCACTAAGATCGAGCCCATGAGTCGCGTCCTTTCTGCAGTTGCCTGGCCGTACGCCAACGGGCCCCGTCACATCGGCCACGTCGCCGGTTTCGGTGTGCCCTCCGACGTCTTCAGCCGCTACATGCGGATGGCCGGCCACGAGGTGCTGATGGTCTCCGGCTCCGACGAGCACGGCACCCCGATCCTGATCGCCGCCGACGAGGCCGGCCTGACGCCGCAGCAGATGGTGGACCGCAACCACCGACTGATCATCGAGGACCTGGCCGGGCTGGGGATCTCCTACGACCTCTATACCCGGACCACGACGCGCAACCACCACGCCGTCGTCCAGGAGCTCTTCACCGGGGTCTACGAGAACGGTTACTTCGTCGAGCAGACCACCTTCGGTGCGATCTCGCCGTCGACCGGCCGCACCCTGCCGGACCGCTACATCGAGGGCACCTGCCCGATCTGTGGTGCCGACGGCGCCCGTGGCGACCAGTGCGACAACTGTGGCAATCAGCTCGACCCACACGACCTGATCAACCCGGTCAGCCGGATCAACGGCGAGAAGCCGGAGTTCATCGAGACCCAGCACTTCCTGCTCGACCTGCCGGCCCTGGCCGAGGCGTTGGGCGAATGGCTCGACGAGCGCGAGGCGTCCGGCACCTGGCGCCCCAACGTCATCAAGTTCTCCAAGAACATCCTCGCCGAGATCAAGCCGCGCGCGATGACCCGCGACATCGACTGGGGGATCGCGGTGCCGCTCGAGGGCTGGCGTGAGAACCCGACCAAGAAGCTGTACGTCTGGTTCGACGCCGTCATCGGTTACCTGTCGGCGTCGATCGAGTGGGCCCGGCGCAGCGGCGACGCCGACGCCTGGCGCAAGTGGTGGAACGAGCCCGAGGCGCTCTCCTACTACTTCATGGGCAAGGACAACATCACGTTCCACAGCCAGATCTGGCCGGCCGAGTTGTTGGCCTACAACGGCAAGGGCAGCAACGGGGGCTCGGAGCACAGCCTGGGCCAGCTGAACCTGCCCACCGAGGTCGTCTCCTCGGAGTTCTTGACGATGGAGGGACGCAAGTTCTCCTCCTCCAAGAAGGTCGTCATCTACGTGGCCGACCTGCTCAGTCGCTACCAGGCCGATGCGTTCCGGTACTTCGTGGCCGCAGCCGGACCCGAGAACCAGGACTCCGACTTCTCCTGGGGCGAGTTCGTCACCCGGACCAACTCCGAGCTGGTCGCCGGCTGGGGCAACCTGGTCAGCCGTACCGCGACCCTGATCGCCAAGAACTTCGGTGAGCTTCCGCCCGCCGGCGAACTCAGCGACGCCGACCGCGCGGTGCTGGCGACCACCGAGCAGGCCTTCGCCGAGGTCGGCGAACTGATCGGGCGCAACAAGATGCGTCAGTCGATCGGCGAGGCGATGCGTGCGGTGGGCGAGGTGAACAAGTACGTCACCGACTCCGAGCCGTGGAAGCTCAAGGAGGAGTCGGAACGCGAACGCCTGGGCACGATCCTGCACGTGATGGCGCAGTGCGTCAGCGACCTCAACACGCTGCTCAGCCCGTTCCTGCCGTTCACCGCCAACCAGATCGACGTGATCCTGGGCGGTGCCGGGGACCTGCAGCCGATGCCGCAGATCGTGGAGGCCGACGACCTGGACGGTGGCCCCGGCTACCCGATCATCACCGGCGACTACAGCGGCGCCCGCGCCTGGGGCCGGAGTGAGATCAAGGTCGGCACCCCGATCGCCAAGCCGAGCCCGGTCTTCACCAAGCTCGACCCGGCGATCGTCGATGAGGAGTTGGGCCGCCTCGGCCTCACCAGCTGACCCGAGGGCGCACCAATAGCCCCTCGGGAGTCAGCGGAGCATGATCCCGCCGCCGTCGGCCATCAGGGTCTGACCGGTCATGTACCGGGCGTCGTCGCTGGCCAGGAAGACCGCGACCGGGGCGATGTCGGCGCGCGGGTCGCCGAGGCGCCGCATCGGGTTGCCCGAGGAGAGCACCTTCTCCTGCTCGGGGTGCGCCTTGATGAACGCGTCGACACCCTCGGTGCGGGCCAACGGAGAGATCAGGTTGACGTTGATCCCGTCCACCGCCCACTCCCGGGCCGCCACCCTACTGATGCCACGCACGGCCTCCTTCGCTGCCGCGTAGGCACCTTGGGTCGGGTTGCCGTTCAGGCCGGCGCCGGAGGCGAAGTTGATGATCGAGCCCTGGGTCGCCGCCAGGTGCGGGTGCGCCTCGCGCATCAGCCAGAAGACCGGCCAGAAACCGGTGCCCAGAGAGAGGTCGAACATGGCCTGGGTGGTCTGCAGCAGCGGAGCCTGCTGCGAGGCGTGCGCGTTGTTGACCAGCACGTGGAGACCGCCGAAGGTCTCCACCGCCGTCGCCACGATCACGGCGGCGTTCGCCTCGACCGACAGGTCCGCGGAGAGGAACGCGGTGGCGTCGCCCAGCTCGGCCTGGAGGGCCTGGCCGGCCTGCTCGTCGACGTCGACGATCAGTACCTTGGCGCCCTCGTCGACGAACGCGCCGACGATCGCCTTGCCGATGCCCTTCGCGCCGCCGGTGACGATCGCGACCTTGCCGTCCAGTCTCATGCTCACTCCTCCATCGGGGCGCTCGCGCGGGTGCGCGCGGGTGACGCCGGCCACCTGGCCGTGGTCAGGGTAGGAGCGCGGCGCGGCCGTCGGGGTGCCGTCGTCCGGTGATCGGGAGCGGCCCGACGACGGGTTGGCGAGGTCCCTCCCGTGATACTGACCCCATGCAGACACCACAGATCCAGCACGTGCCGATGTTCTACGTCGCGCAGAAGCTGGCGATGACGGCCAACCGTTACCGGGTCCTGGCCGCCAACCCGGACGG
The DNA here is from genome assembly GCF_047308515.1 of Nocardioides sp. Bht2. Classification (NCBI taxonomy): domain Bacteria; kingdom Bacillati; phylum Actinomycetota; class Actinomycetes; order Propionibacteriales; family Nocardioidaceae; genus Nocardioides; species Nocardioides sp. Bht2. Next base: position 88,321 of record NZ_JBLBWI010000002.1, read on the forward strand.
GACCGAGGGTGCCTTGATGGCATTCGCCCACCAGAAGCGGATGGCGTTCAAGGAGAAGGTCACCTTCTTCGCCGAGGAGCAGATGACCACCCCGGTCTTCGGTTTCGCGGCCCGCAAGGCGATCGACCTGGCATCGGGCTACGACGTGATGGACGGCGGCGGCGCGCCGCTCGGCTTCTTCAAGAAGGACTTCAAGGCGAGTCTGCTGCGCTCCACCTTCCTGATCGAGGGCCCCGGCTACGCCGGTAGCGGCGCCGAGCGGAACCAGGCGGTGGCGGTCCTGCGCCGCTTCGTGGAGCTGCCCTTCCGGTTCCACTTCGACTTCGTCGACGGTGCCACCGGGCAGCCCCTCTTCTCCGTGGACCGACGGGCCACCCTGCGCGACCGCTACGTCGTCACGGTGCCGGACCAGCGGATCGACTGGCGTGTGGCGGCTTCGGTGACGGTGGGCCTCGACGCCCTGATGTCGCGCTGAGGTGAGGTGATGGCCCTCCACCCGCAGGCGCGTGCCGCCGTCGCCGATTACGCGACCGAGCAGAAGGTGACCGATCCCGGCTTCGACATCGACGACAGTCGGCGTCAAGCGCGGGAGAAGGCGGCAGCAGTGCCGCGGGTGGAGTTGGCCGAGGTGCGCGATGTCGACGCGGGCGGCGTCCCCTGTCGCTACTACCGGCCGGGAGAACGCACCGACGCGCTGTTGATCCACCTGCACGGCGGCGGCTTCGTCTTCAACGACGTCGAGGTGCACGACGCCGCGGTGCGACGGTTCGCCCGGCTGGTCGGTATCCCGATGCTCTCGGTGGACTATCGGCGACCGCCCGAGGACAAGTTCCCCGCCGCCCCCGACGACGTCGACACGGTGATCGGCTGGGTGCGGCGCGGTGGCCTGGGCGACGTCGGGCGGCTCTTCGCCCACGGCGACAGCGCCGGCGGCAACCTTGCCCTGGTCGCCGCGCTCCGCAACCCGGGCCTCTTCGCCGGGGTCGTCCTGATCTACCCCTTCCTCGACCCCGAGGCGAACTTCGACTCCTACCAGAGCGCGGCCGAGGGTTTCGACGCTGCTGAGGCGGCCTGGTACTGGCAGCAGTACGCCGCAACGTCGGACGATCTGCACAACCCGGATCTGGCGCCGCTGCGGTCGGACCGGTTGGCGACGTTGCCGCCGACCCTGGTGGTCACCGCCGAACACGACCCGCTACGCGACGAGGGCGAATACCTGGTGCAGCTCCTCGCCGAGGCCGGGGTGGAGGTACACGGGAGCCGGGCGCTCGGCCAGATCCACGGCTTCTGGCGGCACCCGGACGTCTTCGACGCAGCCGACGGCGTGCAGCGCCAGGCGGCCGGTTTCGTGCAGATGGTGCTCGAGCGGGACTGATCCCCGTGCGCGGCCCGCCGCGGCCGTCTCGCCGCGGTGCCCCGTCGTGGCCAAGCTGGCCGCGGCCTGAGAAACTTGCTCCATGCGCGTGCACCTCGGCTCCGACCATGCCGGCCTCGAACTCAAGGACCACCTGCTCAACTGGCTCATCGACGCCGGCCACGAAGTGGTCGACCACGGCCCGTTCGTCTACGACGCCCTCGACGACTACCCGGTCTTCTGCCTGCGTGCCGCCGAAGGCGTCGCCGCGGAGCGGGCCGAGGGCCTCGACAGCCTGGGCGTCGTGATCGGTGGCTCCGGCAACGGCGAGCAGATCGCGGCGAACAAGGTCGCCGGGATCCGCTCCGCCCTGGTCTGGTCGGAGGAGACCGCGACTCTTGCCCGTGAGCACAACGACGCCAACGTGATCTCGGTCGGTGGCCGGATGCACACGGTGGAGGAGATGACCCGGTTCATCGAGCTCTTCTTGGCCACGCCGTTCCCCGGCGACGAGCGCCACGTGCGGCGGATCAACCAGTTGAGCGTCTACGAGACCGAGGGCCTGCTGCCCGAGCTCCCCGCCTCGGCGCTCCAGGGCACCGTGGGCGACGCCGGCGACGAGGATGCCTGAAGGTCACACCCTGCGCCGCTTGGCCGGGTTGCTGAGTGACGCCTTCGCCGGACAACGGGTCGGCGTCAGCTCGCCGCAGGGCCGGTTCGCCGCGGATGCGGCGCTGCTCAACGGAGCGACCCTGCTCGAAGCCGACGCCGCGGGCAAACACCTCTTCATCGAGTTCGACGACGAGCGGATCGTGCACATCCATCTCGGTCTGATCGGTCGGTTCGATCTCGCTACGGGGATCGCGCCGGCCCCGGTCGGAGCGGTGCGGCTGCGCCTGGTCGCTGCCGACCATTCGGCCTATGCGGACCTGCGGGGCGCGACCCGTTGCGACCTGGTCGGGGTGGCGCAGCGGGAGAAGGTGATCGCCTCGCTCGGCCCCGATCCGTTGCGACCGGACAGCGATCCGGAGCGGGCCTGGCGCAAGATCTCGCGTAGCGACCGGAGCATCGGCGACCTGTTGATGGACCAGGCGGTGCTGGCCGGTGTCGGCAACGTCTACCGCGCCGAGGTCCTCTTCCGGCACAAGATGCACCCGCTGCGGCCCGGAAGGACGCTGCGCCGCAACCAGTTCCAGGCGATCTGGGACGACCTCGTCGACCTGATGCGCGACGGCGTCCGCACCGGCCGGATCGACACGGTCCGTCCCGAGCACACCCCCGAGGCGATGGGGCGGGAACCCCGCAAGGACGACCACGGCGGTGAGGTCTATGTCTACCGGCGCACCGGTCAACCCTGTCTGCTCTGCACGAAGCCGATCCGGATCGAGACGCTGGCCGGACGGAACTCGTTCTGGTGCCCCGGTTGTCAGCCGGTCTTCCGCTCACGGGCTCATCTACAGTAGGCGCGAACGTCGAGGACAGGAGACCACGTGGTGCAGCGGAGCCGCTCGCGTCGGTCATCGTTCGAACGGCTGAGACGACGCTTCGGTGAGGGGGACACCTATGTCCTCTCCCTGCTCTATCTGCTGACCTTGGCGATCGGCTCGATCTACTTCGTCTGGCCCACCTGGTGGCCGCTGACGGTGCTGGCGCTCCCGTTGGTGCTGGGCAGCGTCCTGCTCGGGCCCCGGCACCTGCCCTGGTTCGTGATCGCGGTGCTCACGATGCTGGCGCTCGCGTTGACCCGGCAGCCCGAGATGAGTCCGCGGATCGTGGCCGGCGTGGTGGTCATCTTCGGCGTCGGCCTGATCGTGATGCTGGCGTCGTTCCGGCGTACCGAGCTCGGGGTCGGTGGCCTGCGCGGCGAGTCGATGCTGGTGGACCTCCGCGACCGGATCCTCAGCCAGGGCAAACTGCCCGCGCTGCCCGCGGACTGGTACGCCGAGTCGGCGCTCCGTTCGGCCGGGGGCACCTCGTTCGCCGGCGACTTCGTAGTGGCCTACCGGCAGGGGAGTGGCCCACGCCTCGACCTGGTCGTTGCCGACGTCTCCGGCAAGGGCGTCGACGCCGGTACCCGCTCGCTCCTGCTCTCGGGTGCGTTCAGCGGGCTGCTGACGGCGGTGAGCGCCGAGGAGTTCCTGCCCGCCGCCAACCGGTACCTGCTCCGCCAGGACTGGGACGAGGGGTTCGCCACCGCCGTCCACCTGAGTGTCGACCTGGAGAGTGGTGACTTCGAGGTGCGCACCGCCGGCCACCCGCCGGCCCTGCATCTGGACGCGGGTACCGGCCGCTGGGGCGCCCACGAGACGGACGGCCCGATCCTGGGCCTCTTCGACGGCGCGGAGTTCGAGGTCTACCGCGGACGTCTGAACTCGGGTGACGCGATCATGCTCTACACCGACGGCCTCGTGGAGAGCCCGACCAACGACCTCACCGCGGGCATCGATCGGCTGGCGGGCGAGGGCGAGAAGTTGCTCCAGGAAGGGTTCGACCACGGCGCGCGGCGGCTGATCGATCGGATCGCTGCCCCCGATGACGACCGAGCGCTGCTGCTGATCCATCGGCGCTGAGCCTGCGTGGTGAGACAACTGCGGGCCTGATTGCAGGCATGGCGTTGTGATGTGGCAGCATGGGCGCGCAACAAAAAGCGCGGATGTAGCTCAATGGTAGAGCCTCAGTCTTCCAAACTGATTACGCGGGTTCGATTCCCGTCATCCGCTCTAAGAGCCCGCCTGGGCACTTTTGGCGGGGCGTAGCGTAGTGGCTAGCGCGCCTGCTTTGGGAGCAGGAGACCGCAGGTTCGAGTCCTGTCGCCCCGACTCAGAGAAACCCCACAAGCATGAGGAGAACACCTGTGAAGAGCGCCGTCGAGACCTTGAGCCCGACCCGGGCCAAGCTGACCGTCGAGGTGCCCTTCGAGGAGCTCAAGCCGAGCCTCGACGCGGCGTACAAGAAGATCGCTCAGCAGATCAACGTGCCGGGCTTCCGTCGCGGCAAGGTTCCGGCTGCTGTGATCGACCGCCAGGTCGGCCGTGGCGCGGTCCTCGACCAGGCGATCAACGACGTCCTGCCCCAGAAGTACTTCGAGGCGCTGCAGGAGAACGAGCTGGAGCCGCTCGGCCAGCCCGAGATCGACGTGACCAAGCTCGAGGACAACGACGTCTTGGAGTTCACCGCCGAGGTGGACATCAAGCCCGACTTCGAGATGCCTGCCTACGACGGCATCGAGGCCTCGGTCGAGGACATCACCATCACCGACGAGGACGTCACCGAGCAGGTCGAGGCGCTGCGTGAGCGGTTCGCCACCCTGAAGGTCGTCGAGCGTGCGGCTGCTGAGGGCGATTTCGTCACCATCGACCTGGCCGCCCGCCAGGACGGCGAGGTGCTCGACGGCGCCGAGGTCTCCGGCATGTCCTACAAGGTCGGTCGCGGCGGCATGCTGGACGGCCTCGACGAGGCTCTTGTCGGCATGAGCGCCGGCGACACCAAGAACTTCACCTCGCAGCTCGTGGGCGGCGACCTGGTCGGCCAGGACGTCGACGTCGAGGTCACCGTGACCCAGGTCCAGGAGCAGGAGCTTCCGGAGTTCGACGACGAGTTCGCCCAGCTGGCCTCGGAGTTCGACACCGCCGCCGAGCTGAACGACGATGTCCGCGAGCGTCTCGGCCGCGGCAAGCGTCTGGAGCAGGCCGCTGCTGCCCGCGACGCCGTGCTCGAGGTGCTGCTGGAGAAGGTCTCGATCCCGCTTCCCGACTCGCTGGTCACCGATGAGCTCAACGCTCGCCGCCAGAACATCGAGCAGCAGCTCATGTTCGCCGGGATGACCATGGAGAAGTACCTCGAGGACGAGGGCCAGACCGTCGAGGAGTTCGAGGCTGACCTCGACCGCCGCGTGCGTGACGCCGTCGCTGCCCAGTTCATCCTGGACAAGGTCGCCAAGGCCGAGGAGCTCGGTGTCGACCAGAACGAGCTCTCCCAGCACCTGGTGCGTCGCGCCCAGCAGTCCGGTCAGGACCCGCAGGAGTTCGCGAACCACATGTTCGAGCACAACCACATCCCGGACCTGGTCCAGGAGATCCTGCGCGGCAAGGCGCTCGCCACGATCGTGGAGACCGCTGTCGTCAAGGATGCCTCGGGCAACGCTGTCGAGCTGAAGAACCTCCGTCCCGACGGCACCATCGGTGAGCCGGAGGCCGAGGTCGCCGAGGCTGACGCCGCGGAGACCGACTCCGAGTGAGTCGTCCCTGAACGCTTGAACCGAACGCCGCCCGGCTCTGCCGGGCGGCGTTCGGCGTTACTGAGAACGGGTTGTGGCGTTTCGGTTGCTGCCGACTGCGTTCGGGGCCAGACTCTGCGGGGTGAGTTCCTCCAGCGGCCCGCATCCGGGTGCTTCGACCGAGCAGATCGGCCTCCCGGCGGTGGCGTTCCGGCTGGGCGCGCGCCTGGTCCGTACCGCCAGCGGTCTGGGTTGGCGGTTGGTGGTTCGGCAGACCCCACGTGCCTTGGCTTTCGCCCGGGCCACGACGGTCAACGCGGCGCCGGTCCGGCTGCGGCGCCGCGGCGTCGATATCGCGGTGCGTGCCGAGGAGTTGCGAGGTGCCTATCGGGACGCGACCGACCGGCTGTTGCTGCTGCTCCCGGACCCGTCGCAGTCCGAGACCGTCTGGGACGGTGACGACTCGGGGTACGCCGACAGGTTGGAGCGGCTGCTCGGCTGGACGCCGGTCCAGATCCGGGTCCCGGCGCCGAGCGGCGACGGCGGCGCGGCCGTCGGGGTCGAGCTCAGCGCGTTGTTGCAGAACCTCGTGGACGGCTGGCCGACGCCGGTGAGCCGGATCGCGGTCCTCGCCTCCGGTGACGGTGGCTTGGCGCTCCGGTCCGCCGGCGCTGTGGCCACCGTCGATCCTCAGGCGTGGCAGCGGTTGACCACCGACGTCGTCCTCCTCGGGACACCGCATCTGGTGGTGCCGACCACCGCAGGCAGCTCGCCGTTGGGCCGTGGTCTGGAGGCCGAACTGGCCGGTGTGGTCGACGAGGAGCGGGCGCGGCCGGACGTGCCCGAGCTGTCGGCCCGGTACACCCTGATCACCCGCCGTGCCCGGGTGGAGGGCAACCCGATCGGCTCGTTGTTGGGATCGCTGGTCTGGTGGCGCGAACGGAGCCGCCGCCGCCCGCGCCAGGCCCGGGAACTCTTCCCCAGCGCTGCGGTGCACCACGTCGGTGACGCCAAGCAGTCGCTGGCGGCCCATCCCGAAGTCCAAGATGCACTGCTGAGGTGGTTGGTATGAGTCCTGATCGTGAGTTGCGTGTCGAAGAGCTGATCGCGGCCCCGCCGGTGGCGGTGTGGCAGGTGATCAGCGACGTCGCCGCGATGGCGGAGGGGAGCCCGGAGACCGTCCGGATGCTGCCGCTCAAGCGTGGCGGGATGCGGGTCGGGCAGTGGTACCTGGGGATCAACCGGCGCGGGTGGGTCTGGTGGCCGACCCGCAACGTCGTCGCCGTGGTGGTTCCCCAGCGCGAGCTGGTCTGGGACACCGCGTCCAGCGGCGCGCGATGGATCTTCGAGTTGCATGCGGAGCCGAGCGGAACCCGTCTGGTGCACCGGCGTCCGGTCCCGCGCAGACTGACCCTGCTGAGCAAGGTCTTCGCCGGCGCGCTGCTGGGCGGGGCTGCGTCGCACGCCGACGAGTTGGAGGCGGGGATGGCCCGCACGCTGGCCGGGGTCAGGGCCCGGGTGGAGGCGACTGCAGATCGGCGTTGAGCCCTCAGCGAATCCGCTGTGGGCGAACACCGGCCCAGAGCCCGTGGTTTTGTCGGTGCCGCGGTCTAGTGTCGGTCCCGTGAACCAGATTCCCAGTCCCCAGATGAACGGTGGCCTCCCGTCGTACGGGCTCGACGACAACGTCTACCAGCGCCTGCTGCGTGAGCGGATCGTCTTCCTCGGCTCGGAGGTCCGCGACCAGAACGCCAACGCGATCTGCGCCCAGTTGTTGCTGCTGTCGGCGGAAGACCCCGAGGCTGACATCTTCCTGCACATCAACAGCCCGGGTGGTTCGGTCGACGCCGGTATGGCGATCTACGACACCATGAACTACATCCCCAACGACGTCGCCACCGTGGCGATGGGCCTGGCCGCTTCGATGGGTCAGTTCCTGCTCTGCGCCGGCGCCAAGGGCAAGCGTTACGCCCTGCCGCACGCGCGGATCATGATGCACCAGCCGTCCGGCGGCATCGGCGGCTCGGCCTCCGACATCAAGATCCAGGCCCAGCAGAGCCTGCTGCTCAAGAAGCAGCTGGGCGAGCTGATCGCCGAGCACACCGGCCGCACCGTCGAGGAGATCGAGCGCGACTCCGACCGCGACCGTTGGTTCACGCCTCACCAGGCCCTCGAGTACGGCCTCATCGACAAGGTGATCACCAGCGCCCGCGAGACCTCTGACGAGGGTCGCCCGGCCCACAAGAAGGACTGAGCATGAACTACTACATCCCGCAGTGGGAAGAGCGGACCTCCTACGGCTTCCGTCGGATCGACCCGTACGCGAAGCTCTTCGAGGACCGGATCATCTACCTGGGCACCCCGATCAGCGACGACGTCGCCAACGCGGTGATCGCGCAGCTGATGTGCCTGGAGTCGATGAACCCCGACCAGGACATCCAGATCTACATCAACAGCCCCGGTGGTTCGTTCACCGCGTTGACGGCGATCTACGACACCATGCGCTTCATCAAGCCCGATGTGCAGACCGTCTGCATCGGTCAGGCGGCTTCCGCAGCTGCGGTCCTGCTGGCTGCCGGTGCCCCCGGCAAGCGGTTGGCCCTGCCCAACGCCCGGATCCTGATCCACCAGCCCTACACCGAGGGCCAGGGCGGTCAGATCTCGGACCTGGAGATCCAGGCCAACGAGATCATCCGGATGCGTGAGCTGCTCGAGAAGATGCTCGCCGACGCTTCGGGCAAGTCGATCGAGGAAGTGAGCCGCGACATCGAACGCGACAAGATCCTCACCGCACAGCAGGCCGTCGACTACGGCCTGATCGACTCGATGATCGAGTCGCGCAAGGCAGCGCTGGTCTGACCGGTCGACACCCCGTGTCGGCCGCCCAAAACGGTCGGCGCGGGGTAGGTTCGAGAAGTTGATGTTCGAGGGAAGGAAGTCCGTCCGTGGCACGCATTGGTGACGGAGGTGACCTGCTGAAGTGCTCGTTCTGCGGGAAGAGCCAGAAGCAGGTCAAGAAGCTGATCGCCGGCCCCGGCGTCTACATCTGCGACGAGTGCATCGACCTCTGTAACGAGATCATCGAGGAGGAGCTCTCCGAGCGTTCCGAGGTCGGTCTCGAGGAGCTGCCGAAGCCCAAGGAGATCTTCGAGTTCCTGAACTCCTACGTGATCGGCCAGGAGACGGCGAAGAAGTCTCTCGCGGTCGCCGTCTACAACCACTACAAGCGCGTCCAGTCCGGCCTGGCGGCCGGCACCAAGCACGCTGACGCCGTCGAGGTGGCCAAGTCCAACATCCTCGTCGTCGGTCCGACCGGCTGTGGCAAGACGTACCTGGCGCAGACCTTGGCCCGGATGCTCAACGTGCCCTTCGCGATCGCGGACGCCACGGCGCTCACCGAGGCCGGTTATGTCGGTGAGGATGTCGAGAACATCCTGCTCAAGCTGATCCAGGCCGCCGACTACGACGTCAAGAAGGCCGAGACCGGGATCATCTACATCGACGAGATCGACAAGGTGGCGAGGAAGGCCGAGAACCCCTCGATCACTCGTGACGTCTCCGGTGAGGGTGTGCAGCAGGCCCTGCTGAAGATCCTGGAGGGCACCACCGCCTCGGTACCGCCGCAGGGCGGTCGTAAGCACCCGCACCAGGAGTTCATCCAGATCGACACGACGAACATCCTGTTCATCGTCGGCGGCGCCTTCGCCGGGCTGGAGAACATCATCGAGCAGCGGGTCGGCAAGAAGAGCCTGGGCTTCACCGCCGAGGTTCGTGGCGCCGCGGAGCGCGATGAGGAGGCCCTGCTCAACCAGGTGCGTCCCGAGGACCTCACTAAGTTCGGCCTGATCCCCGAGTTCATCGGCCGACTGCCGCTGATCGCGAGCGTCAACAAGCTCGACAACGAGGCGTTGGTGCAGATCCTCACCGAGCCGAAGAACGCGCTGGTCAAGCAGTATCAGAAGCTGTTCGAGATCGACGGCGTCGAGCTTGAGTTCACCGACGAGGCGATCGTCGCGATCGCCGACCGGGCGATGGAGCGCGGCACTGGTGCTCGAGGTCTGCGCGCGATCATCGAAGAGGTGCTGCTCCACGTCATGTACGACGTTCCGTCCCGCGGAGACATCGCCAAGGTGGTCGTCACCCGGGAGACCGTGGAGGACGACGTGAGCCCCACGTTGATCGTCCGCGAGGAAGAGCCCAAGAAGAAGCGCTCTGCCTGATCCGTTCGGTCTGATCAGTTCGTTCGGCGTAGCCCATCTGGGGGGTATTCCCGGATGGGCTCGCTGCGCGCCTCAGGGTTCGGGATATCTTGGGGCCTGCCACCCGTGAGTGTCACGGGTACCGGATCACGCTAGGGAGACGATGAGCACTGCGCAGAAGCGACCGCTTGCGGCCTTTGTTCTGCTTGCTGTGGGCGTCAGCGTCTTCGTCGCTCAGTCGCTCGGTGCCCCGGACCAGTCGAGTTCGGACGACGTCGCCTCCTCCAGCGTGATCCTGATCAACGGCGGCCAGGCGCGCGACGACGCCGCGCCGAGCCGTCCTGCGGGCCAGAACGGCTTCTTCGACGGTCTGATCTCCGGGCTCGGCGACCCCGCTTCCGGCTCGACCACCGATCCGAGTGTGCTGGGTCCGTCCGGGGACCACCCGCGGGCACGTCGCGCCGCCAACGACCGCAAGGAATCCGACGGCCCGGCAGTCACCAAGAAGCAGCGGATCCGTGGGCCCAAGGGCGCTCAGTCTCCGACGGCGACCGAGCCGGCCGAGGAGTCGACGAAGGACGAGACGAAGAAGGCTGACCACGAAGCCAAGAAGGCTGCGCAGGAGGCCAAGAAGGCCGCTCAGCAGGCTGAGAAGGCCGACAAGAGGGCTGATAAGGACCGTCGCAAGTGGGAGCGGAAGAACCGCAAGCCGAGGCACTCCCAGCACAACTCGTCGAGTCACAGCTCGCACAGCCACAGTTCGTCGCACAGCCACAGTTCGTCCAGCCACAGCTCCCAGGGGCACGGTAAGAATCGCGGCCACAGCAAGGACAAGAACCGCGGCCACAGCAAGGACAAGAACCGCGGCCACAGCAAGCAGAAGAACCGCGGCCACAACAAGGGCAAGCGTCACGGCCGTCGCTGACGGTCCGCAGAGCCCTCACCTTCGCCACGCCGCCAGGCGCCCGTAGAAACAGTCAGGCCCCGTCCCGCACCGGCTTCCGCTCGGTGCAGCACGGGGCCGCTGCTACTTCTCAGGTCACTCCTCGGTGGGCACGAACTCCACGCTCACGCTGATCTCGACCGCATCCTCGGCCGGCGTCAGCACGAAGTCACCGACCACCTTGCCGGCGTTGCGCAGGTCGCCCTCGGCGTGGCCGATCGCGGTCACCTGTGCCGGGCTACCGACGAACTCGGCGCGGCTGAGCTCGGTCTTCATCGAGACCTTGGCCTGCGACTTGGCGCCGCGGAGGCCGGCCAGTGCGGCGGCGACCGTGTCCAGCAGCGCCGGGTCACTGGCAGCGGCCGAGCCCAGCTCGGTCGCCCGCGGCCACGGTGCGGTGTGGATCGAGCCCTCCTGCCACCACGACCAGACCTCTTCGGTGACGTAGGGCAGGAACGGCGCGAGCAGCCGCAGGACGGTGTGCAACGCGGTGGCCAGGGTGGCCCGAGCGGACTCGGTACCGATGCCGCCGTCCTCGTCGTAGGCGCGCTCCTTGACCAGCTCCAGGTAGTCGTCGCAGAACTCCCAGAAGAAGCGCTCGGTGACCTCGAGGGCCGACGTGTAGTCGTAGGCGTTGAAGGCGTCGGTGGCCTCGGTGACCACCTGGGCGAGCCGACCCATCAACGCGGTGTCGACGGGCTTCGCGATCAGCGCGGGGGAGACCGTGGTCGCACCGACGCTGCCGAGCACGAACTTGGAGGCGTTGAGCACCTTCATCGCGAGCCGGCGTCCGACCTTCATCTGGGTCTCGTCGAAGGGTGAGTCCAGGCCCGGGCGGGCCATCGCGGCGCGCCAGCGGACGGCGTCGGCGCCGAACTTGTCCAGGATCTCGGTGGGGACGACCACGTTGCCCTTGGACTTGCTCATCTTCTTCCGGTCCGGGTCGACCACGAAGCCGGAGATCAGCGCGTGCGTCCACGGCACGACGCCGTTCTCGTGGTGGGCACGGACCACCCGGGAGAAGAGCCACGTCCGGATGATGTCGTGTGCCTGGGTGGCCAGGTCCATCGGGAAGACCCGCTCGAACAGGTCGTTGTCGCTCTCCCAACCGCCGGCGATGTGCGGGGTCAGCGAAGAGGTCGCCCAGGTGTCCATCACGTCCGGGTCGCCGATGAAGCCGCCGGGCTTGCCCCGCTGTGCCTCGGTGAAGCCGGCGGGGGCGTCGGTCGACGGATCGATCGGCAGCTGCTCCTCGGTCGGCAGCAACGGTGCGGCGTAGTTCGGCTCGCCCTCGGCGTCGAGTGCGTACCAGACCGGGAACGGGATACCGAAGAAGCGCTGCCGCGAGATCAGCCAGTCACCGTTCAGGCCGCCGACCCAGTTGTCGTAGCGGTGCTTCATGTGGCTCGGCACCCAGGTGATCTGCTCACCGTCGGCGACCAGCGCCGCGCGCAGGTCGGCGTCGCGGCCACCGTTGCGGATGTACCACTGCCGGGTGGCGACGATCTCGAGCGGCTTGTCGCCCTTCTCGAAGAAGTTCGTCATCCGGGTGGTGGCCTTGGGCTCGCCGTCCAGAGCGCCGGTCTCGCGGAGCTTGGCGACCACGGCCTCACGGGCGCTGAAGGTGGTCTTGCCGGCGAGTTCGGCGTAGGCGCCTGCAGCCTGCTCGGCGGCCAGCCACTCCGGGGTCTCGCGGAGCAGGCGGCCGTCGCGACCGATCACGGTCCGCACCGGCAGCTGGAGCTCGCGCCACCACATCACGTCGGTCAGGTCGCCGAAGGTGCAGCACATCGCGATCCCGGCACCCTTGTCGGGCTCGGCGGCGGGGTGCGCCAGAACGGGGATCTCGACGCCGAAGATCGGCGAGGTGACCGTGGTGCCGAAGAGCTCGGCGTAGCGCTCGTCGTCGGGGTGCGCGATCAGGGCGACCACGGCCGGGATCAGCTCGGGACGGGTGGTCTCGATGTGGATCGGCGAGCCGTCGGGCTTGGTGAAGGCGACCCGGTGGTAGGCACCGGCGTACTCGCGGGCCTCCAGCTCGGCCTGTGCGACGGCGCTCTGGAAGGTGACGTCCCACAGGGTGGGGGCCTCCTGCAGGTAGGCCTCGCCGCGGGCGAAGTTGCGCAGGAACGCCCGCTGGCTGACGGTCTGGGCCTTCTCGCCGATCGTCGTGTAGTGCTCGGCCCAGTCCACGGAGAGACCGACGGTGCGCCACAGCGACTCGAACGCCTTCTCGTCCTCCTTCACCAGCTCTTCACAGAGCGCGATGAAGTTGGGCCGGCTGATCGGGATCTGCTTCTTGGGGTCCGGCTTGGCCGGGGGAGTGAACTCGGGGTCGAACGGCAGCGACGGGTCGCAGCGCACGCCGTAGTAGTTCTGCACCCGACGCTCGGTCGGCAGGCCGTTGTCGTCCCAACCCATCGGGTAGAAGACGGTCTTGCCGGTCATCCGCTGGTAGCGGGCGATCACATCGGTGTGGGTGTAGGAGAAGACGTGGCCGACGTGCAGCGAACCGGAGACGGTCGGCGGCGGGGTGTCGATCGAGTAGACGTTCGCCCGCGGCTGGGTCCGGTCGAAGCGGTAGGTCTGGTTGGCCTTCCACGTCTCGGCCCACTTCGTCTCCAGGCCCTCCAGAGCCGGCTTGTCCGGTACGACGACGTCGCGCGTGGGCGTCGTCGCGGACAGGTCGTTCTGGGCAGGGGTATCAGTCATAGGACGATTCTATTGGCGTAGTTGGGCGTCCAAGAAACCCGGTTCCTCCTCACCAGGTGAGGACCGGCTTGACGGCGACGCCGGAGGCCGAGTCGGCGATCGCGGCACCGATCTGGTCGAAGCGGTAGCTGCTGATCAGGCGGTCCACGTCGAAGTGGCCGGCGGCGGCGAGTTCGAGGAGCCGGGGCACCATCTGCTGGGGGTCGCTGTCGCCCTCCACCGACCCACGCACGACCTTGCCGTTCATCATCACGTCGATCGCATCCAGGGTGATCTCGGGAGCACCGAGGCCGAGGACGGCGAGCTCCCCGCGTGGGCGCAGCGCGGCGACGCCGTCCCGGATCACTCCGGCGACGCCGGTGGTGTCGAGCGCGTGGGTGGCTCCGCCGTTGGTGAGCTCCTTGATCTGACTGACGATCGAGCCCGCATCGAGCTCAGCCGGGTTCAGGACCGTGGCGCCGTAGCTGGCAGCGGTCTCCAGTCGCGAAGTCATCAGGTCGACGGCGACCACGGTGGCGACCCCCGCGCCGCGGGCGGCGGCGATCGCGGCCAGACCGACCGCTCCGGCGCCGTAGACCACCAGGGCGTCGTCGGCACCGGGCGCCAAGACGTTGAGGACGGTGCCGGCGCCGGTCTGGAAGCCGCAGCCGAAGGGGCCGATCCGGCTGAGGTCATAGGTCGGATCGACGACGACCGCGTTGTCGGCGTAGGCGATCACGTGTTGGGCGAAGCTGGACTGGCCGAAGAAGGAGCCGAAGAGTGGGGCGCCGTCGTGGAGGTAGGTGGTGGAGCCGTCCATCCTGGTGCCGAGGTAGTTGAGCAGCACCGTGGACTCGCAGTAGCCCACGCCCTGGCGGTGGCACTGCCCGCAGGAGCGGCAGGCGCGGAACGAGAGCACCACGTGGTCGCCGACGGCGACGCCGGAGACGTCGTCGCCGACCCACTCGACGACGCCCGCACCCTCATGGCCGAAGACCCTCGGGAACATCTCGGCGGGCAGGGTGTCGCGGACCGAGAGGTCGGTATGACACAGGCCGGTGGCGGCGATCTTGACCACGATCTCGGCGGCCTGCGGTTCGGTCAGCTCCACCTCGGTGAGTTCGAAGTCGGAGCCGGGGGCGGGGGAGAGGGCGGCGATCGTCTTCACTGGTCACGCTCCAGCCAGAAGTAGTAGAGGTCGGTGATGCCGTAGGTGCTCTCCAGCTTGCCGTTCATGATCCCCATCAGGGTGGTCTCGTCGACCCGCTTGAAGTGGTCGAAGACGGGAACCTTGTCGTAGACCATCGTGGCGGTCACCTCGCCGCGGAACGCCACCTCCCACAGGCTCGCCGCGCCACCGCCGGCCGCCTTCTCGTTGGCGTACAGGGCGCCGTCGGCATCGCGGCAGACGATCGGGGTGACGTCGAGTGCGGTGTCGAACCACTTGCCGTGCCAGCGTGCCTTCTCCAGCACCGTGGAGACGGGGTGCCCGGTGGCGAAGTCGCCGCCACGCCAGTGGCCGAGGATCTCGGGCACGGCGACCGTGGCGAGCTGGTCCCAGAGGTCGTCCAGTTCGTCGGTACGGACCGAGGCGGCGTCCCGCAGCCGGGTGAAGCGGTCGGTGATCTGCGTCATGGAGGCAATCTAGGACCATGACAGCGTTACTGTCATCGTATTGGGGGCAACTAGACTCAAAGCGTCATGACTGAAAACTTCCCCGCGTTCTCCGCCCAGGGCCGCCCCGCGCTCACCTTCGCTGAGGCCGAGGACGCCCTGCTCTCCCGTTGGCCCGAGACCCGGCTCGAGCCGTCGCTCGACCGGATCGCCGCGTTCACCGAACTCCTCGGCGACCCACAGCGCAGCTACCGGGTGATCCACCTGACCGGGACCAACGGCAAGACCTCCACCTCGCGGATGATCGACTCGCTGCTGCGCGCGCAGGACCTGCGCACCGGCCGGTTCACCAGTCCGCACGTGGAGAAGATGAGCGAGCGGATCAGCATCGACGGCGAGCCGGTCGACGACGAGACCTTCGTCCGGGTCTTCAACGAGGTCGCGCCGTACACGCTGCTGGTCGACGCCGACCAGCCGCACCCGCTCTCCTTCTTCGAGACCGTGGTCGGGATGGCCTTCGCCGCCTTCGCCGACGCGCCGGTCGACGTGGCGGTGATCGAGGTCGGGATGGGCGGTTCGTGGGACGCCACCAACGTGGCGGACGGCGATGTCGCGGTGGTCCTGCCGATCGGTCTCGACCACGCTCAGTACCTGGGCGATACGGTGGGCGCGATCGCCGGCGAGAAGGCCGGGATCATCAAGCCCGGTGCCCGACTGGTGATGGCCCAGCAGCCGGAGGAAGCGGCCGCCGTACTGCTCGCCCGGGCCGCAGAGGTCGGCGCGACGGTGGTCCGTGAAGGCGTCGAGTTCGGCGTCGTCGGCCGCACCCCCGCCGTCGGCGGCCAGTCGATCAGTCTGCAGGGCCTCAACGCTCGCTACGACGACCTCTTCCTTCCGCTCTACGGGGCGCACCAGGCCCAGAACGCCGCTGTCGCCCTGGCCGCGGTCGAGGCGTTCGGTGGCGGTGACCCGCTCGACGACGATCTGGTCCGCGAAGCGTTCGCACGCGTCGACTCGCCGGGTCGCCTCGAGGTCGTGCGCAGGAGCCCAGCCGTGGTCCTGGACGCCGCGCACAACCCGGCCGGGGCTGCGGCCACGGCAGCCAGCCTCACCGAGTCGTTCGCCTTCTCGCCGTTGATCGGCGTGATGGGCGTGATGGGTGACAAGGACGTCGAAGGGGTGCTTGCCGCCTTCGAGCCCGAGATGACCCACCTGATCGCCACCCGTAACTCGACCCCGCGCTCACTGCCGGCCGAGCAGTTGGGCGTGCTGGCCCGGGAGATCTTCGGCGAGGACCGGGTGACCGTCGTCGACTCGTTGGCCGACGCCCTCGACCTCGCCGTCACCCTGGCCGAGGAGGGCCAGTCGTTCGGCGAGTCGATCGGCGGCGGCGGCGTCCTGGTCACCGGTTCGGTGATCACGGTGGGCGAGGCACGCGAAATGTTGAAGGGGCGCGACCCGCTGCGCACCGACCTGAAGGGCAATGACCGATGAGCACCGAGCAGCCGGCAGACCCGGCGACCACCGAACTCCCCGCCGAGGCCCAGAAGTCGCCACGTCGGGCGATGTGTGCGGCGATCCTCTCGCTGGAGGCGATCATGCTCGGCCTCAGCTCCGCGGTGATGATCTCCCTGGCCGACGTGGCGCCGGCCGTTGCACTGAGTATCGGGCTCGGCCTCTGCGTGCTCTGCTTCCTGGTCGCGGGCATGCTCCGCGCCGAGTGGGCCTACTGGGCCGGTACCGCGATCCAGGTAGCGGCGGTCGCGCTCGGCTTCGTGGTGCCGATCATGTTCTTCCTGGGCGGGCTCTTCGCTCTGCTCTGGGGCAGCGCCTACTACCTCGGCCGCAAGATCGAGCGTGAGCGTGGCGCGGCCTGGGCGGAGTGGGCAGCCGAGCAGTGAGCTGAACCCTGCGGCTCTCTCCACAGCCGCAGCTCTCCGGGTTTGCGAACCCCCGGGCTGGGTAGGTCCCGGTCATGGACTCTCGGACCCAACTGCTTGCAGACCCCTTCTGGTCGGTGGTCGCGCGTCGCCACCCTGAGCTGGAGATCGTGCTGGTCCCGGGCGACGAGCCTGACCTCTCGACCCCGATCGTGGACGCCGATGCGGCCCACGTGGCCGCGATCGCGGAGGCGCTCGAAAGCCAACGGCCCCAGGACGGGTGGGACGGCGCGGAACCCCCGCATGCCGAGGTCGTCCCCGGGCCGAGCCCGGACTCCGTCGAGGTGCGGCTCAAGTACAGCCAGCGGGACGCGGACGGTCTGCAGACGCTGGCCGCGATGGCACAGCACGCTGACCATGCGGAGAGCCGCGACGGCGAAGTGGTCACCCTGCGGGCGGCGTTCGACCTGCTCCGGTTGCGGGCCACCTGGGCTCGGGAGACCGAGATCCTGGTGGTCCGTTTCACCTCCCCGGCGCTGCGGGTCGGCGAGGAACTCGCCGCCCGACTTCTCGGACGGTCCTGATGCCCACCGTTCCGGTCGCCGTCGGGGAGCGGGCCGGGCAATGGGATCAGCAGAACGTCGACCTGACCTCGGCCGGTCAGGTCGTCTCGAGCGCGGTGAGCGCCGGCTTCAGTAGCCCGGTGCGGAGCGCGGCAGCCGCCTTCACCACCGCCTGGCACGGACATATCGATGCCCTGGCCGCCGACGCCGAGGGCTTCGCCGACGACCTGCGCGGCACCATCCAGGCCTGGTTCGACTCCGACACCGCCGCCACCGATGCGCTGCTCTACGACGTCGACGCGCAGAACCTCTTCGCCGCCTTGACGGAGCAGCGATGACGGTGATCACCCTGCCGGCCGAGCCGCGCACCATCCCCACGCTGACCTGCGATCCGGCCGGGATCGAGGGGTTCGCAGCCGACCTGCTCACCGCCTCCACCCAGGTCGACGACCTCGGCACCTTCGTGCCCGGCACCGCTCCGATCGCCGACTGGACCGGTGACGACGCGGTCAGCTATCACGCGGCGATCCGTCCGTTGGGGGAGCGGGCGGACGCGATGTCGTTGGCGCTGCGGCAGATCTCGCGCCGTACCTCGACCCATGCCGTCGAGATGCAGGGCTTCGTCGACAGCCGGGTCGAACTGACCAGCCGGCGGGGCTCCTTGATCGGTGAACTCAACGGACTCCGGCTCTCCGCGCCGATGGTGCCCGCGGATCAGGTCGCGGACTTCCAGGACGATTGCGACCGGCTCGGCGTCCAGATCGGTGTCTTCGACGAGGACGTCGCCACGCTGGTCGAGGCGATCGCCGCGGAGGAGAGCGAGATGGTCGCGGCCTTCGAGGGCCTGCAGACGCTGCGTCAGGTCACTCAGCGCTATCAGGGGGTGGCCGATCCGGCCGACGCGGCGCTGGCCCGCAAGCCGGGACCGGGCGCTGGTCCGGATGCGGTCCGGCAGTGGTGGGAGAGCCTCAGCGAGTCCGAGCAGTTCGCGATCCTGGCCGCCTCCCCGGGATCGATCGGCAACCTCGACGGGATCCCGGCAGGGGTCCGTGATCAGGCGAACACCACGGCGCTGGAACGGGACCTGGCGATGCTGGAGCTCTTGGAGTCGCGGGGGCAGCTGACCGGGGACGAGCGCGACCACCTCAACAACGCCCGGGCCACCCGCGACGCGATCCAGCGGGTCGCGGACCGTGACGACCCGGTGACCGGTGAGCCGGTGCAGAGCCAGCTCTACATCTACGACCCCACGGCGTTCGACGGCGATGGCCGGGTCGCGGTCGTCGCCGGTGACCTCGACACCGCCGACAACATCGCGGTGATCACGCCGGGGCTGACCAACGACGCCACCAAGATCCCGGGCAACACCTCGAGCGCGCTCAACCTCTACGAGGCGGCCCGTGCCGACGACCCGAGCCAGAGCACCGCGGTGATGGCCTGGATGGGATACGACGCCCCCGACGACTGGGACAGCGGCGGCGTGGCGTTCGAGTCGATGGCGGAGAACGGCGGCGAGCGGTTGGCCGACACCTTCGACGGGATCAACGCGATCCGCACCGACGATCCGCACCTGGTCGCCGTCGGTCACAGCTACGGCTCCACCACCACCGGTACCGCCGCCACCGATGAAGGTCTCGACGTCGGTGACGTCGTCCTGCTCGGCAGCCCCGGCCCTGGCGACAGTGCGGAGCATGCCTCCGACCTCGGGGTCGGTGAGGACCACGTCTGGGTGGGCAGCAACAGCCGCGACCCGGTCGCCGACCTCGGCGACAAGGGGTGGGTGAACAAGGGCAACATCGAGCTCGGTCTGGGCCGCGATCCGGCCGAGGACGACTTCGGGGCGAACCGGTTCGAGGCCGAGGCGGTCGATCGTGGCGAGGGGCTCAACCCGCTCAACGACCACTCGAAGTACTTCGACCACGACAGCGAGTCGCTCGACAACCTGGCCCAGATCCTCAATGGTGACTATGACGAGGTCGAACTCGCGGAGCACAAGTACGACCCCTGGTACAGCGGGCCGGTCGATCCCGAATGGGATCGGACGCCCGAGACCGAGAGCACCAGAGGAGGCGGGCAGTGAGACGACGAGGCGCCTGGTGGGCGGCACTGATGATCGTGGCAGGGAGCGTGATGACGGCGTGCGGTGACGACGGGTCGAGCACCGGGGGCGGGGGAGACCCGGCCGCCGCCGAGCAGCGGTTGGAGGAGCAGCGCGACGCGGTGCGCGAGCTGGCGCTCCAGGTGGCGCCGGCGCTGGCCGACTCCGTCTCCGGCACCCTCACCTTCCTGCGTGGCAGCTGGGCGGGGTGCACCAGCGCCGACCAGTGGACCTATCGGAACTTCAAGTACCGGGTCGCGGGCCGGATCGACGCCACCGGGCTCTCCGCCGACTCGTTGACGACGCTGCAGGGGGTACTCCGCGACGAGGGGTTCGAGGTCAGCACCCCTGAGGCGGACGGCGAACCCGGCGCGGACGGCGTCCGCAAGGAGTTGGCGGCCGGGCTGCGGATCTACCCGGACGACTCCTTCGCGTTGGTCTCCTTCGCGGGCTCGTGCGTCGACGTCCCGGAGGGGGACCGGGAAGCTTGGGGATCGCGGAGCGAGCCGGACAAGAACCTGGTGCCGCCGGCCGCGAGTTCACCCGCCGAGTGAGCCGACCCGCGCCGGTGGGCATGGGCGCGGCTCGGTAGGGTCTGAGGCATGACGCAGCGCACTTTGGTGATCCTCAAGCCCGACGCCGTCCGCCGGGGCCTGGTCGGCAACATCCTGTCCCGCTACGAGGCCAAGGGTCTCGCGATCGTGGCACTTGAGCACCGCACCATCGACGGCGAGATGGCCGACCGGCACTACGCCGAGCACGTCGAGCGGGACTTCTACCCGCCGCTGCGCACCTTCGTCACCTCCGGCCCGCTGGTGGTCGCGGTCCTCGAGGGCGACGAGGCGATCGAGGTCGTTCGCCTGCTCAACGGTGCTACCGACGGACGCAAGGCCGCGCCCGGCACGATCCGCGGCGACCTGTCGATGTCGAACCGCGAGAACCTGGTCCACGGCTCCGACTCCACCGAGTCCGCCGAGCGCGAGATCGGGATCTGGTTCCCGGCTCTCTGAGCACACCGGTGACGTCATCCGTTGCGAGCACCCGCCTGCGCGGAACGGATGACGTCGGCTGGCGCCTGCTGGCAGCACTCCTGGTGACGGCGCTGCTGGCCGGCTGCGCCAGCAGCGGTTCCACCTCCGGCCCGTCGACGGCGGAGCCCAAGCCGGTGGCCGCCGGACGTTGCGACGGCGTCACCCGGTCCGAGGTGAAGGGCCGCGAACCCGGGTACGGGCCGCACACCATGCGGAGCTACCCGGTGGCCGCAGCGGTCTGCGCCGCCTATTGGGTCGACGGGCTGGACGACTGGTTCATCCCGCAGTCGATCGAGCTGATCGGCTCGCGGGTCCTGGTCGCCGGCTACCAACGGAAGAGCCCGCGACTCGGCAACCACCCCTGCCAGTTGCTGGAACTCGATCCGAAGACCGGGCGCACCGTCGGCTTCCTGGCGCGTTGGGAGGCCCCGGTCTACAGCAGTGAGCCCACCTTCTGCCGCCACTCCGGCGGGATGGAGGCGGACGACTCCGGGCTCTGGTTGGTCGAGTCGAACCGGCTCTGGCTCCTCGACCCCGACCATCTCTTCGACGGCGACCCGGTCCGCCGGGTCTGGACGCTGCCGCCCAACGTCAAAGGGTCGGCCCTGGTCATCGACGGCTCCCGGATGGGGATCGGCCGGTTCCGGATCGACCGCTCGGCACGGATGGCGTGGTTCTCGATCCCCGAGATCCTCGCTACCTCGGGGGAGCTTCCGGACCCGCTCCGTTGGCGCCCGGTGCCACGCCGGTTGCAGGGGATCGCGACCGGGCCGGGCGGGATCTGGTTCACCAGTACCGGAACCCACTGCGCCGAACTGCACACGTCCGAGGGGCGCAGGCTCTCCTTCGTGCCCGGCGCCGAGGACGTCGAGTTCGTCGGACGCAGCATCTGGACCGTCAGTGAGGCGGGCGCCCGGTACTTCCTCGACCCCGACGAGGAGACGATCCCGGCGGTGCTCCGCCTCGACCGGGACGCCGTCCTGGCGGGCGCGGAGCAACACTGCCCCTGGTGACCCGCGCGGACGTCATACGTTGCGCGGAAGCGGGTCCTCGGGGCGTATGACGTCCCACATGAGGGCGTGGGC
Source organism: Nocardioides sp. Bht2 (assembly GCF_047308515.1). Taxonomy (NCBI): domain Bacteria; kingdom Bacillati; phylum Actinomycetota; class Actinomycetes; order Propionibacteriales; family Nocardioidaceae; genus Nocardioides; species Nocardioides sp. Bht2. The sequence continues at coordinate 109,995 of NZ_JBLBWI010000002.1, forward strand.
GTGTCCTCCCGAATCTGGGTGGGCGCCCTTCTAACCTCGGAGATGGCGACCTGTACCTCGGGGTGCGGCGCTGCGTGACCTTCCCCCACGACGTACGAGCAAGGGCAACATTTTCGATGGCGAACAGCATCATCGGTCGAGACATGGCCGTCGATCTCGGCACCGCAAATACGCTGGTCTATGTCCGCGGCAAGGGTGTCCTGGTGGACGAACCCTCCGTGGTGGCGATGAACACCAAGACCGGCGAGATCCTGGCGGTCGGCCACGAGGCGAAGCGGATGCTCGGCCGTACCCCCGACAACATCACCGCGATCCGTCCGCTCAAGGACGGCGTGATCGCCGACTTCGACAGCTGTGAAGCGATGCTTCGCCACTTCATCCGTCAGGTGCACCGTCGTGGGTATCTGGCCAAGCCGCGTGTGGTGATCTGCGTGCCCAGCGGGATCACCGCCGTCGAGCAGCGCGCCGTCAAGGAGGCCGGGTACCAGGCGGGGGCACGTCGGGTCTACATCGTCGAGGAGCCGATGGCTGCCGCGATCGGCGCCGGGCTCCCGGTCGACGAGGCGACCGGCAACATGGTCGTCGACGTCGGTGGCGGGACGACCGAGGTCGCCGTCATCTCGCTCGGCGGCATCGTCACCTCGCTCTCGATCCGGACCGCAGGCGACGACCTCGACCAGGCGATCATCGCCTGGATGAAGAAGGAGTACTCCCTGATGCTGGGGGAGAGGACCGCCGAAGAGATCAAGATGACGCTCGGCTCCGCGTTCCCGCTGCCCACGGAGCCTGAGGCCGAGGTCCGCGGCCGCGACATGATCTCCGGACTGCCGCGCACCGTCGTGGTCTCCAGCGCCGAGGTCCGGCAAGCGCTCGAGGAGCCGCTGCACAACATCGTGGACGCCGTCCGCGCCACCTTGGACCAGACCCCGCCCGAGCTCGCCGGCGACATCATGGACCGCGGCATCGTGCTCACCGGTGGTGGCGCGCTGCTCAAGGGCCTCGACGAGCGGCTCCGCCACGAGACCGGGATGCCGGTCCACGTGGCCGAGGAGCCGTTGAGCTCGGTGGCGCTCGGCGCCGGCCGCTGCGTCGAGGAGTTCGAAGCCCTGCAGCAGGTGTTGGTCTCCGACGCTCGGCGGTTCTGATGCCCGGCCCCATGCGTGAGCGACGCTGGAAGCGGGACTCCGAGGGCAGCGAACGCGACCGTTCCGCCCGTTCGGTGCTGATCGCCCTGGTCCTCGCCAGCGTCACCATGATGGTCCTCGACCAGCAGGGTGTCGACGGGCCGATGGACGCCGCCCGCCGCGGTGTCGGTGAGGTGATCGGTCCCGCCGAGAGCTTCGGCGATGCGGTCGTGGAGCCGTTCGCCTCGATCGGCGACTACTTCCGCAGTCGCTCCGACCTGCGCGACGAGGTCCGTGAGCTGCAGGCGGAGAACGACCGCCTGCACAGCGAGGCGAACACCGCGGACCTCGATCGCAACCGGCTCGCCGAGTACGACGGGCTGGCCAAAGCGGCCACCGACATCGGCTACTCGCTGCTCCCGGCCAAGGTGATCGGCGTCGGCCCGCGGCAGTCGTTCTCCCAGACGGTGACCATCGACGCCGGCAGCTCGTCGGGGCTGACCAGCGACCTGACCGTGGTGAACTCCCGAGGGCTGGTCGGCCGGGTGATCCGGGTGACCCGGACCACCGCAACGGTGCTGCTGATCCTCGACACCGACTCCGTGGTCGGTGGCCGGCTCGCCTCCAGCATGGAGATCGGCTTCCTCAAGGGGCGCGGCGAGATCGGTGACGACGCGCTCCTCGACCTCGATCTGATCGACGACACGGTGATCGCCACCAAGGGCGACGTCGTCACCACCTGGGGCAGCAAGGACGGCGCACCGTATGTGGCCGGAGTTCCGATCGGCAAGGTGGTCTCGGTGATCAGCAGCCCTCGCGAGACGAGCCGGGTGGCCCGGATCGAACCGCTCGTCGACTTCAGTTCGCTCGACCTGGTCGGTGTGGTGGTGCCGGGCGGCACCAGCAGCGATCGGGCGATCTTCGAGGCGGAGGGGAAGCGATGAGCCTGGTCCGCGCAGGCGGCGCAGCGATCGCGGTCGTGGTCGCCGTCGTGCTCCAGGTGACGGTCTTCTCCCACCTGGCCTGGGACGGCGTGGTGCCCAATGTCGCGCTGCTGGTCGTGGTTGCCGCTGCGCTGGTGCGCGGCCCACAGTTCGGGGCATTGGTCGGCTTCGCCGCAGGCGTCCTGGTCGATCTCGCCCCACCGGCCGACCACCTCGCCGGACGCTGGGCGCTGGCTCTGGTCATCGTCGGCTTCATGGCCGGGCTGGTCCGTCAGGAGTCCCGGATCACCGTGCCGATGGCGCTGGGCACGGTGGCCGCGGCCTCGTTCGTCGGCACCTCGATCTTCGCCATCTCCGGACTGATCCTCGACGACGGCACGGTCGGCGTCGTGGAGATGCTCCAGGTGATCGGCATCGGCATGGTCTGGGACGTTGCCCTCACCCCGCTGCTCCTGCCGCTGACGATGGCGCTGTTCCGTCGCATCGACCCGCCCCGGTTCGCGACATGGTGAGCGCCGGCGCCCAGCGCAGCAGGCTGCGACTGATCGTGATCCAGGCCCTGGTGGTGAGTCTCTTCGCCACCTTGCTGGTTCGGCTCTGGTACCTCCAGGTCGCCGGCGGCGAGGTCTACCAGGCCAAGGCACAGTCGCAGTCGGTCCGTGAGGTCGTCCTGCAACCCGACCGCGGCCTGATCGTCGACGCCCAGGGCCGGTCGCTGGTCGCGAACCGGAACATCTGGGTCGTCTCGATGGACCGGACCACGCTCGGCAAGCTGCCCGAGGACCAGGGCGAGCAACTGCTCAAGTCGGTCTCGAAGATCCTCAAGGTCAAGGTCGCCAAGCTCCGCGCCCGGCTGCTGAACTGCGGCACCGAGGGCGCGGTCTCCGGAACCTGCTGGAACGGCTCGCCCTACCAGCCGGTGCCGGTCGCCGAGGACGTCGACCAAGAGGTCGCGCTGCGCCTCAAGGAGCAGCCTGAGGACTACCCGGGCATCGTCGTCCAACAGCGGTCGGTCCGGGCGTACCCGTCGCCGTACGGGATCAACGCAGCGCACCTGCTGGGCTACCTGAGCCCGATCACCGAGGAAGAGTTCGACCTCGCCGAGAAGGAGGCCGACACCTCCCTCAACGGTGCCTCCCAGGTCGGCCGCTCCGGCGTCGAGAAGCAGTACGACAAGTGGCTACGAGGGATGCCCGGCTACCAGCGGGTCGAGGTCAACTCGGTCGGCGAGGTGATGCGCGAGAACAGCGTCGACGCCGGCCGCCCAGGGAGCACCCTGGTCACCTCGATCGACGCCAAGGTGCAGTCGGTGGTGGAGGACCAGCTGGCCGGGACCATCGCCACCGCCCGGGCCACCCACGACACGGTGACAGGTCGCAACTACGTCGCCGACTCGGGTGCCGCGTTGGTGATGGAGGTCGACACCGGGCGGATCGTGGCGATGGCCAGCGCGCCCACCTATGACGCCGACATCTGGTCCGGTGGGATCACCCAGAAACAGCTGTCGCAGCTCTACTCGGAGAAGGCCGGCACGCCGTTGCTGTCGCGGGCCACCCAGGGCCAGTTCGCGCCGGGCTCCACGTGGAAGCCGGTGATGACCGCCGGTGCTCTGACCAACGGCTACACGCCGGCGAGCCGGCTGGACTGCTCATCCGCCTTCCAGGTCGGCAACCGGGCGTTCAAGAACTACGAGTCCGGGGCGTACGGCTCGATCGGTTTCGACCGGGCCCTGGAGGTCTCCTGCAACACCTTCTTCTACCGGATCGGCTACGGCTTCTGGCAGCGGCTGGGCAGCGACGTCAGCGACGTCAACGCCAAGGACCCGTTGGTCGCCGAGGCGAAGAAGTTCGGCTTCGGCAAGAAGACCGGGATCGACCTGCCCGGGGAGGCGTCGGGCCGGATCGCGGACCGGAAGTGGAAGCGGGCCTACTACGAGTCGCAGAAGGACTACTACTGCGGGATCAGCGAGAAGCCGCCGGCCGACGCCAGCGACTTCCTGCGCCGTTTCGCCCGGGAGTTCTGCATCGAGGGATACGCCTACCGGGCCGGTGACGCGGTGAACTTCGCGATCGGCCAGGGCGACACGATCGTCACCCCGCTGCAGTTGGCGCGCGCCTATGCGGCGTTCGCCAACGGGGGGACGCTCTGGGAGCCGCGGATCGGGAAGGCGATCGTCGACCCGGAGGGCGAGGTGGTCAAGGAGATCAAGCCCAAGAAGCAGAGCAATGTGAAGCTGCCTAAGTCGGTGCTCGACTACATCGACACCGCGCTGAAGGGGGTCACCTCGCGCGGCACGATGTCGTGGCGGATGACCGGCTTCCCGCTGCAGCAGGTGCCGATCCGGTCGAAGACGGGCTCGGCCGAGGTCTACGGCAAGCAGTCGACCTCCTGGGTGGCCTCCTACTCCGACGACTACGTCGTGGTGATGATGGTGACCCAGGGCGGTACCGGGTCGGGCACCTCGGGCCCGGCGATCCGGAAGATCTGGGAGTCGCTCTACGGGGTCAACGGCACCGAGGCGAACTTCAAGAACGCAGCGATCCCCGGCGTCGTCGCCGGCGATCAACTGCCGGTCTTCGCCCCGGACGGCGCGATCCTCCCGCCGCAGCGGAAGAAGGGGAGCAAGCGATGACCCGGCGCCATGGACTCGACTGGATCCTGATGGGCGCGGTCGCCGTTCTCGTCCTCCTCGGCACCTTGCTGGTCTGGTCTGCGACGAGCAGTCGCGAGGCGCTGACCGGGGGAGACTCGACCGCCTTCCTCGCCAAGCAGTTGGTCAACGTCGCGATCGGCGTCGTGCTGATGGTGATGGTGATGGCCACCGACCACCGGTGGCTGCGGATCCTCGTACCGGCGATCTACGCCGCCTCGGTCCTCGGACTGCTCCTGGTCCTGGTGATGGGCAGCACCATCAACGGCTCGAAGTCGTGGCTGATGATCGGCGGCATGTCGATCCAACCGTCCGAGTTCGCGAAGCTGGCGGTCGTCGTCGGGATGGCGCTTCTGGTCTCCGAGCGGGCCGCCTGGTCGCGGCCGGTCGGCGCCGTCGACGTCGTCGCCATGCTGGCGGTGGCGGGAGTCCCCGCCGCCTTGATCCTGCTCCAACCGGATCTCGGCACCATGCTGGTTCTCAGCGCCACGGTCTTCGGCATGCTGGCCGTCGCCGGGGTACCCCGCCGCTGGGTGGGTGGCCTCCTCGCCGCCGGCGTCGCGGCCGCTGCGCTGGCGATCTCGGCGGGGGTCTTGAAGCAGTACCAGATCGACCGGTTCATGGCGTTCACCAACCCGGCACTCGACCCGCGGGGAGCTGGCTACAACACCGAGCAGGCCCGGATCGCGGTCGGCAACGGCGGCATCTTCGGCCAGGGCCTCTTCGACGGTTCCCAGACCAAGTCCGGCTTCGTCCCTGAGCAGCACACCGACTTCATCTTCACCGTCGCCGGTGAGGAGCTCGGCCTGCTCGGGGCGGGTCTGCTGATCGCACTGCTCGGTGTGATCGTCTGGCGGGCGCTGGCGATCGCGGTCCGTGCCGAAGACATGTTCGGTCGGGTCGCCGCCGCGGGGATCGCCTGCTGGATCGGCTTCCAGGCGTTCCAGAACATCGGCATGTGCCTGGGCATCATGCCGGTCACCGGGGTACCGCTGCCGTTCGTCTCCTACGGCGGCACCTCGATGTTCGCCGCGATGCTCGCCGTCGGCGTGCTGCAGAACATCCACCTGCGGTCGTCGTCCTCGACCCCGACCGCCTTCACCACCCCGACCCGCCACCTGGTCCGCGGCTGACGCCGCCCACCCGATAGTCCCTGGCTGACGCCGCCCACCCGATAGTCCCTGACGTTCGGCCCCTGAATTCGGCGAATTCAGGGGCCGAACGTTCGTCAGCGTGGAGTTGGCGACACGAAGTCGCGAGTTGGAGCGTCGCCGTCGAGCTACAGCGGCAGGTCGAGCGCGTTCGGCAGCCCCAGCTTGTAGAGCTGCTCGTCGACCATCTTCAACGCCTCGAACTCGGCCGGCTTGTAGAGCGTGAACATCTCGGCCCGCGAGGCCCGCGATCCCCGCTCGTCGAGGATCGCGTTGACGGCGGCACGGGCCGACTCGTTGGCGCCTTCCATCGTGGCCAGGTCGATGTTGGTCCGTACGTAGTCACCGCTGAGCAGCAGGTTCGGGATGCCGCTGCGGGCCTCGGGGCGGTCGTCCCAGGAGCCGACGGTGTTGATCAGCAGGGGAGTGGCGTTGGTGTTCCGCTTCCGCTTGGGGTTCCAGGCGACCCCGGGGTCGAGGAACCAGGAATGGATGATCTTGTCCGGCAGTTGGGCCCCGGCCGTCTCGTGAGCGCGGATCTGCGCCAGCACCTCGCGGGCGATCTGTGCCGGCGAGCACTGCTTGGCCGGCTTGTTGTAGAGGATCCCCGGCGTGCTCCAGTTCGAGATGTCGACCGACAGGATGTCGCGGACCTTCCCGTCGCCGTAGTCACGGCTGATCTTGCGGTCCTTCCAGAACTGACCCTGGGTGAGCGCGGTGAGTGCCCACGGGGAGTCGATGAAGCTGATGTGCCCGTGGGTGAGCTTGATCGGCTCGCGCAGGAAGTACTGGATGCCGACCATCCAGTCGGGCTTCAACGCGTCCAGGCGGCGCAGGTGCGGGGCGTGCTTCAGGACGGCGGAGGTCAGGGTCTCGCGGGCCCGCTCGACCGGCATCGCGCTGACGAACCAGTCGGCCTCGAAACGGTGACGGCGGTTGCGGCGGTCGCGGAGGATCGCGGCCTCGATCCGGCCCTTGTTCACCTCGTAGCGGACCAACCGGTGACCGCCCACGAACTTCACCCCGAGGCGGCGAAGGTGCCGCATCCACGGGTTGATCCAGGCCTCGTTGGTCGGCAGGTCGAGCACGCGGTCGAGGGCGCCGTCGTTGCCGCGGCCCATCATGTTCATGATGAACGCCTCGCCCATATTGCCGATGGTGCGGGTGCTGGCGACGTCGGCGCGTGCTGCCACCAGGCTCCGGGTCAGCCCGGAGGCGAGGATCGTCTGGTACTCCTTCGAGCGGGTGTTGGCGCCGACGAAGTCCCACCAGCTGAGGTGTTCCCACTGCTTGAAACGGCGTCCCTCGCAGCTGGTCAGGAAGACCAGGAGACGGGTGACGAACCAGGCGAGCTCCTGCGGAGGTACCGAGTTGCCGCCGAGGGTGTCCATCAGGAAGCGGCGCATCCCGTCGACGGTCAGCACCTGCTCGGGGTCCGGCCCGAGTCCGAAGATGAAGCCGTCGGCGCGATCGCCGGCCCGGTAGAACTTGCCACCGGTGGCGTCGGCGAGGTGGTCGCCGACGGTTCCCTTGCCGAACGGGATGCGGCGCATCGTGTTCGGCACGTGGTGGTAAAAGCCGGGGAAGAACCGGAAGCCGTGCTCACCGGGCAGGTCCCGGCGTCCGCCCCTGGCGGTGTTCGGCACGGGGATGCTGCGGGCCTTGCCGCCCCAGGCGCTGGGTTCGAAGACGGTGACCTTGAAACCGCGCTCGACGAGTTCGTGAGCAGCTGTGAGACCGGCCATGCCGCCGCCCAGCACCGCTACCTTCCGGCCGGGCCTGGCGGCGAAGGCCGGGGATCCGGAGAGGGCCAGGGTGCCTGCCGCGACCCCGGAGCCGGCCAGGACGCCGCGGCGGGATACGGGTGGCAGGGATGAGTCGATCGAGGACATAGCGCGTCACCTCGCGAGAACGACGACAGAAGTACTGTGACAACGATGCTGTCATCGTCGGGTTACGGAGCGGCTCGGCCTACCCCTCGGTGAAGGCGCCTGTCTCTTGGAGGAGTTCCCAGATCTCCGTGCTGTGCTTGGTGAGAGTGCTGGGGAGGAAGTGCAGCCCATCACGCCAGACCGGGTCACCGTCCGCGTCGATCGCGTCGCAGATCGGCCAGTGAGTACACATCACGGGGTTGATGTCGACGACGTCGACCGCATCCGAGCGGACGTCGGCGGTCCGGTAGAAGGAGTCGATCAACGGTGGCGAGGTGGGTGCGGGGACCCGGCACTGGCTGATCAGCTTCGAGGTGGCCAGGCACTCCAGGGGGTCGCCGAGCGCGTTCTTCGGCGTCAGGGCCGACGCCAGCACCACGACCTTGACGCCTTCGGAGACGAAGTAGTCCAAGCTGTCGCGGACCGACCGTTCGATCAGCGCGTCGCCGACAAGTTCGGCGTCGGTCATATCGGCGAGATCGTTGCCCCGAGGAAGCTGGGTCAACAGCACCGTGTCGATGTCGAGAGCGTCGATCAGGCCGCCGTACAGCGCATCGCGCGCGGTGGCGCAGTTCTCCCGCTTGGCCGCGGTGTGAACCGGCTTGGTGACGCCGCGCTGCCACGAGCAGCCGCCGACCGAACTGCGGTACAGGCTGAAGCCGTGCTTCTTCGCGAGTTGGGTCAACGCCGGGGTGAGCATCAACGAATGCGAGTCACCGGCGATCAGGACCCGCGGTCCGCTGGGCGCCTCGTAGGCGGTGCAGGAGTCGGTCTCCTGCACGGTGCAGTAGGCGTTGGCAGGACCGGTCTCGCGGGTGTAGGCGGCCCAGTCGAGGCCGGGCGGGATCGGTTCGTCACCTGCAGTGGGCAGCGCCAGCGACGGGCGTTCCGACGAGGCGACGGCGGGGGAGCGGTCCGATCCCAGCATCGGTGGCACGGCGGTGACGGCGAGCAGCACGGAGGCGCCGACCCCGACAACGACCGTGCGCCAGCCGAAGCGGCGGACCCAGCGCCCGGTACGGAGTGGGTGTTCGAAGATCTCGAAGCTCAGCGCGGCCAACCCGCTGGCCACCGCGAAGGTGACCAGGGCCAGGCCCCACGCGGGGAGGTCGAGGAAGTAGGGGATCAGCAGGATCACCGGCCAGTGCCACAGGTAGGTGCCGTAGGAGATCCGGCCGAGATAGACGACGGTGGGTCGTCCCAGGAACCAGGCCAGGCTCTGGTCCTTCTGCTCGGCGAGGGTCAGGACCAGACCGGTGGTGGCCAGGGTGGCCAGGATGCCGCGGGTGCTGGGGGTGAAGTCGACCAGGTCGGTCGCGGCCACCAGCAGGATCGCCAGGAAGACCCACCCCACTCCAGGCCGCAGACGGCTGGGGGCGTCGGCGTCCCGCCTGCTGCGCACCGCCCGCAGACTGAGCGCGGCCAGCGAGCCGGCCAGCAGTTGGTAGAGGCGGGCGTCGGTGCCGTAGTAGGCGTGCGAGGTGTCGTTCTGTGCCCAGTACAACTGGGCGGCGAAGGAGGCGAGGAAGAGCACGGCCAGCCCCACGGCGAGGGCCGGGCGCCACCGCTTGCGGAGCCAGACCAGAACGATCACCACGAGCGGGAAGACCAGGTAGAACTGCTCCTCGATCGCGAGCGACCAGAAGTGCAGGAACGGGGACTTGTCGACGTCGGCCCCGAAGTAGTCGCCCTCCTGGCCGATGAAACGCCAGTTGGCGACATAGAGCAGCGCGCTCTGGGCGTCGCCGGTCCAGGGCACCCGCTGCACGCTGGAGGCGACCATCATGAAGATCGCCGAGGTGGCCACGATGACCACCAACGCGGCAGGCAGCAACCGGCGGACCCGCCGAGCGTAGAAGTGTCCGAGCCGCAGCCCTCCGCGTTCCTCGACCTCGGCCAGGATCAGGCCGGTGACCAGGAAGCCGGAGAGCACGAAGAAGAGGTCCACTCCGACGAACCCGCCGTCGAAGGTGGCGACCCCCGCGTGGAACACCAGAACCAGGTAGACCGCAACGGTTCGGAGGCCGTCCAGAGCAGGGATGTGAGGCTGAGACACGACGTCCACCGTAGGCCACGGCTCCTTGGATTCTTGAGGCCCCTTCCCGGCGACGTAGTCTTGGCTGTTGTCTTGCACTCCCCAGCCTCGAGGTGTCTCTTCGTGACCACGACCGGTAACGACTCCCGCTCTGCTTCGCCGTCGCTCTTCGCCCGCTTGGAGCCGCGTCTGGCGAGCGTGCAGAAGCCGATCCAGTACGTCGGTGGCGAGCTCAATTCGACGGTCAAGGACTGGAACTGTGCCGAGACCTCGGGCCACGGCGGGCCTACCGTGCGCTGGGCCCTGATGTACCCGGACGCCTACGAGGTCGGTCTGCCCAATCAGGGTGTCCAGATCCTCTACGAAGTGCTCAACGAGCGTGACTGGATCGTCGCCGAGCGGACCTACTCGGTCTGGCCCGACATGGAGAAGGTGCTGCGCGAGGGCGACGAGCTCGGCCCGATCCCGCAGTTCACCGTCGACGCCCACCGGTCGGTACGCGACTTCGACTTCTTCGGCCTCAGCTTCTCCACCGAGCTGGGCTACACCAACATGCTCAACGCGCTCGACCTGGCGGGCATCCCGTTGCACGCCGTCGACCGCACCGAGGCCGATCCGATCGTCCTCTCCGGCGGCCACGCCTCGTTCAACCCGGAGCCGATCGCCGACTTCATCGACGCCGCCGTGCTCGGTGACGGCGAGGAGATCGTGCTGCGGATCTCCGAGGTCGCCCGCGAGTGGAAGAGCGAGCTCGCTGCAGGCGCCGACTTCGGTGACCGGACCCCGCGCGACGAGCTGCTCTTCCGGCTCGCCTCGAGCGGCGCCGTCTACGTGCCCAAGTTCTACGACGTCAGCTACGACGAGGCGACCGGTCAGATCGCTTCGGTCGAGCCGAACCGGCCCGGTGTCCCGGCCCGGATCCGCAAGCACACGCTGATGGACCTCGACGCCTGGCCGTACCCGGCCAAGCCGCTGGTGCCGTTGGCGGAGACCGTCCACGAGCGGTTCTCGGTGGAGATCTTCCGTGGCTGCACCCGTGGCTGCCGTTTCTGCCAGGCCGGGATGATCACCCGCCCGGTGCGGGAGCGGTCGATCAACACCATCGGTGACATGGTCGAGAACGGCATCCGTAAGTCCGGCTTCGACGAGGTCGGTCTGCTTTCGCTCTCCAGCGCGGACCACACCGAGATCGGTGACGTCGCCAAGGGGTTGGCCGACCGGTACGAGGGCACCAGCATCTCGCTGTCGCTGCCGTCGACCCGCGTCGATGCCTTCAACATCTCGCTCGCCAACGAGTTCTCCCGCAACGGGCGACGCTCGGGCCTGACCTTCGCTCCCGAGGGTGGTTCGGAGCGGATGCGGAAGGTGATCAACAAGATGGTCACCGAGGAGGATCTGATCCGCACGGTCTCCACCGCGTACTCGCACGGCTGGCGTCAGGTGAAGCTCTACTTCATGTGTGGTCTGCCTACCGAGACCGACGACGACGTCATGCAGATCGCGGAGCTCGCGAAGAAGGTGATCGCCAAGGGCCGCGAGGTGTCGGGTCACAACGACATCCGTTGCACCGTCTCGATCGGTGGCTTCGTGCCGAAGCCGCACACCCCGTTCCAGTGGGCCGCCCAGCTCGACCACGAGACCACCGACGCGCGGCTGAAGAAGCTGCGTGACGCTGTCCGCGCGGACAAGCGGTTCGGCCGAGCGATCGGTTTCCGGTACCACGACGGCAAGCCCGGCATGATCGAAGGCCTGCTCTCGCGCGGCGACCGCCGGGTCGGCGCGATCATCGAAGAGGTGTGGCGCGACGGCGGCCGTTTCGACGGCTGGAGCGAGCACTTCTCCTTCGACCGTTGGGTCGAGTCGAGCCAGCGCGCGCTCGCCGGCACCGGCGTCGACCTGGAGTGGTTCACCACCCGCGACCGCGAGTACGACGAGGTCCTGCCCTGGGACCACCTGGACTCGGGCCTCGACAAGGACTGGCTGTGGGGCGACTGGGAAGACGCTCTCGCCGCCGCCGACGGTGAGGACATCGAGGTCGAGGACTGCCGCTGGACCCCGTGCTACGACTGTGGCGTCTGCCCGGAGATGTCGACCGAGATCCAGATCGGCCCGACCGGCCAGAAGCTGCTCCCGCTGAGCGTTGTCTGAGGCCGCTGCGGAGGTCGAGCTTGTCGAGACCGTGGCGCTGAGGGGCTCGTAGGTTTCGGAGATTGATCTCGACAGGCTCGATCAGCGGTTGACAGGCTCGATCAGCGGTGGAGCGGCTTCTCCAGGAGGGTGAACTCCAGGTCGGCCCGCTGCGGGATGCCGAAGCGTTCGTCGCCGTAGGGGAAGGGCGAGCGCTGCCGGGTGTCGCGGTAGCCGCGACGCTCGTAGTACGCGATCAGGTCGGTCCGTTGCCGGATCACGGTCATCTCGAGGTGGGTCGCTGCCCAGGTGGAGCGGGCGAACGTCTCGGCGTGGGCGAGGACCTGGCGGCCGATGCCGTCGCCCTGGCGGGTGGGGGAGACGGCGAACATCCCGAAGTAGGCGCGGTCCTCGCGGTGCTGCAGGTTGCAGCAGGTGACCAGATCGCCACCGTCGAAACCGGCCAGCAACACGCTGCCGGGGAGCTGGATCGCCGCGCGGACGTCGTCGGCGTCGGTCCGTTGGCCGTGCAGGAGGTCCGCCTCGGTGGTCCAACCTGCCCGGCTCGCATCGCCCCGGTACGCCGACTCCACCAGCGCCACCACCGCCGCGACGTCGTCGAGGTCGGCGTTGCGGAAGGTCAGACTCGGCATGCACGTCATCGTAGGCCGCCGTTCAATGTGACCTCAGCGCGGGGAATCGACCAAAAAGTGCGCGCTCAGGTCACATTGAGGTGGTCTTCGATGTACTGCGGCCGCGCCGCGTACATGCCGAAGACGAACTGCGGGACGGCGATCGCCAGCAGGAACCAGAGCGGCGCGGTCCAGCCACCGGTGGCGTCGTAGATCGCGCCGACGGCGAACGGTCCGACCGCGGCCAACAGGTAGCCGGCCGACTGGGTGAAGCCGGAGAGCGCGGCGGTGCCCGCCGGCGTCCGGCTGCGGAGCCCGATCATGGTCAGGATCAGCGGGAAGGTGCAGGCGCCGATGCCGATCACCACGGCCCACAGGATGGCCAGCGAGTGCGGCGCGATCATCAGACCGATGTAGCCGATCGGGTAGCAGACCATGATCATCGCGAAGATGCCCTGCTGGCTGGTCCGCCGGGCGGCGGCAGCCGGGATCCACAGCGACAACGGCACGCTGACGGCGGCAAGCAGGCCGACCAGGGCGCCGGCGGCGGTCGCCGAGTACCCGGAGTCGCGCCAGAGCTGGGCGAACCATCCGAAGATCGCGTAGGCCTGGAGCGACTGGAAGCCGAAGAAGAGCGCCATCGCCAGGCCGAGACGGGTCCTGGCTACGTCGGCGAGCCGGATCCCACGCCGGGCCTCACCGGGCGCCGCGTCGTGGCGGAGCAGGAAGAGCCACGGCAAGGCGCAGATCGCGGCGAGGGCGGCCCAGATCCCGATCCCGGCGCGCCAGCCCCCGAAGTTCTCGGCGATCGGCACCGTCAGCATCAACGAGCCGGTGAGCCCGATCGCCATCGACGTCGTGTAGGCCGCGGTGAGTAGACCGACCCGGTGCGGGAAGTGCAGCTTGACCAGGGAGGGCATCAGCACGTTGGCGGCGGCCATCCCGGCCAGCGCCAGCATGGAGAGTGCCAGGAACGGGGCGGTCGAGCCGACCAGCGCCCGGCCGGCCAGCCCGACGGCGACGCCGACCAGCGCGAACAGGGTGACCCGGTGGACGCCCCAGCGGCTGGCCGCGGCGGGGGCTAGGGCACCGAAGCCGGCGAAGGCGATCACCGGCAGCGAGGTCAGCAGACCTGCGACGGTGTGGGACATCCCCAGTCCAGCGGTGACCTCTTCCAGGACCGGGCCTACCGATACGGCGGCCGGGCGAAGGTTGAGCGAGACGGTCAGGATTCCGATCAGGATCAGGATCGACTCGGTGCGTGAACTGTCGGAATTGCGAAGGGACGGGGAGCTGGACACAAGGTCCATGGTCTCCCCGCCCCATTATCGGCGTGTGATCGGGTCAGCCGATCTTGCTCTTCAGATCGTCACCGTTGGCGTTCTTGACGTAGCAGGCGACGGTGTCGTCGGGCTCCGGCTCGTCGGTGTCCTCGCTGACCGAGCTCCACGTGAACGAGTCGTCGATCGCAGCGCTCAGGGCGGGGTCGACCAAGCTGCGGCAGACCTCGGCGTCTTCGGCGCTGCCGACCTCGTTCATGCCGACGGCGAACTCCTGCACGGTGCCGACCCAGACGATCTGAGCGTCGTGCGAGTCGCCGCAGTCGCTCTTGGTCATCAGCACGGTGGTCTCGCCGTCGGAGGTGTCCTCATCGACGTTGACGCACTGGCCGACCTTGACGTCGTCGATGTCGACGACCTGGTTCCAGCCCCAGAAGCCGAGCGCGATCGCACCGACCAGCAGCGCGGTGCCGAGGATGCTGATCGGGATCGCGGCGATCGCGGCCCAACGGGCCCGGCGCTTGCCGCCCTTGGTCCGCGACAGCCCGAAGAAGGCGAGGATGAAACCGATCGGCGACAGGCAGCAGGTGAGGCTGAGCACGAATGCGGTGATCGAGACACCGTCGTTGCCGGCCTGGGCGTCGTTGCCGCCCTGCCAGCCCTGGTACTGCTGACCGGCCGGGTACTGACCGGAGCCGTACTGACCGGGCTGACCGTACTGGCCCGGCTGCCCGTACTGCCCCTGGCCGTACTGACCCGCGCCGTACTGGCCCTGGCCGTACTGCTCGGGCTGGCCGGGCTGTGCCCACGGCTGCTCGCCGGCGGGCTGCTCGGGCTGGCCCGGCTGAGCGGGCTCGCCGCCGGTCGGCTGGGTGTTGCCCCAGGGGTCGTTCGGCTGGCCGTCGTTGCCGTCGCCCGAACCCGGGTAGGAAGGCGGTTGGGTCATGTCAGTCCTCGAAACTGGTCGGGTCGGTAAACGTAACTGTTACTGCTGTTCTGAGCTGGTGGAACCGGAAATCGGAGATTCGGGCGCGACCGCGGTGATGGTGCCGCCGTCGCTGCGCCGCAGGAAGCAGGCCACGTAGGTCTCCTCGTCGAACGAGTCGTCGGCCGCCAAGGGCCGCACCTCCAGGCCCGCCGCGGTGATCTCGGCCAAGCTGCGCTGGGCCGCGTCCAGCTCGCTGCTGCACCGTCGTCCGGCGTCGTCCAGGTCTGCTACGTCGGGGCCGGCGGTGAAGGTGGCGAAGACCTCGCCGTGGTGGGCGCCCGAGCAGGAGGTGAGCGCAAGGTCGGAGATCGTGGCGTCGCCCTCGGCGATGGCGGCCGAGATCAGGCAGTCACCGACCGTGAGGTCGTCGACGCGCAACGGTTCCGGCGCGTCATCGCGGGCCACCAGCACGCCGACGGCGACCCCGAGAGCGATGACCAACAGCACGCCAAGGCTCACGGCCGGCCAGAACCAGGCCCGGCGACGTCGCGGGGTGGCGGCATCGGGAGCAGGCCACGGCTGTCCCTCGATGGGCGCCTGCTGCCCCTGCCAGAGCGGCTGGGAGACCGGCGGCAACGGCTGCGGAACGGGCGGGCCGGGCAGCGGGTCGCCGTAGGGGTTGGAGCCGGGCGGCGGAAGGGGTGGCTGCTGCGCCATCGCACGACCCCCTTCTTCCCGACTGTGCCCACCGCTGGACGGGCCCAGCAGGTGGACGGCGACAGTGTGCAGGTTACCGCTGCGCTGCGGCATGCTGTGGGACGTGGTGCATATCGATGATCAGGAACGACGGGCGCGATTGGCGCTGCGGCACGCGCTGACCCCGAGCGGTCGGGCGGCGTCGGTCGAGGAGGCGACGCGGGCGGTGGCGGTGCTGCACGCCACCGACAGCTCGACGATCTATCTGGCCCTCTGGGCCCGGGTCACCGGCCTGAAGCCGGCCGACGTCGACCACGCGCTCTACGAGGAGCGTTCGGTGGTCCGGCAGATGGCGATGCGCCGCACGATCTTCGGGGTGCCCCGGGAGCTGTTGCCGGCCGCGGTGGGGAGTGCCGGGCAGCGGATCGCCGAGCAGCAGCGCCGGGCGATCGCCCGCGACGTCGAGAAGGCGCAGATCAGCGCGGACGGCATCGCGTGGGTGGCCGCGGCGGAGGCTGCCGTGGCACGTCGGCTGGCCGATGGGGGAGCGTTCACCACGCGCCAGCTCCGTGACGAGCTCCCCGAGCTCGACGGCACGATCGACTACGCACCGCACAAGAGCTACGGCGGAGCGCAACCGTTGGCGCCTCGGATCTTCACCGCGATGAGCGCAGCGGGCGTGATCGTCCGGGCCCGCCAGACCCACCACTGGCGGCTGAACAAGCCGACCTGGCAGGCGATGGAGAGCTGGCTCGGTGAACCTTTGGAGCCACTCGACTCCGCAGCCGGCTATGCCGAGCTGGTCGCCGCCTGGCTGCGCCGCTTCGGCCCCGGTACCGAGGAGGACCTGGTCTGGTGGCTCGGCTCGACGAAGGCGGCGGCGCGACGCGCGCTCGCCGACGTCGAGGCGGTCGAGGTGACCCTGGACGGCGGCGCGCGCGGCTGGGTGCTGCCCGACGACCTCGACACCTCGGACGAGGTCGAACCCTGGGTGGCCCTGCTGCCTTCGCTGGACCCGACCACGATGGGCTGGAAGGGCCGCGACTTCTATCTCGCCGGCCGCCAGCCGCGGTACTTCGACTCGGTGGGCAACGGGGGAGCGACCGCCTGGGTCGACGGCCGGGTGGTCGGCACCTGGATCCAGGACGCCGACGGGGTCGTCTCGGTCCACCTCGACGACCCGGTCGAGAGCTGGGCTCAGCGTGCGTTGCAAGCCGAGGCGGAGCGGTTGACCGCCTGGTGTGAGGGGGTCCGGATCTCCTCGATCTGGGTCTCGCCGGCGATGGCGGAGGCGGCGAAGGCGCGGTAGCGGCTCAGGCTCGGTATCGTTCGCGGGTGCGTGAACAACCCGAGCAGCAGGCCCCGCCCGTCCAACGGCTGAGGATCCGGTACGCCAAGCGTGGACGTCTCCGGTTCACCAGCCACCGCGATTTCAGTCGGGCCTTCGAGCGTGCCGTCTTCCGGGCGCGGATCCCGATGGCCTACTCGTCTGGCTTCAACCCGCACCCGCGGATCTCGTATGCGGGCGCCGCTCCGACCGGCTCGGCCAGTGAGGCGGAGTACCTGGAGATCGCGCTGGCCGAGGTCGTGGACCCGGCCGCCGTCGCCACCCAGTTGGGGGAGGCGCTGCCGCCCGGTCTCGACGTCCTGGACGTCGTGGAGTCGCCCGGTGGTTCGCTGAGCGACCGCCTGGAGGCGAGTCACTGGCTGCTCGACGTCGCTGCGGACCCGGCGGCGACCGAGGCGGCCGTCGCCGCCTTCCTGACCGCCGAGTCGGTCGAGGTGGAACGGATGACCAAGAAGGGGATGCGGACCTTCGACTGCCGCGCTGCGGTGGTCAGCCTCGCCGTCGTCGCTCCTGAGCAGGGCGACGCCGACGCGCCGGTCCGGCCGGGCCTCCGCCTGGACCTGGTGCTGCGCCACGGGGTGCCCAGTGTGCGTCCCGACGACGTCCTCTCCGGTCTGCGGAAGGTCGCCGAACTGGAGCTCGGAGGGCAGGTTCTGCTCACCCGTGCTGCTCAGGGACCGCTGCACGACGACGGCACCGTGGGCGACCCGCTGAGTTTCTGAGAATGATCCGGTTCACCAACCGGTGTGCGATACTCCCCATCAGGTCATAGTTGTGCGGCTTGCCGCGCACAGACCCGACGACGTTCCCGTCGGACCAGCCAGGTCCGGCACGCACGCCGAGCAGAGGTAACTGACCGCGACGCGGCCCGGTGCTGGTGACAGCAGCGCCACCTGGGGCCCAGCGACCGCGGTTATTCCCCCGGCCCGACGCGTGACGCATGGCGGGGGATGTCGCCGCCACCCGAAGGCTTGAGTCCGGTAGGCGTACGCCCGCCGGCAATGACCAGGTGAGGCGACCGAGGTCGCGGCACCGAGGAGAGCAGATGCTCGACGACGACACCACCACTGCACCCACCAACTCGGACGAGGTGGCCGCCGTGCCACCGGAGTCGGCGGCTCCGGCGAAGAAGGCGGCGCGCAAAGCTCCCGCCAAGCGGACCACCAAGAAGGCCGCCGCCAAGGCGACCGAGGCTGCTGCCGAGCCCACCGACGCATCGGCAACCGATGCTGCTCCCGCTACCGAGGACGCCCCGGTAGCGAAGAAGGCGGCCAAGAAGGCGCCCGCCAAGAAGGCCGCGGCGAAGAAGACCGCCGCCAAGAAGACCACGAAGAAGGCCGCTGCTGCCGACGCCGCCCAGGGCGAGCTGATCGCCGAGCCGGAGAGCGCGGACACCGCACCTGCCGAGGCCGCCCCGGCTCCGGCGAAGAAGGCCGCAGCGAAGAAGGCGGCTGCCAAGAAGGCTCCGGCGAAGAAGGCCGCGAAGAAGGCTGCGGCGCCGGTCGCCGAGACGGCACCGGTCGTCGAGACCGCCCCCGAGGCTGCTGCTGAACCCGCCGTCGCCGAGAGCGCTGCTACTGAGGCTGCGGCCGCCGAGGTGCCGCTCTTCCTGGCGCCCGAGGCCGCTCCCGTGCGCCGGACCCGGAGCCGCAAGAAGGCGGTCGCTGCCCCGGCCGAGACCGAGGCCACCGCCGAGGCGGCCGCTGAGCCTGCCGTCGAGGCCACCCCCGAGGTTGCTGAGGGCGAGGTCGCCGAGGCGCCGAAGAAGCCCGCCCGCAAGCGCGCCGCCCGCAAGCCCAAGGCCGAGGTCGTGGAGCCGGTCGTCGAGGTCGACGAGGCCACCGTCGAGCCGGACGCCGAAGAGGGCGACGAGGCACAGGCTGAGGTGGTTGAGGCGGAGAACGCCGAAGCAACCGCCGACGCCGAGGAGGCTTCGGACAGCGACGCCGCCGACGGAGAGCACGAGGACGACGACTCCGAGGAGGGCAACGCCGGCACCACCCGTCGCCGCCGTCGCCGCGGTGGCCGTCGTCGCCGTAAGTCCAGTGACTCCACCGACTCCACCGACTCCGCCGAACCCGGCGATGCGACCGACAACGCTGACCACAGCGAGAACGCCGAGGGCGACGAGACCGAGTCGGGCGACGAGGACGAGCAGGGCGAAGGCACCAGTTCGCGTCGTCGCCGTCGCCGTCGCCGCGCTGGCGAGGGCAGTGGCGACAGCTCGGACGACCCTGCCAACACCGTCACTCGGGTCCGGCAGAGCCGTACCGGTGAGGACCAGATCACCGCCGTCTCCGGCTCCACCCGACTGGAGGCGAAGAAGCAGCGCCGTCGTGAGGGCCGTGAGGCCGGACGCCGCCGCGCCCCGATCGTGAGCGAGGCCGAGTTCCTGGCCCGCCGCGAGTCGGTCGAGCGGGTGATGGTGATCCGCCAGCGCGGTGAGCTGACCCAGATCGGTGTGCTGGAGGACAAGGTCCTCGTCGAGCACTACGTCTCGCGCGAGTCGCAGAACTCCATGATCGGCAACGTCTATGTCGGCCGGGTGCAGAACGTGCTCCCGTCGATGGAGGCTGCGTTCGTCGACATCGGCAAGGGGCGCAACGCGGTCCTGTACGCCGGTGAGGTCAACTGGTCGGCGCTCGGCCACCGTGAGGGTCAGCCGCGGAAGATCGAGTCGGTCCTCTCCAGCGGTCAGTCCGTGCTGGTCCAGGTCAGTAAGGACCCGGTCGGTCACAAGGGCGCCCGGTTGACCAGCCAGATCAGCCTGGCCGGTCGGTTCCTGGTCTACGTCCCGGACGGCACCACCTCGGGCATCTCGCGGAAGCTGCCTGACACCGAGCGTGCCCGTCTCAAGACGCTGCTCAAGGAGATCGTCCCGGACTCCGCCGGAGTGATCGTGCGGACTGCCGCGGAGGGCGCCTCGGAGGAGGAGCTCACCCAGGATGTCGAGCGGCTCAAGGCTCGCTGGGAGGACATCGAGGCGAAGTCGAAGCAGGGCAGCGCACCGAAGCTGCTCTACGGTGAGCCCGACCTCACCCTGAAGGTCGTCCGCGACCTCTTCACCGAGGACTTCGCGAAGCTGGTCATCGACGGCGACGACGCCTGGGAGACCGTGCAGGGCTACGTCTCGCACATCGCCCCGGACCTCGAGGAGCGTCTGGAGCGCTACCAGGCCACCGAGACCAGCGGTGACGCGTTCGCCGCGTATCGGATCGACGAGCAGATCGCCAAGGGCCTGGACCGCAAGGTCTGGCTGCCCTCGGGTGGTTCGCTGATCATCGACCGCACCGAAGCGATGACCGTGGTCGACGTCAACACGGGCAAGTTCACCGGGTCGGGCGGCAACCTCGAAGAGACCGTCACCAAGAACAACCTGGAGGCCGCTGAGGAGATCGTCCGCCAGCTGCGCCTGCGTGACATCGGCGGCATCATCGTCGTCGACTTCATCGACATGGTCCTGGAGAGCAACCGCGATCTGGTGCTGCGTCGGATGGTCGAGTGCCTGGGTCGCGACCGCACCCGGCACCAGGTCGCCGAGGTCACCTCGCTCGGCCTTGTCCAGATGACCCGCAAGCGGATCGGCACCGGTCTGCTGGAGGCGTTCAGCGAGAACTGCGAGCACTGCAACGGGCGTGGCCTGACGCTGCACGACATGCCGATCGAGCCGAAGAAGGCCGACGACGACGCCAAGCGCGGCAACCGTCGTAGCCGCAAGGGCAAGGGCGAGGGCGACCAGGGTCGCAACGACCAGGGTCGCAACGACCAGCACAACGACTCCGGTCGGCAGCAGGCTCCGAAGCCGCCGTCGCCGAAGGACGTCGCCGCTGCTGCCCGTCACGACCACGAGCACGACCACGAGCAGGTTGTCGTCGAGGCGGCTGACGCCGTCGAGCCGACTCCCGCCGCTGAGACGGTCGAGACGGCCGAGGCGCCGGTGGTGCAGACGTCGAGCCGTTCGTCGCGCCGCTCGCGTCGGAACCGCTCGGCTGACAACGCCGCCAACACGGCGCGGCCCGAGGCTGACGCCGCACCGGTGGAGCAGCCTCCCGTGAGCAACGAGGCACCCAGCAGCGAGGCACCCAGCAACGAGGCACCCAGCGCGCCGACGACCACGGTGACCACCACCCAGGTCACCCGGACCCGTCGCGGTGCCCGGAGCGCCGGCGTGATCACCCCGAAGGCCTCCGAGCCGATCGTGGTGGCCGCCCCGGCACCGGTCGAGGTGGCTGCCGCTCCGGTGGCTCCGCCGACGGTGACCACGCGCACCCGCGGTCGCCGCGCCGTCGAGGCCCCGGCTGAGGAGACGGCCGGCGACCAGGCTGAGCTGCACGTCCCGATCAAGAAGAAGGGCTCGCGCAAGCGCTGAGGCTGAATCGGCGGGGCCGGTCAACGGCCCCGCATCAGCCCTAACTCACAAGTCCTCCGCGGGACGAAGTCGCCATCATGTGGGATTTCTCCACGGCGCCTTGGCGCACTCACTAGGCTTAGCTCATTCTCTACTGGATCACTAGTCTTTTGCCCGGTCGTCGGGCATGAAAGGTTGAGTCGTGACCTACCGTCCCGAGACCCTCGCCGTCCACGCAGGCCAGGAGCAGCCCGACCCGGCTACCAACTCCCGCGCGGTGCCGATCTACCAGACCACCTCGTACGTCTTCAACGACACCGAGCACGCCGCGAACCTCTTCGCGCTGGCCGAGCCGGGCAACATCTACACCCGGATCATGAACCCGACCCAGTCCGTCTTCGAGGACCGGATCAACCAGCTCGAGGGTGGCGTCGGTGCGCTGGCCGTGGCGTCCGGCTCGGCCGCGATCACCTACGCGGTGCTCAACCTGACCTACGCCGGCGACAACATCGTCGCGCTCTCCACCCTCTACGGCGGCACCTACGCGCTCTTCGCGCACACCCTGCCGCAGTTCGGCATCGAGGTCCGCTTCGTCGACCCGAACAAGCCCGAGGATCTGGCCAAGCACGTCGACGAGAAGACCAAGCTGGTCTTCGGCGAGACCGTCGGCAACCCGAAGATCAACGTCGCCGACCTCGACGCCTGGTCCGAGGCGGCGCACGCACAGGGCCTGCCGTTCATCGTCGACGCCACCGCCTCGACGCCGTACCTGGTCCGTCCGTTCGAGCACGGCGTCGACGTCGTCGTTCACTCGGCCACCAAGTACATCGGCGGCCACGGCACCTCCATCGGCGGCATCATCGTCGACTCCGGCAACTTCGACTGGGCCGCGCACTCCGAGCGGTTCCCGGGCCTGACCGGCCCCGACCAGGCGTACCACGGCGTCGTCTGGACCGAGGCCGTCGGCAACCTCGCCTACATCATCCGGGCGCGCACGGTGCTGCTGCGCAACACCGGTGCCGCGATCACGCCGCACAACTCCTGGCTCTTCCTGCAGGGCCTGGAGACCCTGCACCTGCGCCTGGAGCGCCACTCGACCAACGCCCTGGCGATCGCCCAGTGGCTGGAGAACCACGACTCCGTCGCCTGGGTCTCCTACCCGGGTCTCGAGTCGAGCTCCGACAAGGCGGTCTACGACCGGATCTCCACCGGTCGCGGCTACGGCGGTCTGCTCTCGTTCGGCCTGAAGTCGGGTCGTGAGGGCGGCAAGAAGTTCATCGAGGCGCTGAACCTCTTCAGCCACCTGGTGAACATCGGTGACGCGAAGTCGCTCGCCGTGCACAACGCCACCACCACGCACTCCCAGCTCACCCCCGCAGAGCTCGAGGCGGCCGGCGTCCCCGAGGACCTGGTCCGCCTGAGCATCGGTATCGAGAACGTCGACGACCTGATCGCCGACCTCGAGCAGGCCCTCGCGGCGAGCAAGTGAACGGACAGTAGGTGACTTCACCAACGTGACCCACTCCTTGGGCTACGTCGAGACGCAGCGGGCCGTCCTCTTCCCTGAGGGCGACCCGCTGCGGCTGCGTAGCGGTGCAGAACTCCACGACGTCGAGGTCGCCTACGAGACCTACGGCGAGTTGTCGCCCGCGGGCGACAACGCCATCGTCATCTGCCATGCGCTGACCGGCGACGCCCACGCGTCGGGGCTGCGGATGGGGGAGAAGAAGCGCGGTTGGTGGGACAACATGATCGGGCGCGGGAAGCCGATCGACACCGACCGGTTCTTCGTGATCTGCGCCAACATGCTGGGTGGCTGCTCCGGGACGACGGGCCCGCAGTCCACCGATCCGGCGACCGGACGTGCCTACGGGCCGGAGTTCCCGCTGCTGCACATGAGCGACGTCGTGGCGGTCCATCGCCGCCTCGTCGCGCGCCTGGGCGTCAAGCGTCTCTACGCCGCGGTCGGCGGCTCGCTCGGGGGGATGCAGGTCCTGCAGTGGGTGCTGGACGCTCCCGAGCAGATCGAACGGGCGGTCGTGGTGGCCGCAACCTCCCAGCTGAGCACCGAGAACATCGCGTTCTCCACCGTCGCCCGTGAAGCGATCATGAACGACCCACAGTTCCACGGTGGCCGCTACCGCGAGCACGGCGTGATCCCGGCGCACGGGCTCAAGGTGGCCCGGATGATGGCGCATATCACCTACGTCTCGCCGCAGGCGCTGGCCGCCAAGTTCGGGCGTCGCCGTGACACCGAGGGCCCGGACATGCGGATGACCCCCGATTTCGAGGTCGAGCACTACCTGCAGCACCAGGGGAACGCCTTCCTGGATCGGTTCGACGCGCTCTCCTATCTCTCGCTCTCCAGGCTGCTGGACTACTTCGACCCGTTCGTGGAGGAGTCGACGCCGGCCGCGCTGGCGGCGACCCGGACCCGGTTCCGGGTGCTCTCCTTCGACAGCGATTGGCGCTTCGACACGGCGCAGTCGCAGCGGATGGTGGACGGGCTGCGTGAGCACGGGGTGGAGGTCGAGTTCGACGAGCTCTCCTCGCCGCACGGCCACGACTCGTTCCTACTCGAGTCGCCGGGCTACCATGATCAGGTGCGCGCGTTCCTGAGTTGAGCGTCCCTGGCTCCGGCCAGGGGGAGTGTCCTCGTTTTGCCTCAGTGCTGGCGTGCCCTTACTATTGAACGTCGGCGTGTGAATTCACGTCCATCTCTGCATGGCTCGGCCCGCAAGGGCTGTCGGCCGCAGACCAAGAGTTTCTTGCCATGATTCGACGAAGGAGACCGCGGTGTACGCGATCGTGCGCGCAGGCGCCACTCAGCAGAAGGTTGCCGTGGGCGACGTCATCGAGATCGACAAGGTGACCACTGCGGTTGGTGAGTCGGTTGATCTTCCGGTCGTGCTGCTGGTCGACGGCGAGAGCATCACCGCCGACGCCGCCAAGCTCGACAAGGCCAGCGTCACCGTTGAGGTTCTCGGTGCCACCAAGGGCCCCAAGATCATCATCCAGAAGTACAAGAACAAGACCGGTTACAAGAAGCGCCAGGGTCACCGCCAGAAGTACACCCAGGTGAAGGTCACCGCGATCTCCGCCTGATTGCGGACTTCGGCGAACTCACTCCAGACAGAACAGGACTGAAGACATGGCACACAAGAAGGGTGCAGCTTCTACCAAGAACGGCCGCGACTCGAACTCCCAGCGCCTCGGTGTGAAGCGCTTCGGTGGTCAGGCCGTCAACGCAGGCGAGATCATCGTCCGCCAGCGTGGCACGCACTTCCACCCCGGCACCAACGTCGGTCGCGGTGGCGACGACACGCTCTTCGCCCTCGCCGCCGGTGCGGTCGAGTTCGGTACCCGTCGTGGCCGCAAGGTCATCAACGTGGTCCCGGAGGCCTGAGCCTCCAGCACGTTCAGTACTTGTCGAAGGCGTCCCTAGAATCTAGGGGCGCCTTCGCGTTTGTGGCGGCACCGCCCCGGTAGCCGCCACCAGAAAGGATCACCTCATGGCCGTTCCCACCTTCGTCGATCAAGTCCGGTTGCACATCGCTGCGGGCCGCGGCGGCAACGGTGTGGCCTCGGTGCACCGCGAGAAGTTCAAGCCGCTCGGAGGTCCGGACGGCGGTAACGGTGGACCGGGTGGCTCGGTGATCCTGCGCGTGGACGGCGACGTCACCACGCTGATCGACTACCACCACAACGCCAAGCGTCGCGCGGAGCACGGCGGCCACGGTGCCGGCGCGCACCGCAACGGTGCCCACGGTTCCGATCTGGTGCTCTCCGTGCCTGACGGCACCGTCGTCTCCGACACCGAGGGCAACGTCCTCGCCGACCTGGTCGGCCTGGGTACCGAGATGGTGATCGCCCAGGGTGGTCGCGGTGGACTCGGCAACGCCGCCCTGGCGTCGGCCAAGCGGAAGGCACCCGGCTTCGCGCTGCTCGGCGAGCCCGGCGAGGAGCTCGACGTCGTCCTGGAGCTGAAGGTCGTCGCCGACATCGGTCTGGTCGGCTTCCCGAGCGCCGGAAAGTCGTCGCTGATCGCCGCGATCTCGCGGGCCCGGCCGAAGATCGCCGACTACCCGTTCACCACGTTGGTCCCCAATCTCGGCGTCGTCCGGGCCGGTGACACCACCTTCACCGTCGCGGACGTGCCCGGCCTGATCGAGGGTGCGGCCGAGGGACGCGGACTGGGCCACGACTTCCTGCGTCACATCGAGCGCTGCGCCGCCCTGCTGCACGTCGTCGACACCGCCTCTATCGAGCCGGGCCGCAACCCGATCGACGACCTGGAGATCATGGAGGGCGAGCTCGCCCGCTACGGCGGTCTCGAGGATCGCCCCCGCCTGGTCGCCCTGAACAAGGTCGACGTGCCCGACGGCCGCGACATCGCCTCCTTCGTCGTCGAGGACCTGCGTGCCCGCGGCCTCGAGGTCTTCGAGATCAGTGCCGCCTCCGGTGAGGGGCTCAAGGAGCTGATCTTCGCGATGGCCCAGCTGGTCTCCGCCGCGCGGGCCGAGAAGCCCCAGGTCGACGCACAGCGGATCGTGCTGCGGCCGACCGGCCCCGCAGGCTCGGAGGAGTTCACCATCACCGAGACCAACGAGGGATGGCGCGTCCGTGGCGTCAAGCCCGAGCGTTGGGTGCGCCAGACCGACTTCAGCAACGACGAGGCCGTCGGCTTCCTCGCCGACCGGCTCAACCGACTGGGTATCGAGACCCGCCTGATCCAGCTGGGTGCCGAGGAGGGCGACGCCGTCCTGATCGGTCACCCGGACAACTCGGTGGTCTTCGACTTCAAGCCCGGCATCGACGCCGGTGTCGAGATGCTCGGACGCCGCGGCGAGGACCAGCGCTTCGACGAGAAGCGGCCCGCCGCTGAGCGGCGCCGCAAGATCCAGGGTGCGATGGACGAGCGCGGCGAGGGTGAGACCCGGGCCGACGTGGCGCGGCGCCTGGCGGAGGGCCGGCCCGAGCCGACCGGTCCGATGGCCTACGAGATCGGCTCGGCCGAGGACCCGGATTGGAACGAGAGCGACCCGGACGCTCAGCGGTGAGCACCCAACTGCGCGCGGAGGTCACCGGTGCCCGCCGGATCGTGGTCAAGATCGGCTCCTCGTCGCTGACCACGGCCTCCGGTGGGATCGACCCCGAGCGGATCCGGGTGCTGGCCGACGTGCTGGCCGAGGTCCGTGGTCGGGGTGCCGAAGTGGTCCTGGTCTCCTCCGGTGCGATCGCTGCGGGCCTGGCTCCGCTCGGGCTGAGCCACCGGCCGCGCGGGTTGGCGGCGCAGCAGGCTGCCGCCTCGGTCGGCCAGGGCCTGCTGGTGCACCGCTACACCGAAGAGTTGGCGCGCCACCGGATCACCACCGGCCAGGTGCTGCTCACCGTGGACGACGTCACCCGACGGGCCCACTACCGCAACGCCTCGCAGACCTTCGACAAGCTGTTGGAGTTCGGTGCGCTCCCGATCGTCAACGAGAACGACACGGTCGCCACCTCGGAGATCCGGTTCGGCGACAACGACCGTCTCGCCGCGTTGGTGGCGCATCTGGTCCACGCCGACCTGCTCGTGCTGCTCTCCGACGTCGACGGCCTCTACACCGCGAAGCCCGGTGCGCCGGGCGCGCGTCAGCTGACCGAGGTGCGGAGTGCTGCGGACTTGGACGGCGTCGACATCGGCAGCGTCGGCTCCGCTGTCGGCACCGGCGGCATGGTGACCAAGGTCGGCGCCGCCCGGATCGCGGTCGAGGCAGGGATCCCGGTCGTCCTGACCAGCGCCGACAGCGCCGGCTCCGCCCTGGCGGGGGAGTCGGTGGGCACCCTGTTCCACCCCACCGGCAAGCGGCGTTCCGCGCGGCTGCTCTGGCTCGCCCACGCCACCGAGGGAGTTGGCACGTTGCAGGTCGACGCCGGTGCGGTGAAGGCGCTCCGCGAACGCGGTGCATCGCTGCTCGCGGCCGGGGTGACCGGAGCCGACGGCGCGTTCCATGCCGGTGACCCGGTCGACGTCGTCGGGCCGGACGGTGCGTTGATCGCCCGCGGTCTGGTGAACTTCGACGCCGAGGAGATCCCCAAGCTGGTCGGGCGGTCCTCGCACGAGCTGGCCGCCGAGTTCGGCGAGGCCTACGAGCGTGAGGTCGTCCACCGCGACGACCTGATGTTGCTGTGAGCCCGTGGCCGGACTGCCCGGGTTCCGCTGCACCTGCCACGACGTAGGCTTGAGGCTGTCATGACCGACTCTGCCCGGGTGTACCTCGACCACGCCGCAACCACTCCGATGTTGCCGGCGGCGGTCTCCGCCCTCACCGCTCAACTGGTTCGGGTGGGTAACCCGTCGTCGCTGCACGCCTCGGGGCGCGATGCACGCCGTCTGGTGGAGGAGTCGCGAGAGCGGCTCGCCGCAGCGCTGAACTGCCGTCCTGGTGAGGTCGTCTTCACCTCGGGCGGGACCGAGGCCGACAACCTGGCGATCAAGGGGATCCACTGGGCCCGATCCGACGCCGACCCGCGGCGCCGTCGAATCCTCTCCACCAGCGTCGAGCACCACGCCGTCCTGGACCCCCTGCACTGGCTCACCGAACGCGGTGCCGAGGTCGAGTTGCTGCCGGTCGACAGCAGCTGCCGCCTCGACGTCGCCGCGCTGCGATCTGCTGTCGAGCGCGATCCCGAGTCGGTCAGCCTGATCTCGGTGATGTGGGCCAACAACGAGGTCGGCACCCTGCAGCCGATCGACGAGGTCGTGGCACTCGCTGCCGAATACGGCATCCCGGTCCACACCGACGCCGTCCAGGCGATCGGCGCGGTCCCGGTCGACTTCGCGACGAGTGGCGTGGACGCACTCACGCTGACCGGTCACAAGGTCGGTGGCCCCTTCGGTGTCGGTGCGCTGGTGGTCCGCCGTGAGCTGTCGGTGACGCCGGTGCTGCACGGAGGTGGCCAGGAGCGCGATGTGCGCAGCGGCACCATCGACACCCCCGCCATCGTGGGCTTCGCGGTCGCGGTCGAGGAGAGCGTCAAGACCCAGGCCGACTACGCCGCCCGGATCGCGGCACTCCGCGACGACCTGGTTCAGCGCGTCGTCGCCGCCGTTCCCAACGTCGAGGTCAGTGGGCGTGACGCCGAGCTCCTGCCCGGCCACGCGCACCTGCGTTTCCCGGGCTGCGAAGGGGATTCGCTGTTGATGCTGCTGGATGCCCGCGGCGTCGAGTGCTCCACAGGGTCGGCCTGCAACGCAGGTGTCCCGCAGGCCTCCCATGTGCTGTTGGCGATGGGCTGCACCGAGGCCGACGCTCGCAGCTCCCTGCGGTTCAGCCTCGGGCACACCACCACGGCTGCCGACGTCGACGCGTTGGTAGAGGCGATCGTGCCGGTCGTGGAGCGGGCCCGTGCCGCCAGCGAGGCCCGTGGCGCGATGGGTGGTTGGTGATGCGCGTTCTCGCTGCGATGTCGGGCGGCGTCGACTCAGCGGTCGCCGCGGCCCGTGCGGTCGATGCCGGTCACGACGTCACCGGCATCCACCTGGCGCTGTCGCGCAACCCGAAGTCGTACCGGACCGGCGCCCGCGGCTGCTGCACCATCGAGGACAGCAACGACGCACGACGTGCTGCCGACGTGATCGGGATTCCCTTCTACGTATGGGACTTCAGCGACCGCTTCCACGACGACGTGGTCGAGGACTTCATGAGCGAGTACGCCGCCGGGCGTACCCCGAACCCGTGCCTGCGCTGCAACGAGAAGATCAAGTTCGCCGCTGTCCTGGACAAGGCTTTGGCACTGGGCTTCGACGCCGTGGTGACCGGTCACTACGCCCAGTTGAGCACCGGCGACGACGGCTTGATCGAGATGCACCGCGGCATCGATCACGGTAAGGACCAGTCCTACGTGCTCGGCGTGTTGAGCCAGGCGCAGTTGGCCCACTCGCTCTTCCCGCTGGGCGACACCACCAAGCCGGAGATCCGCGCCGAGGCCGAGCGCCGAGGCCTGATGGTGGCGAACAAGCCGGACTCGCACGACATCTGTTTCATCGCCGACGGCGACAACGCCGGTTGGCTGGAGGAGAAGCTGGGCGAGCGGATGCCGAACCACAGCGGCGACATCGTCGACGCCGAGAGCGGCGAGGTGCTGGGCACCCACCGCGGAACCACGGCCTACACGATCGGACAGCGCAAGGGGTTGGCGATCGGCCGTCCGGCTCCGGACGGCAAGCCGCGCTTCGTGCTCTCCATCGAACCGGTCTCCGGGACGATCGCGGTCGGGCCGCGCGAGGCGTTGCGGATCGACCGGATCAGTGGCATCCGCGCCCGCTGGTGCGGCACCGTTCCCGAGGTGCTGACCGGCACCGTCCAGCTCCGTGCCCATGGCGACGAGCACCGGGCGAAGGTCACCGTGACCGACGCCGGGGCCGGCACCGTGGAGATCGAGCTGCTCGACCCGGCCGAAGGGATCGCCCCTGGCCAGGCCGCGGTCATCTACGACGGCACCCGGGTGGTCGGATCGGCGACGATCTCGGCAACGGCGCGGAGCGAGGCACTGGGGTGAGCCTGGTGGTGGCGACCGGTATCGGATCGATGCCGGGCGGTGAGCCGCTGGCCGCGGAGGAGGAGAACGCGGTCGCGTTCACCGAGGCGTTGCGGGTGGTCCTGGGGGAGTTGCCCGACCTGGCGCACCTTCCCGAGCTTCCCGGTCGTGGCGCGATCGCCTCGATGACCGGCCGTGGGGTTGCCGTGCTGGCGGAGCTGGCTGCCGATCTGCAGCCGGCCGGCTGGCGGTTGACCTCCAGCCCCGGCATCGACCAGCGCCGGGCCCGATCGTTGTTGGCGCGCGACCTCGACATCCTGGAGGAGCTCGCCCAGGACTATGACGGTGCCTTCAAGGTCCAGCTGATCGGCCCGTGGACGCTTGCTGCCACCGTGGAGAAGCCTCGCGGCGACAAGGTGCTCTCCGACCACGGCGCGCGGCGCGAGCTCGCCGAGTCCTTGGCCGAGGGGTTGACCGACCACGTCGCCGACCTGCGTCGTCGGCTGCCGTCGGCGCGTGAGCTGATCGTGCAGATCGACGAGCCGGCGCTGCCCGCGGTGCTGGCCGGGCAGATCCCGACAGCGTCCGGCTACGGCCGGCACCGGGCGGTTCATCCGCCGGAGGCGTCGGCCGCGCTGGAGCAGGTACTGGGCGCCGTCTCGGCCGCGGGAGCGGTGCCGATC
Organism: Nocardioides sp. Bht2; assembly: GCF_047308515.1. Taxonomy (NCBI): domain Bacteria; kingdom Bacillati; phylum Actinomycetota; class Actinomycetes; order Propionibacteriales; family Nocardioidaceae; genus Nocardioides; species Nocardioides sp. Bht2. The sequence continues at coordinate 140,395 of NZ_JBLBWI010000002.1, forward strand.
GTGCACTGCTGTGCGCCCGAGTTCCCGGTCGAGTTGGTCCGGGGTGCGGGAGCTCGCGGTGTCGCCGTCGACCTGACCCAGCTGGACGCCGTCCGCGCCGACCAGGTCGCCGAGGCGATCGAGGCAGGGGAGCGGGTGCTGCTCGGCGCCGTCGGTTCCACCTCGACCGGCCCTGCCGCGACCAAGAGCCAAGCGGTGGAGCGGGTCAGCCGGTTCCTGGACATGCTCGGCCTGGACCCGATCGAATCGATGGCGATCACGCCGACCTGCGGGTTGGCCGGAGCCGACCCGACCTGGGTCCGTGAGTCGCTCCGGGCCTGCCGCGAGGCCGCCGCAACCTTCTAGCTCAATGTGACCTCAGCGCTCGCGACACTCCGTGTCGCGAGCGCTGAGGTCACATTGAGCGGCTACTCGGCGTTGGCGCCGAGCGGGCCGATGAACGGCAGCACCACCGTGCAGCCGACCTTCTTGGCGCGCTTCGGGTCGAGTGTGTTGAGCACCAACCGAGCTGCGATCGGGTCGGCGGCGATCTCGAAGTGTTCGGAGAAGTCGGTGGCGCAGTAGTCCTGGACGACCAGGTTGCGCATCCCCTTCTGGCGGCCGCTGCTGTACGGGATCACCAACTCGTCGTAGCGCGTCATGATATTGGTGTAGCGGATGCCCTTGCTGGCGACCTTGCCCTTACGGATCTTCTTCATGAACGCCGAGCCGGTGCCGAACTGAGCACAGGCGGTGCAGGCCGGGAACGAGTCCTCGCCGCCGAAGACCGGGTTGAGCAGAGCGGTGACGTCGGCGACCTGGGTGCCGTGCCACAGCGGAGCCAGGGAGACGTAGTTGCGCACGTGCTTGCGCCCGCCCAGGTAGCGCACCCAGTACTGGGGCATCAGCGTGCCCTGGGAGTGGCCGACCAGGTCGACCTTGGCGGCGCCGGTGTGGCGGCGGACCTTGGCCACGAACCGCTTGAGCTGGCGTGCGGAGGCCTTCATGCTGCCGAAGCCACCGAGGATGCTGAGCGGCAGGGCCTTGCTGAGTTGGCCGTAGGTCAGCGCGTAGACGCAGTAGCCCGCGTTCTTCAGCAGCGGGCCGTAGGTCTGCCAGTTGGTGTTGCCGTTGCCGAAGGTGCCGTGGACCAGTACCACCGGGCGGGGGTGCGCCTTGCTCGGCTTGCAGGACCAGTCGTTGGTGCCCGGCGCACTGAAGCTCAGGGACGCGCCGCCGGTGACCGCGGTGGGTAGGAAGCTCCAGGGAACGGGCAGCTTCTCCTCGGCGACAGCGGGGCTCGAGGTGAGCCCGAGTAGCAGAGCGAGCAGGGTCAGCAGGGTGACGGCGATCCGACGCATGGACGGTCAACGACGCGTGTCGACGGCCGGTTACGTATCCGCTGGCAGTGCACCCCGCACGACGGCCGATCAGGCCGGGGGAGGGTGGACTGCCAGCGGACCGGTGGGGCTCAGTGGCCGCCAGCCACCGGCGGGCCGTCGGCAGCGAGTTCCTGGTGCTTCACGCTGAGGAAGAGCCAGATGATCACGGAGCCGACCAGTGCCATCCCGGCGCCGACGAGGAACGCTGTGGTGGCGCCGTCGGTGAAGGCGGCGAGGCCGAAGACCTGGCCCATCCGCTCCTGCATGGCGGGGTCGAGGTTCCCGCCGACGCCGACATCGCCGCTCGGCGTCCAGTCGTTGCGGACGTGGAACGCCACCGTGCTCAGCGCCGCGAGCCCCAGGGCGCCGCCCACCTGCTGCACGGTGTTGAGCACGCCGGAGCCGATGCCGGAGTCTTCGGCGCGGAGGTGGTGAACCGCGGTCAGGGTGACGGTGACGAAGGTGGCACCCATGCCCAGCGCCATGGTGATCACCCACGGGAAGATCGACGTCCAGTAGTTCACGTCGTCCCCGAGGGTGCCACCGCTTGCTGCGACGTTGGCGAGGTGACCGGCGTCGTCGTTGACCTCGATCCGGGAGAACATGAAGAGCGAGAAAGCAGCCAGCAGGGTGCCGGAGCCGGCGATGAAGCGCGGGTCGATCCGGTTCACCAGGGTCGAGGCGGTGGCGGCGGCGAAGACCATGGCGAAGGCGAACGGCAGGAAGGCGAGACCGGCCTTGATCGGCGTGTAGCCCATCACGTTCTGCACGAAGAGGCTGAGGAAGAAGAACATCGCGAACATCGCCGAGGGCAGCAGGAACATCGCGGCGAAACTGGTCGCGCGGGTCCGGTTGGCCAGCACCCGGAACGGCAGCAGCGGGTGCTCCTGGCGACGTTCGATCAGGACGAAGGCGACCAGCAGCAGGACACCGACGACAAGGCTGGTCCGGGTCCAGGTGTCGCTCCACCCGTGGGCCGGCTCGCTGGCGCGGGAGAGACCATAGACGATGGCGAGCAGACCCGAGGTAGCGGTGACCGCGCCCGGGACGTCGAGCCAGCCGGTGTGCCGCTCGGACTCCTTGAGGATCCGCGGGGCGAGCAGCGCCGCGGCGGCACCGATCGGCACGTTGATCAGGAAGGTCAACCGCCAGCCGTCGATGTGGGTGCCGAAGGCGTCGAAGCCGGAGCCGGTGAGCCAACCGCCGAGGATCAGACCGGTGGCTGCACCCACGCCGGACATCGCGGCGTAGACGGCGAAGGCCCGGCCGCGCTGGGGGCCGGCCGGGAAGGTCGTGGTGATCAGTGCCAGCGCGGACGGTGCGGCCATCGCTGCGCCGAGGCCCTGGAGGCCTCGGGAGCCGAGCAGCATCGCCTCGTTGGCCGCGACCCCGCCGAGCAGGGACGCGAGGGCGAAGACCGTGAGGCCGACGGTGAAGATCAGCCGACGTCCGTACAGGTCACCGAGCCGGCCACCCAGGAGCAGCATGCCGCCGAAGGTGAGGGCGTAGCCGGTGACGATCCACTGCAGGCTGGAGTCGCTGAAGTGGAGGTCCTCGCCGATGTAGGGGAGGGCGATGTTGGCGATGGTGCCGTCCAGCACGACCATCAGTTGGGCCACGCAGATCAGTACGAGGGCCCAGCCGAGGCGGGTGCCCTCGGCGCTGGACCGCTCGGTGGTGGGGTTCTCGGTCATCAGGGTTCCTGTCGAGGTTGCTTCAGTGCTGCGGGAAGGATGATCTGGTCGACGACGGCGGCGACCAGGTCGGGAGTGGGCCGGTCGCCCAGGAGGTAGACGCGATGCAGGACGATGCCGGCCAGAGCAGGCGCCAGTAGGTCGAGGTCGATGTCGTCGTGGAGCTCGCCGCGGGCTTGGGCTCGCTCGTAGATGATGTGTGAGGCGGCGATCTTGGGGCCGATGAACCGCTCGCGGAACTGGCTGCCCAGCTCCTGGTCGCGGTGGATCGCGGTGAGGACGCCGGCCAGCAGGGCGATCGGCCGCTCGTCGGTGATACCGCCGAAGCCACAGAACATCGCCAGCAGGTCGCCGCGCAGACTGCCGGTGTCGGCGGGTTCGAAGTGCTCGACACCCTTCTGTGCCAACAGCGCGTCGATGACCAGGGTGGCCTTGCTCTCCCAGCGTCGGTAGAGCGTCGCCTTGGAGGCCTTCGCGGCTTGGGCGACGGCGTCCATGGTGAGTCGGTCGTAGCCGACGTCGACCAGCACCTGCAGGGTCGCGGTCAGGATCTCCTGCTCCCGATCGCCCTCGACCCGAGGACGGGTGGCAGGGGCCTTGCTGAACTGACCGGGTGCGGGTGACATGGCTCCTGCTCTGATTAGAACGAAACGGTTTCGTTTCATACAGGGTAGGGCGAGGCGGGCCGGAGCAGCAACCCCTAATTCTCGGGATCCTTGCCGGAGAGGGCGTGCGGTCGCTGGCTGAAAAATCAGCTGTGCGCCGCTCGAGGTTTCCGAGCGGCGCACAGCCGGGTGTGCCAGGTCTGGTCAGCGCTTGGCGCGGACCTTGACCTTCTTGGTGGCGGTGAGCTTCTTGCCGTTTGCCGTGGCCGTGGCGGTGAGCTTCACCTTCTTGTTCTTCTTGACCTTGGGGGCCTTGAGGGTGACGGTCAGTTTCGTCCTACCGGCGGGCACGGTGATCCGTTTGGTCTTTCCGGCCCAGCGGACGGTGACCTTGGCGCCGGGGACGAGGCCGGTGAGGGTGGCCTTGAACTTCTTGGTGCTGCGGACCTTCTTGGGTGCGGTGAGCCTGATCTTGGTCAGCTTCGGTCCGGTCGGGGTGACGACGGGGCGTTCGACGGTGAAGGTGGTGCTGGTTGCGGTGCTGGTGTTGCCGTGGCGGTCGGTGGCGCGGATGGAGATGGTGTGGTCGCCGTCGGGGAGGTCGGTGAAGGTGGCCGGGCTGGTGCAGGTGGCCCAGTCGCCGTCGTCGAGGCGACATTCGTAGGTGGCGTCCTCGTCGTCACTGGAGAACTCGAGGGTGGCGCTGCCATCGGTGCTGGGGCTGAGCGGGGCCTGGGTGATGCTCGGCTCGGGTGCGGTCACGTCCACGGAGAAGCTGGTGCTGTCCGCGGCTCCGAGGTTGCCCGCCGTGTCGGTGGCGCGCACCGCGATCGTGTGGTCGCCGTCGGGGAGGCCGGTGAAGCTGGCCGGACTGGCGCACTCCTCCCAGCCACCATCGTCGAGACGACACTCGTAGGTGGCGTCCACGTCGTCACTGGAGAAGGAGACAGATGCCTCGGTCGTGGTGATCGTGCCGACAGGTGCGCTGTCGATGACGGCGCTCGGTGCGATGGTGTCGACCGTGAACGTCCGGACGGCGGGACTTGTGTCGACGTTCCCGCTGTAGGCCTTGGCGCGGACCGCGAACTCGTGTGGCCCTTCGGCGAGATCGGGGTACGTGACGGGGCTGGTGCAGGCTGCCCACGTGGCGCCGTCGAGTCGGCACTCGTAGCCGGAGATCGCGTAGTCGGGAGAGCCCGTGAAGCTCGCGCTGACGGTGGCACCGGGAGCGCCGGTGAACTCGGTGATCGTGGTGTCGGGGACGACGGGGTCCTCGCCGTGGGTGTAGCGGAAGGTGTCGATGCCGATGTAGTCGCTGTTGCTGCCGAGCGAGCCGGCGCCGGTCACGAAGTAGCGGAATGCCAGGCAGCCGCTGGTAGGAGCACCCTGAGGGATGACACCCGAGTACTGGGTCCAGGACTGCGGGTAGACGTTGGCGACCAGGGTGGGGTTGACCGAGACCAGGAGCGTGGTGAAGTCGCCGACCGAGGCTGCGCCGGTGCCGGGGTTGCAGGAGCCGCCCTTGGCCAGTCGGACCTCGAGGCGGTCCGGGTAGTCGGTCTGGCCGCCGCCGACCGTGGGCTTCCGGGTGTAGAACGACCAGGTGTCGCCAGCACTGAGGCCGGTGATCATCGGGGTGATCAGCCAGTTGCTGATAGTTCCGGTGCTGCCCGTCGAGTTGAAGTTCGCGCCGATGTAGGCGTTGTTCGCGCCCTCATGCGAGTTGAACGGGCCAGGCGTCGGTGTGGCGTCGGTGGCGGTTCCCTGGAACCACGAGATCGAGCCGACCGGGGTGCTGTTGTTGGTGGTCGTCCAACCGGGAGCCGGCACGGTGTCGAAGTTCTCGACGATGTTGGTTCCGGTGGCGCCCGGCGCTTCGGCCGCCTGGGCAGTAGGGCTGGTGGCAAGTGCGGCGACGGCACCGCTGGCGGCCAGGGTCAGGGCCAGGCCGCGGGCGATGGTTCGGATCGGGTGCAACGGGGGTCTCCTCGGAGGCGGACAGCGGGCGTCCGGGTGGATGTGTTCCGAGCTACACGTGGACGGTCGCCGTCACCATCGGCAGAAGATGAACAAAGTTTAGAAATGCCTGAAGGCCAAATTTTTCCCGCTGAGTCACCGGCGCTTGCGGAACATGTGCTATCTGGATCCCTTTGCGCAGGCCCGCGACTGGACCAGACGTATCCGCTTTAGGTCGGGACCATCTCCAGCGCGCGGCTGATCGCGAACCTGTTCCAGGCGCGGACCCGACGCAGCATGTAGTGGCCGACCGGCCCCATGTCGTGGAACCCGGCCTTCGCACCTGCGGTTCTGGCCCGATCGACGAAGCGCGCGGTCGCCTTCGCCGACGTGATCTTGTCGGTGCTTCCGTGGGCGGCGGCCAGGACCTTTCCGGCCAAGGGCGTGACGGGATCCTCGGCGGGGAGCCACGGCGCGAGAGCCACGACGCCCTGGACGAGTGGGTCGTCGGCGACCCGGACCGAGGTGCGAGCGCCCATCGAATGGCCGATCAGCACGACGGGGAGCTCGCCGAGTTGCTGGCGAACCTGATCGAGTGCCCAGCGCGCGTCCGGTACCGGGGACGGCGCGTCGTCGTCGTTCCAGCCGCGTTCCTGGTACCGGAGCAGCCAGGTTCCGACTCCGGCGGCATGGGCTTGGGGGGTTATCTGGTGCTGCATCACCAGGCTCCGTCGCCAGGGTCCGCTGGACTGTTCGACGGGATCGCGGGAGATCTCCTGGCCGCCGTGGAGCATCAGGATCAGGGCGCGTTGCCCCGCGACGTCGCGGCGGTTCAGGCTGACAGAGGTCACACTGCGATTGTGTCAGTGGTGGCAACCGGTTCCGCTGTCGGCGGCAACCGGCAAGATAGTGCCATGAGCAGTGACGAGGTGCGCTCCGCGACGGATGAGGTTCGTAGCCAGCACGCGGAGTTGAGTCAGCGGATCGAGGAGGCGCGTCAGCGCTACTACGGCGACGATTCTCCGACGATGGACGACGGGCAGTTCGACGCCGCGATGCGGGAGCTGGAAGCACTGGAGGAGGAGTTCCCCGAACTGCGGACCCCGGATTCGCCGACTCAGAAGGTCGGTGGCGTGGTCGCTGCCGGGTTCGCCTCCTTCGACCACCTGCAGCGGATGGAGAGCCTCGACAACGCCTTCTCCTACGACGAGCTCGATGCCTGGTACGCCCGGCTAGGCCGTGACGGGATCGAGCGCCCCGAACTGTTGTGCGAGCTGAAGGTCGACGGCCTGGCGATCAACATCCTCTACGAGGACGGCGTCCTGGTCCGGGCGCTCACCCGCGGCGACGGTTCCACCGGCGAGGACGTCACCGCCAACGTGAAGACGATCGCCTCGATCCCGCACCAGTTGGCCGCCACCGCCGAGTTCCCGGTGCCGGCCCGAGTGGAGGTGCGCGGCGAGGTCTACCTTCCGGTCGCGGCCTTCGAACGGCTCAACGAACAGCAGCTCGACGCCGGCAAGCCGGTCTTCGCCAATCCGCGCAACGCGGCAGCGGGTTCGTTGCGTCAGAAGAACGCGGAGATCACCGCGAGCCGGGCGCTCGACATGGTCTGTCACGGCATCGGATTCCGCGAAGGCTTCGAGCCGGCGTCGCAGTCGCAGGCCTATCAGGCGTTGCAGGCCTGGGGTCTGCACACCTCCGAGCGGGTCAAGGTGCTGGCCTCCTTGGCCGAGGTCCGGGAGTTCATCGAGTACTACGGTGAGCACCGGCACGACGTCGAGCATGAGATCGACGGGGTCGTGGTCAAGGTCGACGACGTCACCCTGCAGCGCCGGCTCGGCTCGACGAGTCGGGCCCCGCGGTGGGCGATCGCGTACAAGTACCCACCAGAAGAGGTCAACGCCAAGCTCTTGGCGATCGAGGTCAACACCGGCCGGACCGGGCGGGTCACCCCGTTCGGCGTGATGGAGCCGACCAAGGTGGCCGGATCCACGGTCGAGCGGGCCACGCTGCACAACTTCTACGAGGTGAAGCGGAAGGATGTCCGCCCCGGCGACACGGTGATCCTGCGCAAGGCCGGCGACGTCATCCCGGAGATCCTCGGCGCAGTGATGGATCTGCGACCCGAGGGGCTGCCGGAGTGGGAGGCGCCGACGCACTGCCCCTCCTGCGGCACCGAGTTGGTGGAGCAGAAGGAGGGCGACAAGGATCGCCGCTGCCCCAACCACCGCTCCTGTCCGGCGCAGTTGTTGGAGCGGGTCTTCTTCGTCGCCGGGCGCGGTGCGTTCGACATCGAAGGCCTGGGTAGCGAAGCGGCTGCGGCACTCCTGGAGGCCGGGGTGCTGAGCGACGAGGGCGACATCTTCTCGCTCACCGAGGACGACCTGCTCCAGACCGCGCTCTTCACCCGCGCCGCGAAGAAGGGGGAGGAGGGGCGACAGCTGACCGCGAACGGCCAGAAGTTGTTGGCCAATCTCCAGACCCGCAAGGACGTTCCGCTCTGGCGGGTGCTGGTCGCGCTCTCGGTGCGCCACGTCGGTCCGTCCGCGGCCCGTGCGCTCGCCACCGCCTTCGGCTCGATGGAGGCGATCCGGGCGGCCGACGTCGAGGCCCTGGCGGCGACCGAAGGAGTGGGCGGCGTGATCGCCACCTCGCTGCGTGAATGGTTCGACGGCCCGGAGTCGGGCTGGCACCGCGAGATCGTCGACAAGTGGACGGCGTCGGGCGTGCGGATGGCCGACGAGCGCGACGAAGGGATCGAGCGCACGTTGGAGGGCCTGACCGTGGTGGTCACCGGCTCGCTGGTGAACTACACCCGCGACTCGGTCAAGGAAGCGATCATCGTCCGTGGCGGCAAGGCGTCGGGCTCGGTCTCGAAGAAGACCGACTTCGTGGTCGTCGGCGACAACGCCGGGTCGAAGGCCGACAAGGCCGCCGAGCTCGGTCTGACTATCCTCGACGAGGAGGGCTTCGAGGCCCTCCTCGCCGGCGGACCGTCAGCGGTCAGTTAGGGCCGCCGAGGCCCTGGGAGAGCTCCCGGGTGGTGCGCAGCAGTGCGCCCGCCATCGGGTTGTCGACGTCGGCGGAGACGGAGACCGCGGTGCCGACGATCGCCATCGCGGCGACGATCGAACCACCCTCCATGATCGGCGCGGCGATGGTACGCACGCCGTTGATGTCGGGCGAGTTCAAGGACAACCCCGTGCTGCGGATCGTCTCGAACTCCTCGGCCAGCTCGGGGGAGCGGCGCAGGATCCCCTTCAGGCCCGGGATCTGCTCCGGCGGGAGGAAGGCGCAGAAGACCCGCCCCTGCGCCGAGTCGACCAGATCCAGCCGCGCGCCGGCGCGGACGCTGATCCGGATGATGTGGTCGGTGTTGTCCACCGAACGCACCACCGTCGGGGTCTCGCCGTCCCAGACACTGAGGACGACGGTCTCGTCGACCTCGTGCAACAGCGACTCCATGTACGGCTCGGCGGCCGCAACGATCGGCAGGCCGGCTCGCGCCGTCGCGGCGAGGGTCAGCACCTGGGGGCCGAGCGAGTAGAGCGCGGCCCTCTCGTCGTAGCGCAGCAGATGGGCGGCGCGGAGTGCCTTGGTGTAGCGGTGGGCGGTCGCCTTGCTGGTGCCCAACGACGCGGTGAGCTCGTTGAGACTCAGGTACGGCTTGGTGACCGTGAACGAAGCGAGAACAGCGGCTGCGCGTTCCACCGTCTGGATGGTGGGTGTTGCTGCCGCCTCGCCAGGCTCATTGCTGGAACTCTTGCTGGGACTCATCTGACCTCGAATCGGCACGGGTGCTCACGGGAGTATCGCACGGGCGGCGACCGCGCGTGGGTGTGTCACGACGAGCGGGAGGGGCAGATCACTGGTCGGACGAGTGGCCCGGAGTGAGTGCCGAACCCGGTCGGACCAGGGCGGTGATGTGGTTGACGGCCAGGGCGGCTTCGCCGAACCCGATGGAGATCAGCTGTACCTTCCCCTCGTAATGCGCGAGGTCACCGGCAGCGAAGACCCGTTTCCGGTTGGTGCGCATGGTGCGGTCCACCAGGATGCGGCGACGCTGCTGCTCCAGTCCCCAGTCGTCCATCGGTCCGAGGTCGGCGATGAATCCCAATGCGGCCACCACGGCCTGCACCTTCAGAGTGCGACGTTCGCCGTCCTTCGACTCCACGACGACGTCCTCGATCACGTCGTCGCCGTTGATCTCGACCACTTCGAAGGGGGTCAGCACCTCGACAGAGGAGGTGCCAAGATCGGCGACGCTGCGCTCGTGGGCCCGGAACTGCGGACGCCGGTGGGCCAAGGTGACGCTGCGGGCGATCGGCTCGAGTCCGAGTGCCCAGTCCAGGGCGGAGTCGCCGCCGCCGACGACCAGCACGTCCTGGTCGGCGAGTTCGGCCAGCCGCGGCACGAAGTAGCGCAGGCCGCGGTCGAGGTACTCCGAGCCGACCGGCAGCTCCCGTGGGGTGAAGCTGCCGATGCCGGCGGTGATCAGCAACGCCTTCGCGCGCACCGTCTCGCCGGTGTCCAGGGTCAGCGTCACCGACTCGTCGTCCTCGACCAAGGTGAGGGCCGAGCGGCCCAGCAGCATCACCGGATCGGCGCTGGCGGCCTGCTCGGCCAGGGCGTCGATCATCTGCTGGCCGCGGATGCCCGGCACCGCGGCGACGTCGTGGATCGCCTTCTCGGGATAGAGCGCGGCCACCTGGCCGCCGACCTGGGGGAGGGCGTCGATGAGGGCCACCGAGAGCTCACGGAAGCCGGCGTAGTAGGTGGCGTAGAGGCCGGAGGGTCCGGCGCCGACGATGGCCAGGTCCACCTCGTGGTGGGTGGTCGGGCTGGTCATGGCACGTCCGGGTGGTCGGTGCCGGTGCGGCCGACCTTGCGGGCGCCACCGGGGGAGCCGAGCTCGGCGAAGAACTCGGCGTTGATCCGCTCGTAGTCGCGAGATTCGGGGGGTAGGTCCTCGTGGTGATAGATCGAGACCGACGGACAGACAGGTTCGCAGCGTGCGCACTCCACGCACTCGTCGGGTTGGATGTAGAGCATCCGATCGCCCTCGTAGATGGAGTCGACCGGACATTCCTCAACACAAGCCTTGTCCATCACGTCGATGCACGCGGCGGTCACCACATAGGGCACGACCCACTCCTTCGGTTCACATTGCAAGAGACCATCTCGTAATACGTGATCAGAATGAGACAGGGCCGAACCAGCTGTCAAGGCTGTGGGGGGAGTCACAGTGAACCCTTGACAGGGATCCGGATTGACGGAAGCATTCATCGCAATGCGAGACGCCGTATCGCATAGCGCTACTAGCAGGCGCATCAAATCGTGTGATGAGGAGCAACGGCATGGCAAGCGAAACGTCCGAACGGGTGGCCCCCATGCTCGTCGAGGACTGGGAGCGTCTCACGTTCCGGGTGAACCGGGAGGCATATCGCTCTCCCGAGATGTTCGCCAAGGAACGTGTCAACATCTGGTTGAAGACCTGGCTCTACCTGGGCCACGTCACCGAGATCCCCGAGAAGAACGACTTCAAGGTGCGCACCCTGGCCGGTCGCCCGCTGATCTTCTGCCGCGACACCGAGGGTGAGATCCGGGTGTGGCTGAACTCCTGCCCGCACCGCGGCACGGTGCTGTGCCGGGAGAACGAGGGCAGTCAGCGCCGGTTCCAGTGCTTCTACCACGCCTGGACGTTCAACAACGACGGCTCGGTGGCCGCCATCCCCGACGACGAGGCCTACCAGGACGTCGAAGAGATGCGCCGCAGCATGAACCTGCGGTCGGTGGCGCGGATGGAGATCCACGAAGGCTACGTCTTCGTCTCCTTCAGTGCCGACGTGCCGCCGTTGTTGGAGCACCTGGGCGAGGCCGCCGACTACATGACGATGATCGAGGAGCAGCACGCCAGCGGCGTCACCACGCTCCCGGGCATCCAGAAGTACAGCGTCCGCGGCAACTGGAAGCTGGCCGTCGAGAACGCCATGGACGGCTACCACTTCAGCCCCACCCACAACACCTTCGTGGGCTACCTGCGCGAGAACGGTTTCGCGGTCACCGACGAGGGTCAGTACGCCTACAACCTCGGCAACGGCCACTCCCTGCTGGTCCTCACCGGACACGGCGGCCGGATCAGCATGATCTGGGAGCCCCGTTTCGGCGAGGCCGAGAAGGCTCGCACCGAGGCGCACCGTGCCGAGATGGTGGAGCGGCTCGGCGAGAAGCGCGCCCACTATGTAGCCGACGAGAGCCACATCCTCTTCGTCTTCCCCAACCTGCTGCTCTTCGACATCGAGGGTCTCTCGATCCGTCAGCTCGAGCCGGTCGCCCCCGGTCATACCGACGTGCGGGCGTGGCAGCTGGTGCCGCGCGAGGAGGACCCCGAGTCCACCGCCCTGCGGATGAAGACCGTGGTCAGCTTCGTCGGCCCCGGTGGCCTGGCCACTCCTGACGACATCGAGGCGTACGAGGCGGTGCAGCGTGGCATCGAGGCCACTCGCGGTGCCGGAGACCTCGACTACAGCGACATGTCGCGTGGCCTGACCGACGAGGTCAAGGGCGTCCAGGGGCGCTCCATCGATGAGGGCGCCATGCGTGGTTTCTGGCGGCACTGGGAGCAGGTGCTCGACGCCGGCCTGGAGGTCACCGGCGAACGCCCCGCGACGTTCCTGGAAGGACGTGAGATGCCGTGAGCGCCACCGCACAGAACCTCGGCCGTGACCTGAGCACGGTGACCCGCCCCGAGGTGGAGGACTTCCTCTACGCCGAGGCCGCCATTCTGGACGTCTGGGACTACGACGGCTGGCTGGCTCTGTTCGAGGAGGGGGCCCGCTATGAGATCCCCACCACGGACTACGCCGGATGGTCGCTGCACCGGGCCGGATCCTTCGTGGACGACGACTGGGAGCTGATCCAGGCGCGCGTCAAGCGACTCAAGTCGCGCAAGGCGCACGCCGAGAACCCGCACTCGCGTACCCACCGGATGATCTCCAACGTGCGCCTCAGCCCCGGCGAGGAGGAGGGCACGCTCAACGTGGCGGCCAACTTCATCGTCTCCCGGGCCCGCGACGGGCACTTCGACTCCTACATGGGTCGCTACGAGCACGTCCTGGTGGCCGGCGACGGCGGCTTCAAGTTCCGGCTGCGGCGCACCGTGCTGGTGCACGAGGCGTTGCAGTTGGGCGCCCGACTCAGCTTCATTCTCTGAGGGGAGGACGGCAGATGATCCGACACACCCTGCTGTTCGCGTTCAAGGGCGACGTCTCAGAGACGGCCCGCGAAGCGATCCTCGCAGAGCTGAAGACCTTCCCCGACGTCTACCCACAGATGCAGAACTGGTCGTTGGGTACCAACGTGTCCAGCCGCGACCAGCGGCTGAGTCACGGGATGTCGATCGATTTCGAGGACGAAGAGGCGCTGCTCAGCTACCTGAACAGCGACACGCACGAGCAGTTCGTGCGCGAGAAGTGGAGGCCGGTGATCGCCGAGCAGTCGATCGTCGCCTACGAGTACACGCCACGGCCGTCGGCCGCTGATGGAGGGGAAGGACAGATCGTGCAGAACCAGCGCCCGCGCGGGCCGTACGGCATGGAGTACGCCCGGATCGAAGTTCCGGACATGCAGGCGACCATCGACTTCCTCGAGTACCACGTCGGTCTGCAGTTGGAGCAGCGCACCGACGAGTACGCCTACCTGCGTTCGGACATCGAGCACCACGCGATCGAGCTGATCAGCGCCCCCGAGCGCGAGGACGGCTGGACCACGGCGATCGGTTTCAGCGTGGAGAGCGAGGAGGTGCTCGAGCAGATCCGTGCCCGCGTCGTCGCGGCCGGGATCGAGGTCCTTCCGCTCCAGGAGCGCCAGGCGGCCCTGTGCGACAACGGATTCGCGGTCAAGGACCCCGACGGTCTGATCGTGGAGCTGATCACCGGTTTCCAGGAGTACGCCGAGCCGCCGTCGATCGAGATCCGTCCGCTGGACCTGGTGCACCCGTTCCTCGCCACCACCCGCTACGAAGAGATGCTCGCCTTCTACGGTGACGTCCTGGGCTTCATCGCCTCGGACCACATCGTCGGGTCGGCCACCTTCCTGCGCTGCGAGGACCGGTACCACCACAGCCTGGCGATCCAGAAGAACGACGAGCACTACGTGGCGCACCTCTGCTTCGCGATGAAGAGCCTCGACCACGTGATGCGGATGCGCGCCCGGGCCCTCTACAAGGGAGCGCCGATCGCCTCCGACATCGTGAACCACTCGGCGTCGACGTCGATCGCGTTCTACCTGCACGACACGAAGTTCGGTCCGCGCTTCGAGCTCTGTGACAGCCACCGGGTCTTCACCCCGGAGGAGCACGAGACCCACCGGGCGCGCAAGATGCCCGCCGACCCCCGCAACATCGACGTCTGGCGTCCCGCCTCGGACGACTGGGGTCGTTTCTGACCGAGGACCTGGTCGAGCTCCTGGGCGTGCTCGACCAGACGCCAGCTCCCCGTGGCCGCGAACTTCTCGCGGCCACGGGCCTGGCGGCGTTCTGCTCGGCCCGATGGCCGGAGATCGAGTGGAAGGTCCAGCCCTACGGTGCCGAGGGCGCCAATCTGGTGGCGACGTGCGGTCCGGGGCCGCTGCTCTACTCGCACTTGGACACCTCCCTGGACGGGGATGGACGCGCCGCACCCGAGGTGACCGGCCGCGAGGACGCGCCCGGCCCGCTGGTGGTCACCGATGGCGTCGCCGAGGGATTCTGCCTCGGTGTGGCCCGGGCTCCGGTGGCGGCAGCGGTGGCCGCCTTCGCCAACGCCCGGCAGGGCACGTTGCTGATCGCGGGCAGTGGTACTCATCGTCGCGGAGGTCATGGCGAGGGTGTGCGGGCGTACCTGGCCTCGGCGCCGAGCCTGCCGCCGGCGGCGATCGTGGCCAAGGGCGGTCCGCCGGCGCTGATCACCGAGGAGCCCGGTGCGGCCTTCCTCAAGGTCCGGATCACCGGTCGGCCCGGGGTGGCGATGCTGCCGGCGACGGCGGTGCCGGTCGGCGGGATCGTGCGTCACGCCGGCCTGGTGCTGGACGCCGTCGAGACCTGGCGGGAGCGGTACCTGGCCAGCCGGGCGCCGTTCGGCAGGGTGGGCGCCCAGGCGGGAGTCGGGGCGATCCGCGCCGGTTGGACCGAGAAGCCTGACCTGCTGCCCGCCGAGCTCCTGCTCGATCTCTATGTGATCACGGTGCCCGGTGAGCGTGGCTCCCGGTTGGCGACCGAGCTGACCGCCACGTTGCACGCAGTTCTTGCCGGAGGGCCGTTGGAGGGTTGCTCGGCGCATGTGGAGGTGGAGTGGTTGCATGACGCGCAGGTGACCGAGGAGCGGGCGCCGATCGTCAAGGCCGCCGAGCATGCCTGGGCCCACGTCTTCGACGAGGCGCCCCTCGACATCGTCGGGTGGACCGGATCGACCGACGGCGTGGTGCTGCGTGAGTACGGCATCGACACCGTCCGGGTGGGCCCGCAGAGCGAGCGGAGTGCGGTCGACCCGCGGCGTGACGTGGTGGACCTGGCGGTGCTCGCTCGCTACCAGCGGCTCTATGAGCTGCTGCTCAGTGGAGACGACCTCCACGAGCACGTTCACGACCACTGAGGGATGAATTAGGCATCTTGCATTGCAAGATGTCATCTCACAATCTATTGACCAGGGTGACGCGATCAACCTAGCATCGTGTGGTCGGCATCACTCCCGAAAGGGGAGGGATGACAACCCTGACGCACTGTGCGCCGGGTGTGCGCCGACAGCCACCCGTTGCCGCTCGCAGTGTGTCCAGTGAGGCCAGGATCGCTCCATCGAGAGCGGAGATGCGGAGGCGATATGCGCGTGGACACCATCGTCGTCGGAGGACGGATCGTCAGCCCCAGTGGGGTCACCGACGCAGCGATCGCGGTCAAGGACGGCCGGATCGTGGCGATCGCCGACGAGGACGTGCTCCCCGAGGCGGACCAGCGGATCGACGCCGGCGGCAAGTACGTGCTGCCCGGCATCGTGGACCCGCACGTACACCTCGGCGGCGGACGGCCGCTGGGCGAGATCTTCGCTTCGGAGACCGCCTGCGCGGCGGTGGGTGGGGTGACCACGGTGCTCCAGTACCGTCGCTCCCCGTCGAGTTTCTTCGACACGTTCCCTGCGGAACTCGAGCTGGCCAAGACCCGGATGCTGGTCGACACCCAGTTCCACTTCATCATCTCCACGATGGAGCAGGTGGAGGAGATCCCGCGGATCGCCAAGGAGTTCGGCGTCACCAGCTTCAAGTTCTACATGGGTGGCTACGAGCCGGGGAACCCGATCGGGCTGGTCTCCGTCAACGACGCCGTGCTCTACGCGGCGATGGAGAAGATCCGCGAACTCGGGCCGCACGCCTGGACGATGGTGCACTGCGAGGACGACTCGTTGGTCTGCCACCTGACCCACAAGGTGAAGGAGGCCGGCGGCAACGACCTGGCCGCCTACTCGGCGTCCCGGCCCGACTTCGTCGAGGAGCAGGACCTGCTCCGCGCGATCTGGCTCGCCGACCTCCAGGACTGCCCGCTCTACGTTCCGCACACCACCGTGGGGATGGCGGTCGACGCCGCCGCCGAGTCGCGCCGTAAGGGCCGGGTCGTGGTGCTGGAGACCTGCCCGCACTACCTGGCCCTGACCGCTGACGACGCCCGCCTTGCCGGCTCCGGCGTCGGCAAGGTCGCCCCGGCACTGCGCAACGCCGAGCACCAGGCGGAGCTCTGGCGTGGACTGCGCGAAGGCTGGATCGCGACGATCGGATCGGACCACGTGCCGATTCCCAAGTCTGGCAAGGGGATCTGGGAGGAGGCTCCCGGTTTCGCCGGTCTGGCCACCATGCTCCCCGTCGTCCTGACCGAGGGCGTCCTCAAGGGGCGGATCGAGATCGAGAAGGTCGTCGAGACGATGTGCTACAACCCGGCGCGACTCTTCGGTCTGGCCCCACGCAAGGGCGCTCTGCAGGTCGGTGCCGATGCGGATCTGGTCATCGTCGACATGGAGACCGAGAAGGTCGTCGGCCCCGACGTCACCCAGAGCGAGTTCGTCAGCGCCTTCGAAGGCGTCCCGCTGCGGGGTTGGCCGACGCTGACCATGCGGCGCGGTGACGTGATCTACCGAGACGGCGAAGTGCTCGCCGAACCAGGCAGTGGCCAGGTGGTCACCAAGCCCGAGCCCGAGAACAAGGAGAGGAACTGGCATGCCGCTTGATGTGAAGCTCGACCCCCGTGATGTGGGGGTCCTGGTGGTCGACATGCAGAACGGCTTCTGCCACCCCGAAGGCTCGCGCGGTCAGGCCTTCGGCCCCGACTCCGTCGCGAACCCGCGGGCGATCATCCCGTCGGTGCTCGGCGCCGTCGACCTGGCGCACCGCCTCGACATCCCGGTGTGGTTCACCCAGCAGGTGCACTACAACGAGGACGTCACCCGCGGCCGCCGCCGGATCCCGTCGCACCTCGAGCGCCGTGGCGTGAAGCTGGAGCTGTGCCGCCGAGGCACCTGGGACGCCGAGCTGCTCGACGAGATGAAGGCGATCAAAGAGGATCGCGACGAGGTCGTCGTCAAGCACCGTTCCAGCGCGTTCTTCCAGACCACGCTGGAAGGTGAGCTCCGGATGCGCGACGTCCAGGTGCTCGTCGTGCTCGGCACGACGACCAGCTTCTGCGTCGACTCGACGATCCGGGATGCCTACGCCCGGGACTTCGACGTCGTGGTGCCGGCCGACTGCGTCGCCGACTCCGACGACGCCGCCCATGCCGCGACCCTGGCGAGCATCGAGCGGTTCCACGGAGTCGTGACCGACCTGAACGGGTTGACCGCCGCCCTCGATGGCTAGCAGCGAGGGCACCATCACGGCCGACGGCGCCACCCTTGCCGTTCCGAGTCCCGGAGCCACCTTGCTCGAGGTGCTCCGGGGCTCCGGCCACGAGGCTCCGAAAGGGGCCTGTCGCCGGGGCGAGTGTGGTGCCTGCACGGTCCTGGTCGGGGACGCCGCAGTGATGAGCTGCACCATGCTGGCGGCCCTGGTTACCGAACCGGTGACCACGGCGGCCGGCCTGCCCGGCTCCGACGACCTGCGTCAGGCGTTCGCCGACCGGCTCGGCTTCCAATGCGGGTTCTGTACTCCGGGCCAGGTGGTCCGGGCCGAAGCCGTCCTACGTGAGAACCCGGCCCGTAGCCGCGAGGAGATCATCGCGGCGATGGCCGGCAACATCTGCCGCTGCACCGGGTATCGGCAGATCATCGACGCCGTCTGCGACGTGGCGGCACAGCGCTGCTCGGCGGCCGGTACCGGTTGCCCGACGGGACGCGACGAGGTGGACCAATGAGTGCGATCGGGCGGTCCGTACGACCGTTGGACTGGGTCGAGAAAACCACCGGCACGGCTCGATACGCCGCCGATCAGGCTCCGGCCGACACTCTGGTGGCCAAGGTGCTCCGTTCGCCGTTGCCCCATGCGCGGATCCGCTCGATCGACGTCTCGGGTGCTTGGAAGGTGCCCGGGGTGCGGGCCGTGATCACCGCCGCCGACTTCGAGCCGGGACGGCTCTACGAACACTCCGGCGCGCCCTACTCGGATCGTCCGCCGATGGCGGTGGACCGGGTCCTCTACGTCGGCCACGAAGTCGCGGCTGTCGCCGCCGACACCGTCCAGGCGGCTGAGGCCGGGATCGCTGCGATCAAGGTCCGATACCGCCGGCTGAAGCCGGTACTGAGCGTCCCCGACGCCCTGCGACCCGGAGCGCCCCAACTGCACGAGCGGGAGCACGGCGGCAACGTCGCCGTCGCCACCGCTGACGCCTGGGGCGATGTGAAGCTGGCCAACGCCAACAGCCGCTACCGGGCCGGTGGCACCTTCCACTACCCCAAGTCGACCCACGTCTGCATGGAGCAGAACACGACCGTCGCCTGGTGGCACGAGAACCGCCTGGAGATGTGGACCTCCTCGCAGGCGCCGCACTTCGTGGTGCACGAGCTGGCGCAGCTCTTCGGCCTGGAGGTCGACCAGGTGGTCTGTCGCGACGTCTCGGTCGGTGGTGGCTTCGGCTCCAAGTCGAAGATCAGCGAGCACGAGGCCCTGGCTGCCCGGCTCTCGATGCAGTGCGGCCTGCCCGTCCTGATCGAACTGACCCGCGCCGAGGAGTTCGCCTTCACGAAACCCCGGCACGCCTTCACCACCACGCTCAGCGCCCACGCGGATGCCGCGGGCCGGTTGTGCTTCCTGGACGCCAAGGTCGACGTCGACAACGGCGCCTACAACCACTACGGCCCTTCGGTGATGCGGGCCGGGATCAAGCAGCTGGGCTCGATGTACCGCCCCGACGCGGTGCGTTGGGACGCGCGGTTGGTGGACACCAACCTGACGCCCGGCGGCCAGTTCCGCGGCTACGGCCAGCCGCAGACGGCGATCGGGCTGGAGACCCTGATGGACGAACTGGCCGAGCAGTGCGGGGTCGACCCGATCGAGTTCCGGATCCAGAACTCCGGCCTGCCCGACACCACGCAGCTCTCCGGCTCCCAGATCGGCTCCAACCGACTACGTGAATGTCTGGCCGCCGTCCGCGGGAAGATCGAATGGGACACCCGCCGCTCGTCGGTCCGAGGCCCACAGGCAGATGGGCTGCTCCGTGGGGTCGGGGTCTCGTCGGGGATGCACGCCTCCGGCTCGTATGCCTACCCGG
This sequence comes from Nocardioides sp. Bht2, assembly GCF_047308515.1. Classification (NCBI taxonomy): domain Bacteria; kingdom Bacillati; phylum Actinomycetota; class Actinomycetes; order Propionibacteriales; family Nocardioidaceae; genus Nocardioides; species Nocardioides sp. Bht2. The sequence continues at coordinate 159,731 of NZ_JBLBWI010000002.1, forward strand.
GCGGCAACACCAGCGCCTGCGGGGTCGAGGTGAAGGAGAACGGCGACGTCGTCGTCCGCTTCGGTGGTGCGGACGCAGGGACCGGTCAGCGCACCATCCTGGGCCAGATCGTCGCCGAGGTCCTCGACGTCGACTTCGATCGGGTCAGCGTGATCATGACCGACTGGGACCAGACGCCGCCGGACATGGGCGCCTGGTCGAGCCGCGGCACCCATATGGGCGGCCAGGCTGCCCGGACAGGTGCCGAGGCGATGGCCGCGCGCCTGCTGGAGCTGGGAGCTGAGCACCTGGGCTCGGTCGACGTCACGCTCACCGACGGAACCGTCTCCTCGCCGTCGGGCGGGGTGAAGATCGGCGAGCTCGTCGCCGCTGCAGCCGAGGCCGAGGGCGGTTCGCTGCGGATCGACACCGAGTACGTCGAGCCCAAGATGCAGCCCTACTGGACCGGGATCGAGCGTCCCAACATCTCCGCTACCTACGCCTACGGTGCGCATGCGCTGGAGGTCGAGGTCGACCCGGTCACCGGGGTGATCAAGGTGGTCAAGTACGCCGCGGTCCATGACATCGGTCGCGCCATCAACCCCGCCATGGTGGAGGGCCAGATCATCGGCGGAGCCCTGCAGGGGTTGGGAGCCGCGCTGGGGGAGAGCCTTCATCTGGAGGGCGGTCAGGTGGTCAACCCCTCCTACCTGCACTACCCGATGCCGCGCTCCACCACGGTTCCGGTCTTCGAGGTGGAGCTGATCGAGGGCCCGGAACCCGCCGGTCCGTTCGACGCCAAGAGCGTCGGCGAGATCGCGTTGATCCCAGCCGCGCCGGCCCTGCTGAACGCTGTCTACGACGCCACCGGGATTCGGTTCCGGTCGTTGCCGTTGAGCCCCGACGTCGTGCTGGCGGCCTTGCGGGAGAAGGCGGGCGAACAGCCACGGCGCCACCACCTCGCCCGTCGTCCTTCGCGGTGGCAGATCGAGGCGTTCCGCCGGCTCTACCCGTGGGGCATCCACCGGTTGCTGCACCAGTTCGGGGTCCGTTGGGCGCGCCGGGTCGCGCCTCGCGAGATCGCCAGCGTGACGCTGCCCGAGACTGTCGCTGACCTTGTTGCTCAGGCCGCCGCGCAGCCTGCGGCCGACGTCGCGGTGATCGGTGGCGGCACCGACCTGATGGCACAGCGGGACCAGGGCCTGAAGGCTCCGCTGTTCGTGATCGGCACCAGCAAGGTCGTCTCGATGCGCCAGATCCGGGAGATCGACGGTGGGCGCACCGAGATCGGCGCGGCAGTGACCATGACCGAACTGGCCGACTGGGCCGAGGGCCGGGTGCCGATCCTGGCGACCGCGGTCGCCACCATCGCCTCCGCCCAGATCCGGCAGGTCGCCACGGTCGCCGGGAACCTGGGGCAGGAGAAGCGGTGCTGGTTCTTCCGCAACAACTTCGACTGCTACAAGCGGGGTGGCGTCAGCTGTCCCTGTTACGCGATCGAGGGCGATCACCGCTTGCACCATGCCGTGATCGGGGCGCACCGGTGTCAGGCGGTCACCCCGTCCGACCTGGCCACCGTCTTCGACGCGCTTCAAGCGAGGATCCGGTTGGTCTCGCCCAGCGGGGCCCGCGAGGTCACCGTCGCGGAGCTCTACTCCGGGCCGGGGGAGCTCGACCTGCGCGTGGGCGAGGTGATCGAGGCGGTGGTCCTGCCCGCCGACGTCGCCGGCGTTGTCGGTGCCTTCGACAAGCTGCAGCAGACCGAGGGCGACTTCGCCCTGGTCTCGGTGGCGTTGGTCGTGCGGCCCGACGCCGAGGGCGGTTGGGCCTCGGCGCGCTACACCTTCGGCGGCCTGTCCGCCCGGCCGTGGACCTCGGAGAACCTCAACTCCGGCGTGGTGGGACGACGCCCGAGCCCGGATGAGGTCACGCATCTGCTCGACAAGGAACTTGAATGGGAGGCACATCCTTTGCCTGGAAACCGTTGGAAGTTGGACGCCGCCGTCGGTATGGCCGCGCGGGTCACCGGCCGGGTGCTGGAGGCCGGTCATGAGTGAGCGTGCTCGGGCGATCACCGACCGGCTCCGCGCTGGTGGAGTCGAAGTCGCCGCATACCTGCCGGACAGCTGGCTGACGCCGTTGATCGATCAGGTCATCGATGATCCCGCGATCACCCATGTCCGGGTCAGCCGTGAGGACGATGCGATGGCGGTGGCCGGCGGGGCAGCTCTGATGGGCAAGCGGGCGGCGGTGCTCTGTCAGAACGCGGGCATGCTGCTCAGCGCCAATGTGCTTGCTGCGTTCGCACTGCACCACCAGTTGCCGTTGGTGATCGTGGCCGCGGCCCGAGGTGAGGCGAACGACGGCTTCTACTACCAGATGTACAAGGGGCAGGTCAGCGCCGACGTCGCTGCGGCGATCGGGCTCACCGTGCACCACGTGAACGGTCCCGAGGATGACTGGCTCTTCGAACGCGCCAGTGAACAGGCTTGGCTGCAACGCCGTCCGGTGGTGCTGCTCTGCTCCCGTGACGCCCTACTCGGGAGCGCGGCATGAAGCGCCGGATCCTCGCGGAGGCGATCGCCGCCGCGGCGCCGGAACATGTGGTGATCACCAGCCTGGGCACCGCGGGACGGGCCTGGCGTGACTTCGGTGGCGACAACCCCACCTTCTACGGTTCTGACCCGATGGGCGCGGCGCCGGGGCTCGCCCTGGGCGCTGCGTTGGCCCGCCCGGACCTGGAGTTCGTGCTGCTCGAGGGCGACGGCGACCTGGTGATGAACCTGGGGTCGCTGTTGGCGATCGCCGATGCGGCACCGGACAACCTGCGGATGGTGGTCTTCAACAACGGCCGCTACGAGACCGGCGGCGGTCAGCCGCTGGCCGGCGCGGCGCGGGCTGACCTGGCCGCGATCGCGGCCGGCGCCGGTTGGCCGCGGACGCTGAACCTGGCTGCTGACGCCAGCGACGAGGAGGTGGCCGCTGCCGTGCGCGACCTGCTCGACGGCCCGGCGCCCGCCGTGCTGGTCGCGCAGGTCGACGAGGAGGCCTCGCCCTATGGCGGGCCAGGAGAGCACTCGGGTGCCGAGGCGAAGGTGCTGTTCCAGCGCGAGCTGGCCGACTGGGAGAAGAAGAGGACGGGCAAATGAGTACCTTGATTGTGCGTAACGGCAGACTGCTGGACACCGAGCTCGGCGGGGAGATCGGCGATGTCGTGATCGTCGACGGCACCATCACCGATGTCGGACCCGGAGCGGGCGATCGCTTCCTGGCCGGTGCGGTCGCCGGTCCCGGAGTGGAGGAGGTGGACGTTGCCGGTGACATCGTGGTCCCGGGCCTGATCAACTCCCACACCCACTCCAACCAGACCATCGAGAAGGGGCTCTGCGACGCCCTGCCGTTGGACGCCTGGATGGTCCTGGCCAGCTACGGCGGTGCCGGCGCTCGGCTCTCGCCGCGCGACCTCTACGTCTCGGCGATGGTGGGCGGCCTGGAGATGATCCGCAGCGGCGCTACCGCGGTGCTGGACTGCTCGCGTGCTGACGTGGAGTGGGTCGACGAAGGCATGGACGCGATCATGCAGGCCTACGTGGATCTGGGGATGCGCGCCAACGTCGCGATCCAGTACTCCGACCTCGACTTCTTCACCTCGATCCCGATCCACCTCGTCGAGGGTGGCGAGGCGCTGCGCAAGCCCCCGGTCAACACCCCGGACAAGGTGCTCGCGGCAGCCAACCGGTTCGTGGACCGCTGGCCGGGCGGGGACGCCAGGGTCCAGGCGATCCTCGGCCCCTCCTCATTGCCGCGGTGCTCCACGGAGCTGTTCGAGGCGAGTGTGGAGCTGGCGAAGAGTCGCGGCGTCCGGCTGCAGACGCACCTGCTCTCCGCGGCGTCGCAGATCGAGATGGCACAGCACCGCTACGGCATGCGGACCGTCGAGTTCCTCGACAAGATGGGCGCTCTGGAGGACTGGGCGTCGTTCGCCCACGCGATCTGGTTGGACGACGTCGAGATCGACCTGTTCGCCCAGACCGACGCGGTGGCCGTGCACAACCCGGCCAGCAACCTCAAACTGGGTGCCGGCGTGGCGCCGATCCCGAAGCTGTTGAAGGCCGGGGCGAAGGTCGCCATCGGCGCCGATGGCGCGAGCAGCAACGACACCCAGAACATGTTCGAGACGCTGAAGCTCTCCACGATCCTGCACCGGGTGCACGGCCCGCAGGAGACCTGGCCGACGGCGATGGACGGGCTCTCCATGTGCTGGACCAACGGTGCTGCCGCGATGGGTGCCGACATCGGCCGCCTCGCCGCCGGTGCGCGTGGCGACGTCACTGTCCTCGACAAGGGCTGGATCTGGCCCGCCCCCGCCGAGCAGCTGCGCCAGCAGTTGGCCTACGGCGAGCTGGGGATGAGCGTCCGCGACGTCTACGTCGACGGCAAGGCGCTGCTCCGGGACCGCAAGGCGACCACGGTCGACGAGTCGGCGATCCGGGCCGAGGCTGCCGAGATCGCCGAGCGGATCTGGACCACCCTGCCGGCCCGCCTGGCCAAGTTCGAGGAGGTCCGCCCGATCCTGGAGCAGGTCGAGGCCGCCGTCGGCGGTAGTAACCCGCACAGCTGCGGCTGACCTTTCCGCAAGCCCCCACCCCCGCGTGACGTCCTAGTTGCGTGGGGGTGGGGGCTTTGACCGTACGGCGTCCCCAAAAGTCCCAGGCCGATAGTCCGTTGGTCGAGCTTGTCGTGGCCATTGGCAGTGGGGCCTCGATCTCGACAGGCTCGATCGCCGATAGCCCGAACGTGTCGTGGCCATCGCGGTCTTGATCTCGACAGGCTCGATCGCCGGTGGCCCGGGCGTGTCGTGGCCATTGCGGCTCGCCTGTTGGTCGAGCTTGTCGAGACCATCGCGGTCTTGATCTCGACAGGCTCGATCGCCGGTGGCCCGGGCGTGTCGGCTATCGCGGTCTTGATCTCGACAGGCTCGATCGCCGGTGGCTTGGGCGTGTCGTGACTATCGCCGCTCGCCTGTTGGTCGAGCTTGTCGAGACCGTTGGCAGTGCGGTCTTGATCTCGACAGGCTCAATCGCCGAAAGCCCGAACTTGCGGCAGTTGCTGCAGGTTCGGGCTATCGGCGCAGGTTGGGGCTCAGCCCAGGAGCTTGATCGCGACAGCCTTCTCGCGGGTGAACTCGTAGAGGCCGCGGTAGCCGTTGCCGGAGGAGAAACCGCTGTGCTTGTACATGTTGAACGGCAGACCGATCACGCCGGCGTCGGAGAACTGGTTGACGGAGATCTGGCCGGCCCCGATCTCCGACGACATCCGCAGCGCTCGGGAGACGTCGTTGGTCCAGAGGCAGGCCAGGAGCCCGAAGTCGGTTCCGTTGGCCAGGGCGAGGGCATCGGCCTCGTCGGTGAAGGTCTCCACGGTGAGCACCGGGCCGAAGATCTCCTGGGCCACGATGGGTGCGTTGCGGTCGGAGACGGCCAGCACCGTGGGGGAGAGGAAGTGGCCCTCGTCGCGGCCGCCGGGTCGGCTGCCGCCGAGCAGCAGGTCGACGCCGTCGCCGAGTGCGGAGTCGATCAGCTGGCTGACCCGGTCGTGTTGGAGCTGGCTGACCAGGGGCCCCATGTCGAGGTCCTCGTGCCAGGCGCCGATCCGCAGCGCGGCCATCGAGTCGACCACTCGGGTGCGGACCTCGTCGGCGACGTCGGCGTGCACGAGCAGGCGCGAGCCGGCGTTGCAGTTCTGGCCGGCGTTCTCGGTGATCGAGCGGACGATCGCGGGCACCGCGACGTCGAGGTCGGCGTCGGCGAAGACGATGTTCGGCGACTTGCCGCCGAGTTCGACCTTGAGCGGCGTGAGGTTCTGGGCAGCTGCCTGCATCACCAGGCGCCCGGTGGCCACCGAACCGACGAAGCTGATGTGGTTCACGCCGCGGTGACTGACCAGGGTGGAGCCGAGTTCGGCGCCGACGCCGGTCAGAACGTTGACCACGCCGGGCGGAATACCCGCCTCCACGCCGAGCTCGACCAGCGCGTGGATGACCAGTGGAGCGACTTCCGACGGCTTGAGGATGACGGTGTTGCCGGCTGCCAGTGCGGGCGCGAGGTTCGCGGCGCAGAGGACGGCGGGCACGTTCCAGGGGAGCACGATCGCGCAGACGCCGTGCGGCTCGCGCTGGGTGAAGCCGAAGTAGGCGGGATCGCGGACCGGCAGCGTCGCGCCGGTGAGTTTGTCGGCGGCGCCGGCCGTGTACTGCATGATCGATCCGGCGATGTGGACGTTCAACAGGCCTGCGGAGAGCGGCTTGCCGACGTTGCGGGCTTCGATCGCAGCAAGTCGATGCGCGTGCTGGAAGATCAGGCCGGCCCAGCGCCCGAGGATGGCTCCTCGTTCGGACGGGGAGGTCCGCGCCCACTGGCGCGCGGCCTTCCGTGCCTCGGCGACGGCACGGTCGACGTCGTCGACGGTGCTGGCCTGGATCTGGCCGTAGGTCTCGCCGGTAGCGGGATCGATCGAGGGGAACGCAGGACCTTGGTCGAGCCATTCGCCACCGACGAAAGTGCCGGGGTGATCGCCCGTTGGCGCTGCTACTGCGGAGGTCGTCTCAAGGGGGTTCACAGGAACATTTTCGACCCGTTGAATCTCCTAAGTCAAGATGATGTATTGCATTGCGATACGGGCTGGTGCATGCTGAGCCGGTCCGGGGATCGGCCGACAGGCACTCGGAGTTGCTCGGTAGAACCCGCAAATCACGTCAAACACTCGAACGGATCGAGGGCGGATACACATGCGAATCAAGAAGTTCTACGCGGCTGGACTGGCCGCAGCATTGCTTACGACGGCGGCCTGTGGCTCGTCGTCATCAGCGGAGTCCGACAAGGGCTTCGATGGTCCGGACCCGTTCGCTGTTGCACGCGGTGCAACGATCGGCGAGCCGGGTACGGCTACCGCGCCCCAATGGGCCGGTACTGGTGCGGTTCCGAAGGGACAGCCGGACCAGAACGGCGACGGCAAAGTGTCGATCGGCGTCATCACTTCAGGCGACACCAACGACGGCACGTACTACCAGAGCGTTGCGGACGCCGTGGCCTTCGCCGCGGACCAGCACGACTGGAAGTACACCGTGCAGGGCATGGTGCCGTTGACCCAGGCGGTCACCGCTGCCGAGAACCTATGTCGGCAGAAGGCCGACATGATCGTGATCGGCGACGGGCAGCTGGCCCAGGCGGTCACCGCGGCCTCCAACCCGCTCTGCAAGGACACGTTCTTCTACCTGCAGGGCGGCTACGGTTCGCCGGAGCAGGACGAGACCTTCACCCAGTCCTACGACGTCGGCCTCAGCTACGCCTACGTGGCCGGCGTGGCGATGGGCGCGTACATGAAGGCGAACGACATCGAGAAGACCGGATTCCTCTCCGGCATCGCCGCTCCGTTCAACACCACGATCGGTGCGGTCTTCAAGGCGGGCGTGCTGACCCAGGTGCCCGACGCCAAGGTGATCGAGACCTACACCGGCAACCAGATCGACGTCGGTAAGGCTGTCGAGGGCTTCAACGCCCAGGTGTCGCAGGGGATCGGTGCGATCTATCCCTACTTCGGTGCGCCGGGGCTCGCGGTCGCGAAGAAGGCCAACGAGGCGAAGATCCCGGTTCTGGGTTCGCCGAAGGGTCTCTGTGGCGGCTCCGAGGGTTCGTTCATCGGTGAAGTCATCTTCGCGCCCGGCTACTACCTGGCACCGATGCTGGACGCCTTCGCCGACGGCAAGCTGGAGCTCGGCGTCACCCGGAACTGGCGCTTGGGCGTCGACCCGGTGCCGGCCGTCTCCGCCTGCAAGGGCCTTGGCACCGGTGAGGACGAGATGACCGCCGCGGTGACCCAGGCTCAGGCGGACGTGAACAGCGGCAAGGTCGACCTGTTCGCTCTCGCGTCAGTCAAGTGAGGAAGCGATGAGTGCGGTTTCGAAACCAGAGGTGGAGATGACTGCGCCCACGCTCCGCATGGCAGGTATCACCAAGCACTTCAACGGGTCTCCGGCCTGCGTGGATGTGGACTTCGAGGTCGCCGCCGGGGAGATCCACGGTCTCCTCGGGCAGAACGGCGCCGGCAAGTCGACGCTGATGAACATCCTGCTCGGCCTGGTCCGGTCGGATCGTGGAGAGGTCGCCCTCGGGGGCGAGCTCGTCACGGTCCGCGACCCGAACCATGCCCGGGACCTGGGCGTACGCATGGTGCACCAGCACTACAGCCTGATTCCCACGCTCACGGTGTGGGAGAACGTAGTGCTCAGCTCGAGCGGAGCGGTGGACAGGGAGAAGACCATCACCCAGATCGAGGAGGTCAGCGAGCGCTTCGGCCTCGCGGTCAACGCCTCGGCGATGGTCGGCGACCTGAGCGTGGGGGAGCAGCAACGCGTCGAGCTCGTCACCTGCTTGATGGACCGTCCGCGCCTGCTGGTGTTGGACGAACCGACAGCGGTGCTGACCCGACAGGAGTCGCGCTCGCTGTTCCGGATGCTGGCCAGCCTCACCGCGCAGGACAACTGCTCGGTGGTGATGATCAGCCACAACCTCGCCGAGATCAAAGCGGTGGCCGACCGTGCCACCGTGATGCGGGGTGGCCGGGTGGTCTCCCAGGTCGTCCCCAAGACGACCGAGGTAACCGACCTTGCCCGGCACATGATCGGCCGCGATCTTCCGGCGACGCCGGATATCGCTGCGGTGATCGGTATGGAGACGGCGCAGGCGTCGACCGAGAGCAGCGTGGCGGAGACCTCGGCCCGCCCGGTGCTCAGCGTGGTCGGTGTCTCCGGATCGCACGACGGAACCGCGGCGCTCGATGACCTCAGCCTGGAGATCCGTCCTGGTGAGATCGTCGGCGTCGCCGGGGTCGAGGGCAACGGCCAGCAGAGCCTGTCGGCGCTGCTGGCTGGGGCCTTCAAGCCCCGCCAGGGCGAAGTGCAGGTCAACGGCGTCCGGGTCGCCGTTGGCCGCCCGGGGTCTGCCCGGGCGGCCGGGATCGGCGTTGTCCCCGAGGATCGCCGGGAGTCCGGCTGCATCCTGGACATGTCGGTCGCCGACAACCTGTCGCTGGCTGCGCTGGGCTCGCTGTCGCGAGCGGGCGTGGTGTCGCGGCGGCGGCTGAATCGGCTTGCTGAGGGTCTGGTCAAGGAGTTCGACATCGCGGTCGCCTCGATCGACCAGCCGATGCGTTCGCTCTCCGGCGGCAACCAGCAGAAGGTCGTCCTGGCGCGCGAGATGTCGGCCGAGCCGGCGGTCCTGGTGTTGGCGCAACCGACCCGCGGGTTGGACGTCGGCGCGGTGGCGGACCTGCACCAGCGGGTGCGCGACGCGGCTGCATCCGGGGTCGCGGTGCTGCTGATCTCCTCGGACCTGAACGAGATCCTGCAGCTCTCCGACCGGATCGCGGTGATGCACCGTGGCCGGATCCAGGGCGTGCTGCCTCGTGCGGAGGCCGACCCCGAGCGACTTGGACTACTGATGGGAGGTGTGAGCGCGTGAGCAGAACGGAAGTCTCGGAGCCGCCGCAGGTGGAGGATCGACCTGATCCACCGCGGGCCGGCCTGGGCGTCGACCGTGCTGTCGGCGGACTGATCGGTTCGCTGCGATCGAACGCGGTGCCCGCTGGTGAGCAGGTCCTTGCCTTCCTGGCGTTCCTCTCCCTGGGGTTGAGCGTCGGGCTGGCGCTGGCCTGGGCCACCGGGCACTCGCCGGGGATGATCCTCGGCGACCTCTTCGAGGGCAGCCTGGGCGACAGCATCTCGATCGGCTACACCCTGACCGCCGCAGCGCCGCTGATCCTGGTCGCGCTCGGTGCGGTGATCTGCATGCGGGCCGGCCAGTTCAACATCGGCCAGGAGGGGCAGGTCACGCTCGGTGCTATCGGCGCAGGTTTCGTGGTCTTCAACATCGAAGGCTCGTCCTGGACGGTGATCCCGCTCGCCTTTGCGGCGGCCGCTGCTGCCGGAGCGTTGTGGGCCGGCATCTCCGCCTTGCTGAAGTTCGGGCGCGGGGTCGACATCGTGGTCACCTCGATGATGTTGGTCTTCCTTGCCGAGGAGTTGCTGGTCGGGTTGATCAGCGGCAACGGGCCGCTCCACGAGAAGGGGGACGGCGGGCTCGGTGCGGGGACGGCGTCCCAGTCGCCGCGCGTGCCGGAGGACGCGATCCTCCCGTCGGTCAAGATCCTCGGGGTCGACGTGCCGGCGGCCTTCCTGCTGGCGATCGTCGCGGCTGTGCTGGTGGCCTGGTTCATCCGGTCCACCCAGGCCGGCTACCGGTTGCGGATCCTCGGGCAGAGCCCGGTCGTGGCGCGGACCATCGGTGTCAGCGCCCCGCGTCTGGGCACGATGGCGATCGCTGCCTCCGGAGCCTTCGCGGGTGCCGCGGGTGCCGTGATCCTGCTCGGTCAGACCTTCCAGCTGCACCCGACCACGGCGAGCGGCATCGGCTGGAGCGGACTGCTCATCGCCCTCGCCGCCCGCACGAACGCCGCGGTCAGTGTGCTCCTGGCGCTGGTCTTCGGTGCCATGGTCGCCGGTGGCGGTCTGCTCGGTGGCAGCGGTGTCCCGGTGGACATCGTCAACGTGATCACCGGCTCGATCATCGTCGCGCTGTTGTGTCCGCCCGTTCTACTGGCCGCCGTCCGTCGGCGCCGGATCCGTCGTGCCGTGGAGGTGGCCTGAGATGAGCGTCGCAATGGACCTCGAGACGATCCTCACCGCGTCGGTGCCGCTGACGGTGCCGTTGCTCTTCGCCGGCCTGGGGGAGTACGTCGCACAACGCGCGGGCACCTTCAACCTGTCGGTGGAGGGGATGATGCTCAGCGGTGCTTTCGCCGCCGCCTACGGGGCCTCCGCCTCGGGGTCGCCGATCGTCGGACTGCTCTGCGGTATCGCGGCCGGATTGGCGGTCGCCTTCGTGCACGCCAATCTGAGTCACCGACTGCAGTTGAACACCTATGTCGTGGGGCTCTCCCTCAACATCCTGGTGCTCGGCGTCACCAACTACATGTTGTCGACGACGGTGCTGGACATCCCCGCCACGGGGACCATGCGGATCCCGCTGCTCGCCGATCTTCCGATCGTCGGCAAGGCGTTCTTCATCCACCCCTGGATCGTCTATCTCCTGCCCCTGTTGGTGATCGGGATCTGGCGGGTGCGCAGGTCGCGCCTGGGCCTCGAGATCCGGGCGGCCGGCGACGACCCGGTGGCAGGCGATCTGACCGGTATCGACGTCAACGCCCGCCGGCGCCTCGCCCTGATGTTCTGTGGCGTCTGCTCCGGCGTCGGTGGCGCCTACCTGTCGGTCTATCAGTCGGGTTCGTTCACCTCGGGGATGACTGCAGGGCGCGGCTACATCGTGATCGCCGCGGTCATCTTCGGTGGCTGGATGCTGCGTGGACTGATCGGAGCCTGCTTCGCGTTCGGGATCGCGCAGGGTCTCCAGCTTGCTCTGCCCGCCATCGGTTACTCGGTGTCGCCGGAGCTGTTGGCAGCCTCGCCGTATCTGCTGGCCCTGGTCTCCCTGGCGGTACTGGGAGCACGGTCGAAGCGACCGCTGGCCCTCGGGCATCCGTTCGAGCCAGCGCGATAGCGCGGTAGGGAGCACAACGAAAGGCGGGCCCGCACCTCTCGGTGCGGGCCCGCCTTTCGTTGTTCTGCTCAGTCGAAGAGGACGACGCCGCGCAGGTTGCGTCCGGCGTGCATGTCCTCGTATCCCTGGCCGATCTCGTCGAGCGAGTAGGTCCGGGTGACGATGTCGTCGAGGTTCAGGTGGCCCGAGCGGTACATCTCCAGCAGAGCGGGGATGTCCGCGGTGGGGTTGCACTGGCCGAAGAGCGAGCCCTGGATGCGCTTCTGGTACAGGGTGAGCTCGGAGAGGTTGATCGGGGCTCCGGTGGTGGCGCCGTTGCCGAGACCGGTGACCACCGCGGTACCGCCCTTGCGGATCGCCGCGAAGGCCTGCCCGATGTGCTCGGAGTCGACGATGCCGACGGTGACCACGGCTGCGTCGGCACCCTGGCCGTTGCTGTACTGGCGGGCCAGTTCGGCGGCCTCGTCCATCGTGGCGAAGGAGTGGGTCGCGCCGAAGAGCTTCGCCTGCTCCCGCTTGAAGTCGACGGGGTCGACCGCGATGACGGTGGTCGCGCCAGCGTGCGCGGCGCCCTGCACGGCGTTGATGCCGATGCCGCCGATGCCCATCACGATGACGACGTCACCGGGGCGGGTGGCCGCGGAGTTGACCGAGGCGCCCCAGCCGGTGGCGACGCCGCACCCGACCAGGCAGGCCTTGTCGAGCGGGATGTCGGCGGGGATCTTCACCGCGGAGCGGGCGGAGATGGTGGTGACCTCCATGAAGGCCGAGACGCCACACATCTGGCCGACCGGGGTGCCGTCGGTGAGGCGGACCCGGGGGACCTCGGGGGCCATCCAGACCTTGCCGCCCTCGTCGCAGAGGTTCTGCATGCCGCTCGCGCACCAGCGGCAGCGGCCACAGGCCGGCAGGAAGGAGAAGACGACGTGGTCGCCCTCGGCCAGGTCGTCGACCCCGGGTCCGACCTTGGTCACCACGCCGGCGCCCTCGTGCCCGAGCGCGAAGGGGTAGATGGCGACGGGGGAGTCGCCGACGGCGATGTGGTCGTCGGAGTGGCAGAGCCCGGCGGCGACCAGGCGGACCTGGACCTCGCCGTGGGTGGGGTCGGCAACCTCCAGCTCCACGACCTCGTAGGGGCCGGGGGCGGAGCGGACGATGGCGCCTCTGGTTCGCATGGGCTGTTCCTTCTCGTGTCCTGGTACGGCTCGAGCTGGCCGTCATGTGCTGTCTCCCTGACCGTAAGCCAGGAGAAGCGATTGCGCAATGCGAGACGTTGACTCGTCTTGCGAGACGTTGGTACTCTTTTTGAGAGCTTGCTCACACAGGAAAATGGGCCGATGAGGACGGGTATGTCAACCTACGAGAACTTCGACCACCATTCGCCGGAATGCCGCGACGACATCGTTGGCTACTACGCGGAATTCCGCGAGAAATGTCCGGTCGGTCGGTCTAACGCACATGAGAACGGCTACGTCTACCTCACGACCTACGCCGACGTGTTCCAGGTCGCGCGTAACGATGCGCTCTTCTCCTCGACGCGTGCCGCTGCCGGTCTGGAGGGGACCGCGATCGTGATTCCGAGCGGACCGTTCGGCGGGAACATGCAGTACCCGCTGGAGATGGACCCGCCGGACAACGTCGAGTACCGCCGCCTGCTCGACCTGATCCTCTCTCCGGCCGCGGTCGACGAACTGCGCCCGATGATCGCGCGGCACGCCTCGCGGATCGTCGACGAGTTCATCGAGGAGGGCAGTGTCGACCTGGTCGAGGTGCTGACCAACCCGCTGCCGAGCGCGGTCACCCTGGACTGGATCGGGTTCCCGGAGGAGGACTGGAAGCGGATCGGGCGACCGATCCACGACGTCTTCACCTCCGAGCCCGGTAGTGAGCGCGCGCAGCGCGCCTACGAAGGCATGGCGTACATGGAGAAGCGTCTCGCCGAGCTCATCGCCGAGCGCCGCGCCCAGCCCCAGGACGACGTGATCAGCCGGCTGATCGAGGAGCGCAAGGCCGACGGCTCCGAGTTCAGTGACGCCGAGCTGTTCTCGGTGATCGGTATCGCCATCACCGGCGGCGTCGACACCACGACCTCCCTGACCGGCTCGGTGCTGGTGCACCTGGACGAGTACCCGGAGATGCGCCAGCAGCTGATCGATGCACCCGATCTTCTGATCGACGGCACCGACGAGTTCCTGCGCCGCTACGGCTCCGTCACGGCGATGTCGCGGACGGCGACCACCGACACCGAGATCGGCGGCTGCCCGGTGATGGCCGGTGAGCGGGTGTTGGTCCCGTGGTTCGCGGCCAACCACGACCCCGAGGTGTTCAGCGAGCCCCAGGAGGTCCGCCTCGATCGCGACGCCAGCCGGCACCTGACCTTCGGTATCGGTACGCACCGTTGCCCCGGCGCGCACCTCGCCCGAGCGATGTTCCAGGAGATGATCCATCAGGTACTCACCCGGATGCCCGACTACCGGGTCGACCGGGAGAACGTCGTGGGCTATGCCTCGCGCGGAAACCACATGGGCTGGGATGTCATCCCGGCGACCTTCACGCCCGGTCCTCGGGTCGGTGACCAGGTCGAGCAGTTCACGGTCGCGAGTCAGGGCAGCGACACCTTCGACGTCGTCCTCGATGACGTCGACGCGGCTGCCGAGGACGTCATCGCGGTGACCCTGCGCGCCTCCGACGGCTCCAAGCTGCCGGCCTGGGAGCCGGGAGCGCACCTGGAGGTGCGGTTGCCCTCGGGTCGCCTGCGGCAGTACTCGCTCTGTGGTCCCCTCGACGATCCGGAGACCTACCGGATCGGCGTTCTCCGCGAGCGCTCGGGCCGAGGCGGCTCGGAGGAGCTCCACGAGGTCGCCGTCGGCGGACTGGAGCTGACGGTGCGTGGGCCGCGCAACCACTTCCCGCTCGTGGAGGCGGAGGAGTACCTGTTGATCGCGGGCGGAATCGGGGTGACGCCGATCCTGGCGATGGCGCGCTCGCTCTCGGCCCGCGGCCGGACGGCTCGGGTGCTCTACGGCGGCCGGTCTCGTCGGTCGATGGCATTCGTCGACGAGCTGGCCGCCCTGGAAGGCATCGAAGTCGAGTTGGTCCCCGAGGATGAGCGGGGCATTCCCGACCTGCGAGCCGCGGTGGCGCAGAGCCCGGAGTCGACGGCGATCTACTGCTGTGGCCCCGGCGCGATGATCTCCGCGGTCCAGGGTGTCTGTGACGATCTCGGGCGCCGCGACCGGCTCTACGTCGAACGCTTCGCGGCGAGCGACGAGATGGAGGCGCGGCTGACCTCGACCGAGGACAACGTCCCGTTCCAGGTGGAGCTTGCGCGGACCGGTGTGGTCCTGGACGTCCCGGTGGACAAGCGGCTCATCGAAGTGGTCCGTGAGGTGGTCCCCGGCGTCGCCTACGACTGCGAGAAGGGCTTCTGTGGCTCATGTGAGACCCGGGTCATCGCCGGTGAGCCGGACCACCGCGATGAGGTCCTCAGTGAGACCGAACGCGACGCCGGGCGATCGATGATCATCTGTGTCAGTCGCTCGTGCTCATCTCGCCTAGTGCTTGATCTGTAACGCATATTGAGAATCGCAACACCCGGCACCGACCTTCGGTGCCGGGTGTTTGTGCTGCATAGAACCCTTTGTAAATAAGGGGATCGGCGCGGGCCGGCGCAGGACGTCCGAGCTGCTCCGAACTGGGTGTCCATCTCGCATGCGTATTGCTTGACATGATGCTGTCTCGCAATAAAAGATAGCCAACATGCACGCAGTGACTACAGAACGCGGGATCGGCCGCGTCGTCGGAGATGAGGTCGAGCTCCTCGACACCCCCTTCGGTGACCTCGGTGCGCTGATCGGCGCGACGGGCTCGCTCGACGTCCTCGACGACTGCGCCGTCCTTGAGCGGTGCTCCCTCGACTCCCTCCAGCTCCTTGCCCCGCTCGGGCGTCCGGGTGCGCTGTGGGGCGTCGGCCTCAACTACCGCTCGAAGGCCGCCCACGCCGGACGCGAGGCTCCCGCCGAGCCGTTGATCTACCTGGCGGCGCCCTCAGCCGTGCTCTCTCCCGGCGGCGAGGTGGCGGTGCCGGCCGACGCCACCGAGCAACTCGACTACGAGGCGGAGATCGCGGTGGTGATCGGACGCCGTCTGCACCGCGCCCAACCCGCCGACGTGTGGGACGCGGTGGCCGGCCTGACGGCGGCCAACGACATGACCGCCCGTGACGTCATGCGCCGCACCGCGACCCCCGTCCTCGCCAAGAGCTTCCCGGGCTGCAACCCGCTGGGCAGCTCGCTCTGCTCGCCCGACGAGTTCACCGACCCCGACGCGATCCAGGTCCGGTCCTGGGTCAACGGCGAGCTCCGTCAGGACGACACCAGCGCCGGGATGATCTTCGACATCCCGGACCTGGTCTCCCGGATCTCCTGGTTCGCGGCCCTGGAGCCCGGCGACGTGGTCCTCACCGGAACCCCCGCGGGCACCGGCCAGGACCTCGGCCGCTTCCTGGCGCCCGGTGACCGGATCCAGATCGAGGTCGGCCCAGTGCTGCCGCTGGTCACCACTGTGGGCACGCCGACCGGCTGACCCACCCCCGGCGCGGGCTGCCGCTCGCACCGTCCCCACTTCGCCATCACATCAACGAGGAGTCCACATGTCCGAGCAACAAGGGTTCGACCTGGTCCTGGCGGGCGGTACCGTCCTGGACCCGGCATCGGGCCTGAACCAGCGCAGCGACGTCGCCATCACCGGCTCGAAGATCGCCGCGATCGGTGTTGACTTGCCCCGCGACGGCGCGCAGGTCATCGACTGCTCCGGCTCGACCGTGGTGCCCGGCCTGGTCGAGGGTCACAGCCACATCTTCGAGCAGGTCTCGAAGGTCGGTGCCCCGGCGGACGAGGCACACCTGCGACGCGGCGTCGTCGCCGTCGCCGACGCCGGTACCGCCGGTGCCTCTACCTTCGACGCCTTCCGGCGTCTGGTCGTGGACGGCAACGCGATGCGGGTCACCAACTTCCTCAACGTCTCGGTGCTGGGCCTGATCGACTTCCGCTTCGGCGAGCTGCTCAACCCCGAGACCCTGGTCGTCGACGACGCGCTGGCGACCGCGGCCGCCAACCCCGACGTCGTGCGCGGCTTCAAGATCCGGCTCTCCGAGGACGTCGTCGGCGAGCACTGGCAGATGCTGCTCAAGAAGTCGGTCGATCTAGCCGAGCAGGCCGGCCTTCCGCTGATGGTGCACATCGGTGAGACCGAGGAGCCGGTGCCCACGGTGCTGGAACACCTGCGGGCCGGTGACATCGTGGCGCACTGCTACACCGGCAAGCCGAACGGCATCCTCGAGGACGGCAAGGTCTTCGCCGAGGTGATGGCCGCTCGCGAGCGCGGTGTCCTCTTCGACTCCGCCCACGGCAAGAGCAACCTCAGCTTCGTGGTCGCCAAGCAGGCGATCGAGCAGGGCTTCCTGCCCGACATCCTGAGCTCGGACACGAGCGCCCGTAACTGGCACGGCCCGGTCTTCGACCTGGTCACCAGCATCTCGAAGCTGCACGCGCTCGGCGCGCCGCTCGACGAGTGCATCCGCCGGGCCACGATCGTCCCGGCCGAGCTGCTCGGCCTCGACAAGGAGGGCTACGGCCGCCTCGAGGTCGGCGGTCGCGCCAACGTGACGGTGCTGACCGAGACCAGCGAGGTCGTGCTTCCGGACGCCTCCGGCAACACCATCACCGCTCCGCGGTTCGAGCCGACCACGGTGCTCCACGACGGTGCCCTGGTCGAGACCGTCGCCTGGCGAGGTGGCCAGTCGGCGTGAGTGCCGTCCATCAGCAGCGACGAGGGCTCCGAGTGAGGCTGGCCCGCAAGGGCCGTCTCCTCGGAACCTTCGTCAAGCTGGCGGCTCCCGATGTGGTGGAGCTCGCGGCCGCTGCCGATCTCGACTTCGTCGTCGTCGACCTGGAACATTCGACGCTCACCGAGGGTGAGGCGATCGGCCTGATCCGGCACGGCTCGGTCTGCGACCTGCCGGTGATCGTCCGGGTCCCCGCGGTCGACCCCGGCCTGATCTGCCGACTGCTGGAGAACGGCGCCGCCGGGATCCAGCTCTCCACGTTGCGGACCGTCGAACAGGCCCGTGCCTTGCACGCGGCCTGTCGGTTCGCTCCGTCCGGTGCCCGGTCGGTCAGCCTGGCCAACCGAGCCGCCGGGTTCGGGGCGATCGGGCTCGCCGACTTCCTGGCGGGGGAGGAGGCGGACCCGCCCTTCCTCGTCGGACAGATCGAGACTCCGGTCGTCGAACCCCTCGCCGAGGTGGTCCGCGGACTCGACGTCGCCTTCGTCGGCACGACCGACCTCGCCGTCAGCCTGGGGATGCCCGGTGCCGACGAGCTGGCCGACGCCGTCGACGGTGTCCGGAGTGCGGCGGTCAGTGCGGGAGTCGCCTTCGGCGGCTGGTCCGCTGACGCCTCCACCCTCGCCGACCTCGGGCTCGGCACGGCGTCCTACGTCGTCGTCGGCTCGGACCTGCAGTTGCTGGCCCAAGGCCTCCGGGCCGTCGTACCCAAGGAGTAACGCTGATGTCTGGACTCAACCCCGCGCTCTTCGGCAAGGTCGTCAACTGGGACGACATCCCGCAGACGGAGATCCGCCCGGGCGTCCGCCGACGGCTCTTCGCGACCGATGAGCTGCTCATCGCGCACCACGAGCTCGAGGTCGGGATGACCCTGAACCCGCACGTCCACGATGACTTCGACCAGTTGGTCTTCATCGCCTCGGGCCGGTGTCTCTACCACGTGGCCGGGGTCGCCCACGAGATGCGACCGGGCTCCTTCCTGTTGGTGCCCCGCGGTGCGGAGCACTACGTGGAACCGACCGAGGGACCGTGCGTGAACATCGACTACTTCGCGCCGCCGCGCGCCGACCTGCTGGCTCAGGTCGACCTCGAGGCGATGCTCGCTGCCGATGCCTGAGGGTGCCGAGGTGGCCGTGCGGTCGAGTGTCGCCCGGTCGCACTAGAATCGCGTCCATGTCTCAGACTCCCGCTAACGCGAGTGGGCCGGCTGAGATCACCCGAGACGAAGTGGCCCACCTGGCCAACCTCGCCCGGATTGATCTCTCGGACGCCGAGCTCGACCACCTTGCCCCGCAACTGTCGGTGATCCTCGACTCCGTTCGGTCGATCAGCGCGGTCGCGGGCGACGACGTGCCGGCCACCTCGCACCCGATGCCGCTCACCAACGTCCTCCGCGCTGACGTCGTCACGCCCAGCCTCACCGCAGAGCAGGCGTTGGCGATGGCCCCGGAGAGCGAGAACCAACGCTTCAGCGTTCCGAAGATCCTGGGGGACGAGCAGTGAGCAACTGGTTGACGAAGAGCGCCGCCGAACTGGCCGACGCACTGGCTGCCGGTGAGGTCACCTCGGTCGAACTGACCCAGGCCCACCTGGACCGGATCGCCGCTGTCGACGGCGACGCGACCGCCGGTGTCCACGCCTTCCTGCACGTCGACGCCGAAGGCGCCCTCGCCGAGGCGAAGGCCTCCGACGAGCGTCGCGCGGCGGGTGCGCCGTTGAGTGCGCTGGACGGCGTCCCGATCGCGGTCAAGGACGTGCTGACCACCATCGGCCAGCCGACCACCTGCGGTTCGAAGATCCTGGAAGGCTGGATCCCGCCGTACGACGCCACCGTGGTGAAGAAGCTGCGCGCGGCCGGTCTGCCGATCCTCGGCAAGACCAACATGGACGAGTTCGCGATGGGCTCCTCCACCGAGCACTCCGCCTACGGCCCGACCCGGAACCCGTGGAACCTGGACCGGATCCCCGGTGGCTCCGGCGGTGGCTCGGCTGCGGCCGTCGCCGCCTTCGAGGCCCCGCTGGCCCTGGGCACCGACACCGGTGGCTCGATCCGCCAGCCCGGCGCGGTCACCGGCACGGTCGGCGTGAAGCCCACCTACGGTTCGATCTCGCGCTACGGCCTGGTGGCGATGGCCAACTCGCTGGACCAGGTCGGCCCGGTCACCCGGACCGTCCTCGACGCGGCGCTGCTGCACGAGCTCGTCGGTGGTCACGACCCGATGGACTCGACCAGCATCGACGGCCCCGTCGGCGCGTTCGCCGAGGCGGCCCGTGAAGGCGCCCTCGGCGACCTGAGCGGCCTCAAGGTCGGCGTCGTCAAGGAGCTCTCGGGCGAGGGCTACCAGCAGGGCGTCCAGGAGCGTTTCGACGCCGTCATCGCCCTTCTCGTCGCTGCGGGTGCCGAGGTCGTCGAGGTCTCCTGCCCGAACTTCGAGCACGCGCTCGCCGCCTACTACGTGATCATGCCGTGCGAGGCCTCCTCGAACCTCGCCAAGTTCGACGCGATGCGTTACGGCTTGCGGGTCCTGCCCGAGGGTGTCGCCACCCCGAGCGCCGAAGAGGTGATGCGGGCCAGCCGCGACGCCGGTTTCGGTGACGAGGTCAAGCGCCGGATCATCCTGGGCACCTACGCCCTCTCCAGCGGCTACTACGACGCCTACTACGGCCAGGCCCAGAAG
This sequence comes from Nocardioides sp. Bht2, assembly GCF_047308515.1. Lineage (NCBI taxonomy): Bacteria > Bacillati > Actinomycetota > Actinomycetes > Propionibacteriales > Nocardioidaceae > Nocardioides > Nocardioides sp. Bht2. Next base: position 179,845 of record NZ_JBLBWI010000002.1, read on the forward strand.
GTCCGGACCCTGATCCAGCGTGACTTCGACGCCGCGTTCGCCGACGTCGACGTGTTGGTCTCGCCGACCTCGCCGGTCACCGCCTTCGCGCTCGGCGAGAAGCTCGACGACCCGATCGCGATGTACCTCAACGACCTCGCCACCATCCCGGCCAACCTGGCCGGCGTCCCGGGCATCTCGGTGCCTGCCGGCGTGGCTGCCGAGGACGGCCTCCCGGTCGGCTTCCAGATCCTGGCGCCGGCGCTCGCCGACGACAGGCTCTACCGCGTCGGTGCCGCCGTCGAGGCGCTCGTCGCCCAGGAACTCCAAGGCCCGGTTCTGGGTCTCGACAAGCTCGACCCTCGGCTCGAGGCCGACAACGCCGCGGAGGTGGCTCGATGAGCAACGCGACCCTGCCCTCCTTCGACGCGGTCCTGGAGAGCTACGACCCCGCGATGGGTCTGGAGATCCACGTCGAGCTGAACACGAACTCCAAGATGTTCTGTGGCTGCCCGACCGAGTTCGGCGGCGAGCCGAACACCCAGGTCTGCCCGACCTGCCTGGGGCTGCCGGGCGCGATGCCGGTGGTCAACGCCAAGGCTGTCGAGGCGGCGATCCGGATCGGTCTGGCGCTCAACTGCGATATCGCCGAGTGGTGCCGCTTCGCCCGGAAGAACTACTTCTACCCGGACATGCCGAAGAACTTCCAGACCTCGCAGTACGACGAGCCGATCGCCTTCGAGGGCTACCTCGACGTCGATGTCGACGGGGAGACCTTCCGGGTCGAGATCGAGCGCGCACACATGGAGGAGGACACCGGTAAGGCCACCCACGTGGGCGGGGCGACCGGCCGCATCCAGGGCGCCGACTACTCGTTGATCGACTACAACCGGGCGGGCATCCCCCTGATCGAGATCGTCACCAAGCCGATCCTCGGTGCGGGGGCGAAGGCGCCCGAGGTCGCCAAGGCGTACGTGGCCGCGGTGCGTGAGCTGATCGTCGCTCTCGGCGTCTCGGACGCCCGGATGGACCAGGGCTCGATCCGCGCCGACGTGAACCTCTCGCTCGCGCCCAAGGGCTCGGGCACGCTCGGCACCCGGACCGAGACCAAGAACGTGAACTCGCTGCGTTCGGTCGAGCGGGCGGTCGCCTACGAGATGCGTCGCCACGCGCAGGTGCTCGGTGCGGGGGAGAAGATCCTCCAGGAGACCCGGCACTGGCACGAGGACACCTCGGTCACCACCAGTGGCCGGCCGAAGTCCGACGCCGACGACTACCGCTACTTCCCGGAGCCCGACCTGGTACCGGTGGCGCCGTCGCGGGAGTGGGTCGAGGAGCTGCGCACCACGCTGCCCGAGTTCCCGTGGCTGCGCCGCGCGCGGCTGCAGGCCGAGTGGGGCTTCTCCGACCTGGAGATGCGCGACACCGTCGGTGCCGGCGCCTTCGACCTGGTCGAGGAGACGGTCGCCGCCGGCGCGGCGCCGCAGGCAGCCCGTAAGTGGTGGCTGACCGAGCTCGCCCGCCGTGCCAACGAGCAGGGTGTGGAGGTCTCCGCGCTCGGTGTCACCCCGGCGCAGGTCGCCGCGGTCCAGGCTCTGGTGGACGCCGGCACGATCAACGACAAGCTGGCCCGCCAGGTCTTCGACGGCCTGCTCGCCGGCGAAGGAACGCCGGAGGAGATCGTCGCGGCCCGCGGCCTGGAGATCGTCTCCGACGAGGGTGCGCTCTCGGCTGCCGTCGACAAGGCGATCGCCGAGAACCCGGACATCGCCGACAAGATCCGCGACGGCAAGGTCTCGGCCGCCGGTGCGCTGATCGGCTCGGTGATGAAGGAGATGCGCGGCCAGGCCGACGCCGGCCGCGTCCGCGAGCTCGTGCTGGAGAAGCTGAGCTGAGCTGAGCGCTCGATGAGGGCGGTCGTTCCCGGTACCTGATGCCTGGGAACGGCCGCCGTCTCTCATTTGTCGACCGATTCTTGGCCCCCGCGCGCACGTAGTACCGTGAGGGCACAACCAAGAACACGCCTACAGGCGGGGAAAGCCGGTGAGACTCCGGCGCTGACCCGCAACCGTGATCCTCTTCCGAGGCAGCCGGAGCACCCCCTGTGACGCGTCCTGACATCAACGCTGTCGTGGAAAACAGCGGGCAGGCACCCTGAGCCTGATTCAGGGCATCTTCCCGCTGGCCGCAGCAGGAGGAAACCATGAAGACTCAACTGCGTCGCCTCGGCGCTTCCGTCGCCGGTGGAGCGTTGGCGATCACCGCCCTCTCCACCCTGGGCACCGCTCCCGCGCAGGCCGAGCCACAGGTAGACATCACCGGCTGGATGCTGGCCGGCGACTGGCTGCTGAGCAACCTGCAGGAGGACGGCCTGCTGCACACGGCGTCGGAGTGGGAAGGTCAGACGTTCTCTGGCCCGAGCTACGGAACCACGATCGACCTCGCCTTCGCGCTCGACACCTACGACAATTACTTCGACGCCAACGAAGCTGCGATCACGGACGCGATCGCCACCAATCTGGCTGCGTACACGACCTATGAGGACGCCGTGTATTCCGGGTCGTCGGCCAAGGCACTCGCGCTTGCGGTCGCTCAGGGACGCGACGCAACCGCCTTCGGTGGGGTTGACCTCCAGGCGCGGGTCGAAGGGTTGGTCTCCACCGACCCAGAGATCGCTGGCCGCCTGCAGGACGCGGACCCGACGCCGGACCAGTACTGGGCCGACTATGCCAACACCATCGGCCAGGCCTTCGCGGCCCGCGCGCTCAGCGACCTCGACAGCGCATCGGCGCCGGCCGTCGTCGACTACCTGCTCGACCAGCAGTGCACCGGCGCTGGTCAAGGCTTCTTCCGCCTCTACTTCCCGGCAGCCGACGCCGCGGACCAGACCTGCGACGGCGCCAGCCCGGCTGAGCCCGCCGAGCAGGCCGCTGACACCACCGCGTTGGTGATCCTGCAGCTCGCCCCGCTCGCAGCCGACAACCCTGAGATCGCTGCCGCGGTCCAGAGCGCGGCGACCTGGCTCGCCGCGCAGCAGCGCGCCGACGGCGGATTCGCGGACCCCGACACCGGCGTCAACACCAACACCACCGGCCTGGCCGGTTGGGCACTCAAGGAGGCCGGCCAGGACGCCGCAGCGGCGAAGGCATCGGTCTGGGTGCGCTCGCGTCAGGTCCTCGGCACCTGCGAAGTGAAGCTGAGCCGCGAGACCGGTGCGATCGCGTACAACGACGAGGCGCTGGCCGCCGGTCGTCGGTACGGCATTGCGGACCCGCTGGACCGTTCGCAGTGGCTGATCGCCGACGTCCAGGCCCTGCCGGTGCTCGACAACGGCCCTTACGCGGCCGGTCGCCTCAAGATCGTCGGCCCGAAGTTCGCGCAGGCGGGCAAGTCGGTCAAGGTCACTATCAGCGGTATGCCCGAGGGCTACCGTGGCTGTGTCCGTGCCAGCACGGCGGTCACCCACGTCGTCTCGAAGTCGTCCGCTTCCTTCACTGTGACCGCGAAGACGATCAAGGCCAACCAGCCGATCACCGTCAAGGCCCCGTGGGGCACCGCGTGGGCGAGCACCAAGGTTCTGGGTGCCAAGAAGCTCAAGCCCGTCACGAAGAAGACGCTCAAGCGCGGGACCAAGCAGAGCGTGAAGGTCAAGGGTCTGGCCAAGGGCGAGACGGTCGTCGTCAAGCTCGGCGGCAAGAAGGTCGCGACCGGTAAGGCGAACGCCAAGGGCGTCTTCACGGCGAAGATCAAGGTGAAGGCCAAGAAGGGCAAAGCCAAGCTGATCGTCACCGGTCAGTTCAAGAACCGCGCCGGAACCAAGAAGGTCATCGTCAAGTGACCTTGCGCAACCTCGTCGGCCTGACCGCGACCGGGGTCCTCTCGGTCGCGGCAGGTCTGGTCGGTGTGCTCGGCACCGCCACCCCTGCCGAGGCTGCGGTCTGTAGCGGCTCTACCGGCGTCACCGTGGTGGTCGACTACAACGGCCTCGGCGGCGGTACCAGCACAGGCTGCGCGGCTGACGGTGGCGACCAGCGTGCCTCGGCGATCTTTCCTGGTGCCGGGTTCCCGCTGCAGTACGCGAGCCGGAGCCAGGGGTTCGTCTGCCGGGTCACCGGCGTCCCCAGCGACGACCCGTGTACGGAGGCCGCACCGGCGACCAAGTACTGGAGCTTGTGGTGGTCCGACGGCCGATCGGGCACCTGGAACTACGCTTCCCAGGGCGCCGGATCGTTGCGAATCCCCGAAGGCGGCTACGTGGCCTTCTCCTGGCACGAGGGAACCGGCCGTGCAGCGGCACCGGGCGTGAGCCCCACCCCGCGGACCGCCAGCAAGCCGCAACCGAACAAACCGAAGCCGAGCAAGCCGAGCAAGCCGAATCCGTCCGCGAAGCCGACGAAGCAGGCGACGCCCAGCTCCGCGCCCACCTCGACCGGCGCCGCGTCACCGTCGGCGACTCCGACCGACGTTCCGGCCGAGGCGCCAAGTGCCACGCCGACCGGGGTGCCCAGTCCGGGTGCATCCGCCGGCGAACCGGGAGCAGACCCGACCGCGACCGTGGCACCGGACGCGGTTCCTGCCGAGGAGATCACCCAAGGTCCACCGACCGACGGCAAGGCCGACGGCGCGGCGGACTCTGACGACGGCGGTCTGCCGATCTGGGTTCCGATCGGTGCCGTGGTCGTGGTCGCCGCGATCGGTGGCGCGGTCGCTTGGAGGCGTCGTCACGCGTGAGTAAGGCTCCCCGCCGTGTGCGGATCCATCGGGAGTTGCATCCCGTGGCCTGGTGGATCTGGGCGATCGGGTTGGCGACAGCAGCGAGTTGCACCAGCAACCCGCTGCTGTTGGCGTCCCTGATGGCGGTGGCGTGGCTGGTGGTGATCAGTTGCCGTTCGGATGGTTTCTGGTCCCGCTCCTTCAAGCTCTACCTGTGGCTGGCGTTGATCGTCATCGTGGTCCGGATCCTTTTCCGGATCCTGCTCGGCGGCGTCGACGAGGGCCACATCCTCTTCGAACTGCCTGAGATCCCGTTGCCCGACTGGGCGGCGGGGATCCGGCTCTTCGGCGCGGTCAGCCGCGAATCGTTGCTGGCCGGTCTCTACGACGGGATGCGGTTGGCGGCGCTGCTGATCGCGGTCGGTGCGGCCAACGCGTTGGCCAACCCCAAGCGGCTGATGAAGTCGCTGCCTCCCGCGCTCTATGAGATCGGCACCGCGATGGTGGTGGCGATCTCGGTGATCCCGCAGCTCGCCGACAGCGCCAGCCGGGTCAAGGCGGCCCAGGACCTCCGCGGCGGACCGCCGGGACGGGTCCGTGGCCTGCGTCGGTTGCTGGTGCCGATACTGGAGGACGCCTTCGAGCGTTCACTCTCCCTGGCGGCGGGCATGGACACCCGTGGCTACGGCCGGACGGCGGGCGCCTCGCCGGCCCAGCGCCGGGTCACCGGAGCCTTGATGCTGATCGGGCTGATCGGCGTCTGCATCGGCGTCTATGCGTTCCTCGACCTGACCGCGCCGCGCTGGTTGGCCGGCCCGATGCTGGCGGGCGGCGTGCTGGTCGCGCTGCTCGGCTTCATGGTGGCCGGACGCCGGGTCGGGCGGAGCCGGTACCGGCCGGACCGGTGGCGGGCCGCTGAGCTCCTGGTAGCAGGGTCCGGCGTCGCGACCGGTGCGATCGGGTGGAGCGTGGCGCACTGGGAGCCGACGATCGCCTATCCGGCGGTCACCACGATGCCGGAGGTCTCCCTGTTGGCACTGACCGGACTCCTGATCGCCGTGGTGCCGCTCTTCGCGGCTCCGCCACCGCTGACGGCGGCGGGCCGGGAACGACGGGCCGAGCTGGAGCGCGTGGCCCTCGACGAGCCTGAGCGCGACGTCGAGCAGTACCGGGTCTCGGCGCCCGCCGTCTCTGACCTTCACCCTGAGAGGAGCCGCTCATGATCGAGCTGCGCAAGATCAGCTTCGGCTACGACGACTCCACGGTGCTCGACGAGATCGACCTGACCATCGAGGACGGCGAGCTGATGCTGCTCGCCGGGTCGACCGGCGTCGGCAAGTCCACGCTGCTCGGTGTGGTGGCGGGGCTGGTCCCCACCTACAGCGGCGGCACGTTGCGCGGCGACGTCCTGCTGGACGGCGAGAGCATCATCGAGCAGGCGGCTCGGGAACGGGCCCACGTGATTGGCTACGTCGGTCAGAACCCGGCGGCCTGGTTCGTCACCGACACGGTCGAGGAGGAGCTTGCCTACGGGATGGAGCAGCTCGGGCTGCCCTCCTCGACGATGCGTCGCCGGGTGGAGGAGACCCTCGACCTGTTGGGGATCGCCGACCTCCGGCACCGGGATCTGCGGACCCTGTCGGGTGGTCAGCAGCAGCGGGTCGCGATCGGCGCGGTGCTGACCTGCCACCCGCGGTTGCTGGTCCTCGACGAGCCCACCTCGGCGTTGGACCCGACCGCCGCCGAGGAGGTGCTGGCCACGATCACCCGGCTGGTGCACGACCTGGGGGTCTCGGTGCTGATCGCTGAGCACCGCCTGGAACGGGTGGTGCCGTTCGCGGACCGGATGTGCCTGCTGCAGCGTGGTGGCACGGTGACGGTGGGGGAGCCGGCCGAGGTGCTGGCCCAGGCTCCGATCGCGCCGCCGATCGTGGAGCTGGGACGGCTCGCCGGGTGGTCTCCGCTTCCGTTGACGGTCCGCGACGCGCGCCGTCGGAGTGCCGAGCTCCGTCGTCGGCTGGTGCCGCCGGTGAGCGTCGGCGCCGAACCGACCGGGGAGGCGAGCGTGGTCGCGCAGCGGCTGGTGGTCGCGCATGGTCGCGATGTCGTGCTCCGTGAGGTCTCCCTCGCGCTGCACCCGGGCCGGGTGACTGCGCTGATGGGTCGCAACGGCTCCGGCAAGTCGACGCTGATGTGGACGCTGCAGGGCCGGTTGCGCCGCAACTCGGGCTCCCTGTCGGTGAGCGGCGCCGACACCCACGAACTGAAGAAGGACGGCCGCCGGGAGAAGGTAGGGCTGGTGCCGCAGACCGCGGCCGACCTGCTCTACCTGGAGACGGTGGCGGCCGAGTGCGAGGCCGCCGACGCGGCGGCCGGTGCCGAGCCGGGGCGTTGCCGGGACCTGCTGGACCAGATGGCGCCCGGCATCGCGGCGACCATCCACCCGCGGGACCTCTCCGAGGGTCAGCGGTTGGCGTTGGCGGTGGCGATCGTGCTGACCGCCCGCCCGCCTGTTCTGCTCCTGGACGAGCCGACCCGTGGCCTCGACTATCCGGCGAAGGCAGCGTTGACGACGGCGCTCCGCTCACTGGCCGACGCCGGTCACACGGTGTTGGTGGCCACCCACGACGTCGAGTTCGTGGCCGGGGTCGCCGACCATGTGGTGGTGCTGGCCGACGGTGAGGTGGTCTCCGACGGTGAGGTGCGGACGGTGGTCGCCGAGTCGCCCGCCTTCGCGCCCCAGGTGATGAAGGTGCTCGGTCCCGACTGGTTGCAGGTCAGAGAGGTCGCCGCCGCGTTGGAGAGCGAGCGATGAGTCGCGCCGCAGAGGTCGCCCTGCCGATCCGTTGGCGGACGGCGGCCGTGTTGACCGTCGCCTCGATCGCGGGCCTGATGATGATCTTCTGGCCGTTGCTGCTGGAGGTGGGTGAGGGCCAGCGGGCCGATCCGCCGTTCCTCTTCCTGGCGCTGCTGCCGATCATCTTGGTGGTGGTCCTCGCGGAGATGAGCGAGGGCGGCATGGACGCCCGGGTGTTGGCCGTGCTCGGTGTACTGGCTGCCATCAACGGTGTGCTGCGGGTGCTGAGTGCCGGGACCGCCGGGTTGGAGCTGGTCTTCTTCCTGCTGATCCTCGGTGGCCGGGTCTTCGGGCCGGCGTTCGGCTTCGTGCTGGGCTGTCTCTCCTTGTTCGCCTCGGCGCTGATCACTGCCGGGGTGGGCCCATGGCTGCCGTTCCAGATGCTGGTGGCGGGGTGGGTCGGTCTCGGGGCCGGCCTGCTGCCGCGCCGGGTCCGGGGACGCGGCGAGATCGTGCTGCTGGTCTGTTACGGGATCGTCGCCGCCTACGTCTACGGGATCTTGCTCAACATGTGGGGCTGGCCCTTCATCCTCGGCGTCGAGGTTCCGGGACATGAGCAGACCGAGCTCTCCTATGTGGCCGGTGCGCCGGTGGGTGAGAACCTGCACCGCTTCTTGATTTACACCCTGCTCACCTCGACCGGCGGCTGGGACACCGGTCGCGCGATCACCAACGCGGTTGCGATCGCGCTGCTGGGGCCCGCCGTTCTGGCGACGCTGCGTCGTGCCGCGCGGCGGGCGATCATCGAGCGCACCTGACGGGTTCGGGCGCGCCGCTGCCTCCGGTGGCCGTGTGGTTCCGGAGGTTGCGGGCTTCTTGGGGTAGCGCTAGTCGAGGAGGACGGTGCCGACGGCGGTGACCAGCCAGGCTCGTCCGCGGTGGTCGGTCCAGAGGTAGTTGCCGTCTTTGGTGCGTTGGTAGCGCCATCGGCCGTGGGTCTTGGCGAGGTGGTGGCGTCTGCAGAGTGGGGCGAGGTTCTCTGGCCGGGTTTGGCCCGGTGGGCCACGTAGTTCAGAGGTACCGGCGTCGTAGGGCTCGATGTGGTCGAGGTCCGCGTCCGTGGACGACCGGGTGCAGTGCGGGAAGATGCAGTGCGGGTCGCGTTGACGGACCTGTTCGGCCATCCAGGCGGGTGGGTCGTGGCGGTCCACCGAAGCAGGTGCGGTTCAGGTCGATGACCGGGGTGATGGTGGCGATGGAGCCGTGGCGCTTGAGCCAGTCGGTGAGTTGCTCGACCAGCACGGGGCCGAGCTTGTCTGCGTCGGCGATCGTGAGGTCGTCGGTGCCGAAGAGATCGGTGAGCGTGGTGTGGACGAAGATCCGCAGCCGGCGTCGTGCCGTCGAAGCCGGGGAGTGATCTCGACAAGCTCGATCAACGGAACCCCGGTGGTCGAGCTTGTCGAGACCCTCGTCGGCCCGGGCGTCTTCCCGGTGGTCGAGCTTGTCGAGACCCTCGTCGGCCCGGGCATCTTTCCGGTGGTCGAGCTTGTCGAGACCTCCAAAGTCGAGGGTGTCCTGCGCCTCGGCGATGGACCCGAGTGCCTTCGCCTTCCGTTGTCCGAGTGTGTCCACATCTCCAGCGCGGCGTAGCTTTTCCGCTTCTTCGCAGATCAGGTCATGGAACCGGGCCAGGTCGAGCGAGTCGCCCACTACATCGAGGGTGGAGGTGCCGGAGGCGGTGCCTTCAGGGCCGTGCTTATGAGTGAGCGTGACGTCCCAGTCGGCCTTGGAGAGCGGCCCGGTCTTGTCGCGGATCAACTCGGGGTGGAACTTCGCGACCGCCATCGCCAGCGTGCGTTCGATGGTCGGCCAGCCATAGCGCTCACCAAGAGCGAGCTGGGTATCGAACCAGGCCGCAGCCTCAGCCGAAAGTTTGCGAGTCAGCTCAGCGACCCGGCGCGCTTTCCAACCCGGCACCTCCAACAGTTCGACCTTCACCCACAGCCGCGGGAGCCGGTGGTGCAGATCCAACGCGTCCGCGAACAGTGACATCGCGCCCTGGCGGGTGAGGTTGGCTGCGACCGCGAACTCCTCAGCCGCGAACGCCGCGATCGCCGGCGTGCCTGAACCACCAGGACCTGATCTCGACAAGCTCGATCACCGGTGGCCCGTTGGTCGAGCTTGTCGAGACCCGTCCATCACCGGGTTCAACACGCACCACTGGTGCGCCAGCCGCAGCTGCCGACGTACTGCTTTCAACGCACGAACGTGATCCTGCGAGACCATGCCCAGCAAGCAGCCCGCATCGAGGTCAGTGACCTCATACGGGGTGTGCGTCGCGTCGATCTCGATCATGAGAACAGTCCATCACCAGGGTCCGACACAACTCGGAGCGGAGGATCGCGGTCACTCCTGCCGCCAGCGGGTGCCGTAGCGAACCGCCGCTACGCGTCGAGGCGACGTCGGCGCTTCCGGCGCCGCAACCCGGCTGCGTGGAGGGCTGCGACCAGGTCGCGGGAGCGGGTCGGTACCGCGCCGGCTGCGACCAGGGCGTCCCAGTGCTCGGCAGGTACGTCGTAGTGGTCGCCGTCGAATCCGCGCTCCGGGATGCCCATCGCGTCGGCGAAGGCGTGCAACTCGGCGAACGAGGTGTCGGAGGCCAGGTGCGACCACATCCGCCCGCGCCAGGGGACACTCGGCGGGTCGATCAGGATGGTCACAGGGGCAATCCTGTCACGGGCCGGTACCGCGCAGCTCGGCCAGTTCACGGACCAGGTTGGCGCGCGCTGAGCGCTCCCACAGCGCCTGGCCGACGGCGGTGTGGAACAGGTTCTGCTTGCCCAGCAGGTCGCTCAGCACCGCGGCTCGCCCCGCGCGGAAGTCGGCGTCGGAGACCGCGGCGTACTCCTGGCGGACCCCGGCCACGTACTCGGCGTAGCGCTCCGGTCCGGAGGCGAGGATGTGCAGGTCGGCGTCGACCAACAGTTCACCGCGTCGATCACCGGACGCGGGTCGATGGTCGACGGTGACCCGGACCAGACGGGCGACCTCCCCGGCATCGACCCCCGCGACGTCAGCCAGCCGTGCCTCGGCGAGCAGCGCGGACCGTTCCTCGGCCTCGGGCTGCCCGTCGTAGACGGCGTCATGGAACCAGGCCGCGAGCAGCAGCTCGATGTCGTCGCCCGCAGCCAACCGGTGCAGAGCGTCCAACACCTCGGCGAGGTGCTGCACGTCGTGGTAACCCCGTTGGGTCGACCAGGCGGCGATCAGCTCGTCGCGGAGCGCGAGGTGGTTCGGTAGCGGCCAAGGCAGCGTCGGGCTCACCCCACCATTCTCCACCTCCATGGCACGATCAGCCTGTGCTGACCTTGCAACGACTGCTTCCCGGCCCTGACCAGCTCGATGCCCTGGACGCCTATCAGCTTCCTCCGCAGCCCTACCTGCGGGCGAACATGGTGAGTAGCGTCGATGGCGCCGCGACGATGGGCGGTCGGGTCGGCACTCTGACGGGTGCTGCCGATCAGGTCCTGCTGCGGGTCCTGCGCTCGCTCGCCGACGTCCTGCTGGTCGGTGCGGGCACCGTGCGCGGCGAGGGCTACGGGCCGGTGCGATGCGCGCCCGAAGCCGCTGCGAAGCGGGCCGAGGCCGGTCAGCTCCCGGCGGCTCGCCTCGCCGTCGTCACCCACCAGGTGGACCTGGACCTCACCTCGACCGCCTTCACCGAGGCGCCGGTCCGGCCGATCGTGATCACCTGTGGCGCCGCGCCCCAGGAGAAGGTCGATGCTGCCGCCGAGGTGGCCGACGTGATCGTGGCCGGTGACGACCAGGTGGATCTGCCGGCCGCCGTCAGGCGGCTCTACGAGCTCGGCCTGCCGCGGATCCTCAGCGAGGGTGGGCCGCGGTTGCTGGCCGACCTCTTCGCGGCTGACCTGGTCGACGAACTCTGCTGGGCGGTCTCGCCCCTGGTGGTGGGTGGCGGCTCGGAGTCGCGGATCACCAACGGGGCTCTCCTCGATGAGCCGATGCAACTCCGCTTGGGCACGATCTACGAGGTGGACGACTACCTCTTCCTGCGTTACCACCGGTGAGCGGCGCGCCCCGCCTGACGACGGCGACCTCGGCACGAGACAATAGAGCCATGTCTGAGCCGACCAAGCGGCGTCCCCGTCATCTGATGGACCCCAACAACCTGCAGGCCCGGCCCCGCAACGACTCGATGTCGATCGGCCAGGTGCAGAAGTGGGTGATGTCGGTACTCGCGGTGACGACCATCCTGCACCTCGTGGTCGGAATGATCCTGTTGGCCTACAGCTTGGACGAGCAGTACACGACGTCGCGGTGGGGACTCTTGGTGATCAGCGCCGTCTTCGGCCTGCTGATGGTGGTCACCGGCCGTGCCATCCACCGCGCCAGCCTGCTGACTCCGTGGTTGCTGTTGGGCCTGGTTCCGTCCATCGTCGGCGCTTGGTTCCTCCGCTGACCTGTTCACCTGATCCCCGCCGTCGCGTTAGGAGTCACCGTGTCCGCCCTGTCCCGCATCGCCGTCGTGTGCGTCGGCCTGGTGCTCGGCACGGGCGCCTTTGTCGGTTGCAGCACTGACGACGACCCTCCGACGACGGGTTCCGTCGACGCCCCCTCGGCTCCTGAGTCGCCGAAGGCCGCCACCGAACTGACCGCCGTGGCCCGGTGATGGCAGTGACGACGCCGACCAACACCCTGATCGTCGGGGACAACCTGGACGTGCTGCCGACCCTCGCCCCGCAGAGCGTCGACGTCGTCTATATCGACCCGCCCTACAACACCGGCAACGGCTTCGCCTACCACGATCGGCACGGCACCGGCGTCGAGCGGCACCGGATGTGGGTCGACATGATGCGGCCGCGGTTGACGGCGGCCCGTGAGGTGATGGCGAACCACGCCGCGATCTTCGTCTCGATCGACGACAACGAGGTCGCCTATCTGCGGCTGCTGCTCGACGAGGTCTTCGGGGAACGGAACTTCATCGCCCAGGTGGTGGTCAACCTCAACCCCAAGGGCCGCCAGCTCGGGCCCTTCTTCGCCACCTCGCACGAGTACCTGTTGGTCTACGCGCGCGACGCTGCGCACTGCCGCCTCGATCCGACGTCGGCGGAGACGGTGAAGGCCAGCGATTTCCCTTTGACCACTGAGGATGGGCGCCAGTACCGGCACCTTCCGTTGCGGAACACGAACAAGAAGTTCAACCCGATCACCGCGCCCACGTTGCACTACCCGCTGTGGGGCGATCCGGTGTCGGGGCAGGTCGCGACGGCGCGGTTCGAGGGTGCTCACGAGATCCTGCCGGTCTTCGGCGACGGCGCGCCCGCGGTCTGGCGTTGGTCCGCGCCGCGGGTCGACGAGCGGCCCGATGACCTGGTCTGCCGGGTGGTCCGGGGGAAGCTGGGCGAGCGGATCGACGTCCACCAACGCGATTGGCTCCACGAGGGACGGCGGAAGAAGCTGCCGACGATCTGGTTGGCGCAGGAGGTCGGCTCGACCGACACCGCAGTCGCAGAGCTGAAGCAGATCCTGGGTCCGGTCTTCGCCTCGCCCAAACCGACCGGCCTGATCCGTCGGGTTCTGGACTGTTTCGCCGACGACGCCGTGGTGCTGGACTTCTTCGCGGGAAGCGGAACGACCGGGCATGCGACCGTGCTGGCCAACCTCGCCGACGGCGGGACTCGACGCGCGATCCTGGTGAACTCGGCCGAGCCGACGCAGCCCGGTTCCAGTGCGGAGGTCGCCGGCTATGCGACGGTCAGTGAGGTGACCGAGGCACGACTTCGGGCCGTAGACGCCTTACTGGGCGGGGGATTGGTCGTCCAGGGCGTGCCGGCAGCGGTCGGCGAGGGGGAGCAGAGCGTTGCCCGGTGAGGCCGCGCCGCACGGCCGCTACCTGACCGTCGCCCGCAATGCGGAGGCCGAGATCGAGGTGAAGCGGAGCCGGTTCCTGTGCACCATCGAGCGCGTCGACGACGAGGCTGCGGCCCGGGCTGTCGTCGACCGGTTACGTAAGCAGCATTGGGACGCGCGACACACCTGTTCGGCCTTCGTGCTCGGGCCGCGCGGCGAGGTCCAGCGGTCGTCCGACGACGGCGAACCGTCCGGCACCGCGGGTGCACCGATGCTGGAGGTGCTGCGCGGGCACGATCTCAGTGACGTGGTCGCAGTGGTGACCAGGTGGTTCGGCGGCACCTTGCTCGGCGCCGGGGGACTGGTCCGGGCCTACGGCGACGCCGTCCGCGCCGGGCTCGCTGAGGCCGGGCAGCGTGAAAGGCTCCTGGTCGCCGAGTACGAGGTCGCGGTCGGGCACGGCGAGGCGGGACGGGTGGAGAGTGAGCTGCGGACCCGGGGCTTCGACGTCATCGATGCCGCCTACGCCGAGCAGGTGACGCTCCGGCTCGGGGTTCTTCCGGAGGCGGTGGATCGGCTGACGGCGGTGCTCGCGGAGCTGACCAGTGGAGGGGCCGAAGCGAAGGAGCTACGGAGGGTCTGGCGCGATCAGAGCGCGTCGAGGTAGAGCCAGCGTCCGGCACGGCGGGCGAACCTGCTCCGTTCGTGCATCGTCTCGCTCCGGCCGGCCACCGAGCAGCGGGCCTCGAACTCGACCTCACCGGTCTCGTCGTCCGGACCGCCGTCGGCGGTGTCGAGCACGGTGAGCCCGAGCCATTGCACGTCGTCGTCGAGGGTGAGGTCGGCGGGCCGGGTGCGCGGGTGCCAGGTGCGGAAGACGTGGTCGGCGTCGCGGAGGGTGTAGGCGGTGTAGCGCGATCGCATCAGCGCCTCGGCGGTGGCCGCCCAGCGTTCCCCGCGAAGCAACGGGCCGCAGCAGGAGTCGAAGGGTTGGCCGGTGCCGCACGGGCACGGCGACGAAAAGTTGCTGCTCTGCACAACTCGGCACATTAGTGTGGCCAGCATGGTGACGCCGCACTGGATCACGATCTTCCGCGACCTACCAGCTGAGGGTGCCGAGGCGGCAGCCGACTACTGGGCGGCCGCGACCGGAACCCGGCTCTCGCCCTGGCGTGGGGCGCATGGCGAGTTCGCGACGTTGTTGCCGGCCGAGGGCGACCCGACGCTGCGGGTGCAGAAGGCCGCCGAAGGGCCTGGTGGGGTGCATCTGGATCTCCATGTCCGCGACCCGCGCACGGCTGCCGACGAGGCGGTGGCGTTGGGCGCCGTGGAGGTCGACGACCGCGGCTACGTCGCGATGACCTCGCCGGGCGGGATCGCCTTCTGTTTCGTCGCCGAGCGGTTCACCCGTCGGCCGGTGACCCAGGTCGGTACCCATCGCACGGCGTTCGACCAGGTCTGTCTGGACCTGCCCGCGGCGCTGTTCCGCCAGGAGGTGCAGTTCTGGTCGGCACTGACCGGCTGGGCACCGGCCAGTTCGCCGAAGCACCCGGAGTTCGCCTGGTTCGGCACCGATGGCCTGCCGGTCAGCATCCTGGTGCAGCGCCTCGGCGACACCAGCAGCGTGGCCCGGGCGCACCTGGACGGTCGGACCACCGACCTGGCGGCGGAGCGCGCGCGACAGGAGACGTTGGGCGCCGTGGTGGAGAGCAGCGAGGGGTGGCTGATCCTGCGCGATCCGTGGGGGCTGCCGTACTGCGTGATCGAAGAGGCCGACTCGTGAGCGATCTCGAGGTCCGGGTCGCCCGGCCCGCGGACTGGTCGCAGATCTGGCCGTTCTTCGCGGGGATCATCCGCGACGGCGAGACCTACGCCTACCCCGACGGGCTCACCTCAGACGAGGCGCAGGTCCTCTGGCTCGAGCCGGATCCGGGCCACGCGGTCGTCGCCGTCGACGGTGACCAGGTAGTGGGTAGCGCCAAGATGGGCCCGAACCGGCCGGGACGCGGAGCGCACGTGGGCACCGCGAGTTTCATGGTGTCGCCCGAGGCGCGGGGCCGAGGCGTGGGTCGGCTGCTGGGCGAGCACGTGGTGGCCTGGCACCGTGAGCAGGGGTATCGAGCCATCCAGTTCAACGCCGTCGTGGAGACCAACACCGCCGCCGTCGCACTATGGTGCTCCCTCGGCTTCCAGATCATCGGCACCGTGCCCGAGGCCTTCGACTCCCGCAGCCACGGGTTGGTCGGTCTGCACGTGATGTACCTGAAGCTGTGACCGCTTCGTCACGTGTGGCGGAACCCGACGGCCACCTCGTTCACCGGCTGAGAGGGCCGTGCGGATCAGGCGGGGCCGGGTAGCGTTGGCCAGGTGACGATCAGCGAACGCCCCGCCTCGACGACGGTCGGCGCACTGCGCGCCTCCGGCCACCAGTTCCGAACCCTGCGTCAGGAGTTGCGTGGCAACCTCCTCGCCGCGCTCGCCGAGGGCCGCGATCCGTGGCCCGGCCTGCACGGGTTGGAGACCACGGTGATCCCGCAGTTGGAGCGCGCGCTGATCGCCGGTCACGATGTCGTGCTGCTGGGTGAACGGGGCCAGGGCAAGACCCGGTTGCTGCGCACCATGGTCGGGCTGCTCGACGAGTGGACGCCGGTGATCGGTGGTTCCGAGCTCGGCGAGCACCCGTACGAGCCGGTCACGCCGACGTCGATCCGGCGTGCGGACGAGCTCGGCGACCAGTTGCCGGTCGAGTGGCGCCACCGCAGCGAGCGGTACAGCGAGAAGCTGGCCACCCCCGACACCTCGGTCGCGGATCTGATCGGCGACGTCGACCCGATGAAGGTGGCCGAGGGCCGCTCGCTGGGCGACCTGGAGACGATCCACTTCGGCCTGATCCCGCGCAGCCACCGCGGCATCGTGGCGATCAACGAGCTGCCCGACCTGGCCGAGCGGATCCAGGTCGCGATGCTGAACGTGATGGAGGAGCGCGACATCCAGATCCGCGGCTACGTGCTACGGGTCGAGCTCGACGTCCTGGTGGTCGCCTCGGCCAACCCTGAGGACTACACCAACCGTGGCCGGATCATCACCCCGCTCAAGGACCGCTTCGGTGCCGAGATCCGGACCCACTACCCGCTCGAGCTCGACGCCGAGATGGCGGTCATCGTCCAGGAGGCCGACCTGACCGCGCAGGTCCCCGACTTCCTGATCGAGGTGCTGGCCCGATTCACCCGTGCGCTGCGCGAGTCGCAGTCGGTGGACCAGCGCTCCGGCGTCTCCGCACGGTTCTCGATCGCCGGCGCCGAGACGATCGCCGCGGCCGCGCTGCACCGGGCCACCGTGCTCGGTGAAGCCGACGCCGTCGCCCGAGTGGTCGACCTGCAGACCGCGGTCGACGTGCTGGCCGGGAAGATCGAGTTCGAGAACGGCGAAGAGGGCCGCGAGCTGGAGATCCTGGAGCACCTGCTCCGGGTCGCCACCGCCGAGACCTGTCGGCAGCGGCTCCGCGGGCTCGACTTCGGACCGCTGGTGGACGCGCTCAGCGACGGCGCCACCGTCACCACCGGCGAACAGGTCAGCGTCAGCGACCTGCTGGCAGCTCTGCCCGCGCTGCCGCCGTCCGGTGCGGGTGAGTCCGACATCTACGACCAGGTCGCGGCCAAGGTCGGCGCGACCAGCGACGCGGAACGGGCCAGCGCGATCGAGTTGGCGTTGGAGGGTCTCTTCCTGGCCCGCAAGATCTCCAAGGAGACCGGCGACTCCGGAGAGACCGTCTACTCATGACCGGGCGGTCCGACCGACACCGTTCTCGCTACGGCAGGTACCGCGGCGGGCCGGACCCCCTTGCCCCGCCGGTCGATCTCGGCGAGGCGCTGGACGCCATCGGCGAGGAGGTGATGGCGGGCTACAGCCCCGAACGAGCGATGCGGGAGTTCCTGCGGCGCGGCGGCACCGACCAACAGGGCTTGGAGGATCTCGCCCGCCGGGTCTTCGCCAAGCGGCAGGAGCTGTTGAAGCGGCACAACCTCGACGGGACGCTCAACGAGGTCCGTGAGTTGTTGGACCGTGCGGTCCTGGAGGAACGCAAGCAGCTCGCCCGCGACGTCGACCTCGACGACGACGAGCGCGCGCTCTCCGAGATGCAGCTGCAGAACCTGTCGCCCTCGACCGCGGCGGCGGTGAGTGAGCTGTCGGGTTACCGGTGGAAGTCGCGTCAGGCGCGCGAGGACTACGAGAAGATCAAGGATCTGCTCGGCCGCGAGCTGCTCGACCAGCGGTTCGCCGGGATGAAGCAGGCGATGGAGGGCGCGACCGACGAGGATCGTCAGGCCATCAACGAGATGCTCGGCGACCTCAACGACCTGCTGGAGAAGCGGAACGCCGGCGAGGACACCCCCGAGGACTTCGACGAGTTCATGGCCAAGCACGGGGCCTTCTTCCCGGAGAACCCGCGCAACCTCGACGAACTGCTGGACACCTTGGCGCAGCGCTCGGCCGCCGCTCAGCGGATGCTGAACTCGATGACGCCGGAGCAGCGCGCCGAGCTGATGCAGCTCTCCGCGCAGGCGTTCGGCTCGCCGGAGCTCTCGGCCCAGCTGGACCGGCTGGACGGCAACCTGCAGTCGGCCCGCCCCGACCTCGACTGGGGCGGCTCGGCCGACTTCTCCGGCGAGGAGGGGCTCGGCCTCGGCGACGGTACCGGGGCGTTGCAGGACCTCGCCGAACTCGACGAACTGGCCGAGCAGTTGCAGCAGTCCTACGCCGGTGCGCGGATGGACGACGTCGACTTCGACGCCCTGGCCCGCCAGCTCGGCGACGACGCCGCCGTCTCGGCGCGCCAGCTCGCGGAGTTGGAGAAGTCGCTGCGTTCGAACGGATATCTCAAGCGTGGCTCGGACGGCCAGTTCCGGCTCTCGCCGAAGGCGATGCGTCAGCTGGGCAAGTCGTTGCTCCGCGACGTGGCGGAGCGGATCTCGGGACGTCAGGGTGCCCGCGACGTGCAGCGATCGGGCGCAGCCGGGGAGTTCAGCGGCTCGACCCGGCCCTGGGAGTTCGGTGACACGGCACCGTGGGATGTCACCCGGAGCGTGTTGAACGCCGTGGTCCGTTCCTCCGGTGAGGGCGGACCGGTGATGCCGGTACGGCTGACCATCGACGACGTCGAGGTGGTCGACACCGAGGCGCGCACCCAGGCTGCGGTGGCGTTGCTGGTCGACACCTCCTTCTCGATGGCGCTCGACGGCCGTTGGGTTCCTATGAAGAAGACCGCGTTGGCGTTGCACCAGCTGGTCCGCTCGCGGTTCCGTGGCGATGCGCTGGAGTTGATCGGTTTCGGTCGCTACGCCGAGGTGATGGACGTGGAGCAGCTCACCGCGCTGGACGCGATGTGGGCCAAAGGCACCAACCTCCATCACGGGCTGTTGCTGGCAAACCGGCACTTCCGGAAACACCCCAACGCCCAACCTGTCCTGCTGATCGTGACCGATGGTGAACCGACCGCCCACCTCGGCGCCGATGGGGAGGCCTGGTTCTCCTACCCGCCACACCCGCTGACCTTGGCGAACACCGTGCAGGAGTTGGAGAACGCCCGCCGGCTCGGCGCGCAGACCACCATCTTCCGGCTCGGCGACGACCCGGGGTTGGCCCGGTTCGTCGACTCGTTGGCCCGCAAGGTCGACGGTTCGGTGGTGGCGCCGGAGCTCGACGACCTCGGTGTCGCCGTCGTCGACTCCTACCTCGGCTCCCGCGACGCCAAGCGTGGCACCGGCGGTGGTAACCGCGGCACGACCGGCGACGCACCGCAGGCCCGTCGCTCCGGCGGTTGGTGGGGCGAGCGCGGCTCCTGGGTCGAGTAGCCCGTCAGCCGCGGGCGATCGAGAACGCCAGCACCAGCATGGTGACCCCGATCGCGACGTCGAGGATCTGCCAGGCGCGCGGCCGCGCCAGGACCGGTGCCAGGAAGCGCGCGCCGTAGCCGAGCAGGCTGAACCAGGCGATGCTCCCAGCCGCTGCGCCCAGGGCGAACCACCAGCGATCGTCACCGTGGGTGGAGGCGATCGAGCCGAGCAGGACCACGGTGTCCAGATAGACATGCGGGTTGAGCCAGGTCAGCGCCAGCGCGGTCACGACCGCCTGCCAGCGGACGACGGTGGCCCCGCCCGGCTCCGCGTGCAAGGAGTCGGCTCGGTAGGCGCGCCGGAGGGAGAAGAGGCCGTAGCCGATCAGGAACGCCACGCCCAGCCATCGGGTCGTCTCCACCAGCCATTCGGCACGCTCGATCAGGACGCCCACTCCTGCCACGCCGGCTGCGATCAGGACGACGTCGGAGATCGCGCAGACGGCGACCACCGGACCGACCTGGGAGCGGGTGATCCCTTGGCGCAGGACGTAGGCGTTCTGGGCGCCGATCGCGACGATCAGGGCGAGCCCGGTGAGCACCCCGGTGGTGACGGCTTCCAGCACGAGTCCGAGGCTAAGTGCCGATGGTGCTGCACACCAGCGAAGGTTCCTTCAGGAACATAAGCAATGCTTAACTGGAACCTATGCGGTTCGATCTGGCTCAGCTGGAGACCTTGCTCGCGATCTGCGAAGAGGGCACCTTCGACGCCGCTGCCCGGCGGCTGCACCTGACGCCGAGTGCCGTGAGCCAGCGGATCAGGGCGTTGGAGCAGCAGACCGGCCGGGTCCTGGTGAACCGGTCCACCCCGGCCCGAGCCACCTCAGCCGGGGAACCGCTGCTCTCACTCGCCCGGCAACAGCGACTGCTGGCCGCCGAAGCGGCCCGGCTGCTTGGCGACGAGGCCGTCGTGGATCTGCCGGTCGCCGTCAACGCGGACTCGCTGGCCACCTGGTTCCGGCCGGTGTTGGCAGCGGTCGCGGCACGGGGTACTGCCGCGCTGCGGCTGCAGTTGAGCGATCAGGCGCATACCCAGGATCTGCTGCGTGGGGGCGAGGTGCTCGCCGCGGTCACCGACGATCCGCGGCCGGTCCAGGGCTGCGAGGTGGCCGCCCTGGGCACGATCCGCTATCGCCCGGCGGCGACGCCGGAGCTGCTGGATCGGTTCGCCCGCGGCCGATCCGTCGACTGGGCACGGATCCCGCTGGTCGTCTTCAACGAGCAGGATCGGCTCCAAGACGTCGTCCTGGACAGGCACGGCGTGCCCCGGCCACCGACGGTGCACCGGGTGCCGAGCAGCGCTGACTTCCTGGAGGCGGTGAAGAGCGGACTGGGCTGGGGAGTGCTACCCGAGGCGCAACTCGAACCGGAGCTTGCGTCGGGGCGTCTGGCCCCGCTCCCGGGCGGCCGGCACCTCGACGTCACGCTTCACTGGCAGCGGTGGCGGTTCGCCAGCCCGACCCTCGCCGAACTCACCCACGACGTCCGAGTCGCCGCCCAGGCTCTGCGGAGACCTCAGCGGGCCACCGGCAACGGAGCCAGGCTCAGGTCGTAGAGCAGCACACCGTCCACCTGGAAGGGTCGGTAGCGTGCGGCCACCCAGGCGGTGATCTCCCGTGCTGCTTGGGATCCGCCGGTCTGTGGCCCCAGTACGCCACCGCCGATGAACCAGCCGATCTCGCCGCGGAGCACCCGCAGCTGGAAGGTGGCGAGGTCGGGGTTCGGATCGGTGCCGTTGAAACCGCCGATCGCGATCACCGGGCGACCGGTGGCGAGCTGGAAGCCGGCGGCAGCGTTCGCTCCGACGGTGGCCGCGAGCCAGGGTTGGTCACGGTGGCCGTTCTGCAGTACGTGGACCAACCGCGGCGACGGCGTGCTCACGTGGAGCAGACTGCCCGCCGGGCCGTAGGTCGATCGGTAGAGGTCGAGGCCGAGTTCCTCGGCGAGCTGGTCGAGTTCGGCGCTGCGCTCGTGCCGCGAAGGGTTCCGGGCGGGGCGGTCCGTACCCAGTGGCGGAGCCCCGAGGGCAGCCTCGGCGAGACGTTCGTCGGCATGGGGCAGGTCGCTGCCGCGGCCGCCGGGGCCGGCGGTGATCACCGCGCCCTGGTGCGGGAGCGCCGCCGTGGCGACGGAGAAGGCGGCCGGACCGGTCAACCCGACCGTCAGACAGAGCGCCAACGCCCAACGAGCCGTGCGTCGGCTCTGGTGGCGGAGCAGCACCAGCGCCGCGGCCACGGCGATCGCCAGCACGGCCCAGCGCAGCCAGGGCACAAAGTCGGGGCTGCGGTCCAAGAGCACGAAGGACCAGCCACCCGTGGTCGCCACCAGAAGGACGGTCAGCGCCCGCCACCCGGGTTCGGCCCGGACCAGCCAGAGCTCGCGACCACCGAGCGCGATCACCACAGCGAGCGCCGGGGCGAGCGCCACCGCGTAGTAGGAGTGGTAGATCCCGCGCATCAGGCTGAAGACGATCAGGGTGACCAGCAACCAGGTGCCGAAGAGCACGAGGGCGGCCTGCAGCGACGTCCGGCGCTGGCGGCTACGGACCAGGACCAGGCCGGCCACCAGCAACACCAGTGCGGTCGGCAGCAGCCAGCCGGCCTGGCCGCCGTTGCTGGGGGAGAGCAGGCGGAGCAAGGAGGTCTGGCCCCAGTGTCCCGATCCGATCGACCCCTCCTCGTTGCCGTTGAGGCGGCCCAGCCCGTTGTACCCGATCGTCAATCCCCACACGGAGTTGTCCTGCGATCCGCCGATCCAGGGGCGGCTATCGGCTGGCCAGAGCGCGACCGTCGCCACCCACCATCCGGCCGCCAGGACGGTGGCCGTGACGGCACCGGCCAGGTGCCACAGACGGCGGGAGAGCGGCAACGCCGCGAAGAGCAGGTAGGTGAGTACCAGGGCGGGCGCGATCACGAAGGCCTGCAACATCTTCGCCAGGTAGGCGAGCCCGAGGAGGGCACCCCCGAGGGCGAGCCAGCGCCCGGCTGAGCGCGGATCGAGGGCGCTGGCCTCGACCGCGCGCAGGGTCGCCGCGCTCGCCGCGACCAGGAGCAGCACCAGCAGTGCATCGGGGTTGTTGTAGCGGAACATCAAGGCAGCAACGGGTGTCAGCGCCATGATCGCGCCGGCCAACAGACCGAGTTGGTGCGACCCGCTGGACCGCCGGACGATCCGCAGCATCAGGTAGACGGTGGCGACGCCGAAGACCGCCTGCGGCACCAGCACCGACCAACTCGAGAGTCCGAAGAGCCGGACCGAGAGTGCCATCGGCCAGAGTGCGAGGGGCGTCTTGTCGACCGTGATCGCGTTGCCGGCGTCCAGGCTGCCGAAGAAGAACGCTTTCCACGACGCCGCCCCGGCCTGCGCTGCTGCCGAGTAGTAGGCGTTGGCCCATCCGGATTCGTCGAGTCCCCAGAGATAGAGCAGCGCGGTCGCGCCCAGCAGTACGGCGGTCGTCCCGCGTCGCCACGCAATGGTCCCCATGGTGCAACACCGTGCCGGGGCGGGCGGTCCGGGTTGCGGCGCGGCGATGTGGCGGCGATGAACGCCAGGCCAACTGTTCCGCAACCGTGCGCCACGATCCGGTCTAAGCTCCCGACATGCGTAATCGGACCTTGGAACGTCGCCTCGGAACCCGTCTCGGCCCGCCCGCCTCGGGTGACTACCGCTGGGACGGCGAGGTCTGGCGGCGTTGGGACGGACGCCGATGGGCGATCGCGTTGTACGCACTACGTCCGGCGCGGCTCAACGATCCGCGGCCGCTGACGGAGGACCCCGAACGCGACGACGAGGTCCGGGCCTGGGCGCTGGAGCGCGCGATCCAGGACCAGATCCTGAACAACAAGGCGACCCTGCTGGTGCAGAACTCGCGGGGAGCCGTCTTGGGATTCCGGAAGCCGGTCTCGCACTTCCTGCACGCCGTGATGACCGTGGTGACCGCAGGCCTGTGGGCTGTGATCTGGGCCTACTCCGCGCTCACGCAGCGTGAGGACCGGGTGATGTTGGACGTCGACCTGTGGGGCAACGTCTGGATCCGTCGCGGCACGGAGCGCTGAGGGTCGTCCTTCGAGCCACGCCCGGCGCGCATCAGCGACCGCTCAGACAGACGTCGTCGACAGAGCCTCATCATCGGGACGTCTGCGCCATTTCCGGTGCTGCCACCAGGTCAGCAGGGCGGTGCCCACCAGACCCAGGAACGGGACCCACGCCCCGCCGTTCACCCAGTGTTCGGTGTGCACGGTGTTGGTGTCGTCCCACGCACCACCCGGGCGATAGCCGGCGCGCACCGATTCCCCGGGATCCACGGTGCCGTCGAGCTTGATGTTCTCCTTGACGATGGTGCCGTCGTCGCTGACCCAGCGTCCGGTACGGGTACAGCCTCGGTTCTTCTCGAGCCCTGATGGGCAGTCGGTCGACTCCTCGGTGAAGGTGCCCCAATGCACCGGCCGGCCCAGCTCGACGATCCCGACGATCCCCATCGCGAGAAACGCAATGCCGGCGATCCTGCGGAGCGGCCTCAGGCCGGGAAGGCGACTCCTGTGTTCGCGTGGCAGCGGTACCCGTGCGGATGCTTCGCCAGGTACTGCTGGTGCCCGTCCTCGGCGTAGAAGTACTCCGGCGCCTCGACGATCTCGGTGGTGATCGAGCCGATCTCGCGGCGGGCCAGCTCGTCGCCGTACTGCCGGGTGAGCTCGGTCGCCGTCGCCACCTGGGCGGGGGTGGTCGTGTAGATGCCGGACCGGTACTGGGTGCCGACGTCGTTGCCCTGGCGCATGCCCTGGGTGGGGTCGTGCACCTCGAAGAAGGTCTTCACCAGGTCGGCGTAGGAGATCACAGCCGGATCGAAGACGATCCGGACCGCCTCGGTGTGGCCGGTCCGACCGCTGCACACCTCCTCGTAGGAGGGGTTCGGCGTCGAGCCGCCGATGTAGCCGACCGAGGTCGACCAGACACCGGGCTTGGCCCAGTAGATCTCCTCGGCACCCCAGAAACAGCCGAGACCGAAGATGGCGACCTCCAGGCCCTCGGGCACCTCGTCGGTGACCACCGGGGCGTTGAGCACCAGGTGCCGATCAGCCAGCGTGAACCAGCGTTCGGCGCGACCCGGCAGCGCCTGGTCGGGAGTCGGGACGACGAGTGGCTTGCGGCCGAACACGGTGCCTCCAAAAGACGTGGGGTGGGTGCGTTGTCGATCCTCGCACGTGGCTACAACGCCGCCGTTCCGGCTTTGCTTCCCGGACGGGCCCGAAGGCGGGGAGCCACGACCCTTCGTGCCGAGTAGGCTCGCCTCGTGAGCACCTCTGAGCACAAGGCCAAGTCCGGGTTCGAGACGCGCGCGATCCACGCCGGTTACGACCCGGACCCCACTACGGGCGCCGTGATCCCGCCGATCTACGCCACCAGCACCTACAAGCAGGACGGCGTCGGCGGCCTGCGTGGCGGCTACGAGTACAGCCGTTCCGCCAACCCGACGCGGACCGCCCTGGAGGGCGTGCTGGCCGCGTTGGAGGAGGGGGAGCGCGGCTTCGCGTTCGCCTCGGGTCTGGCCGCCGAGGACACCCTGATCCGTGCCGTCTGCCGTCCCGGCGACCACGCCGTCATCCCGGACGACGCTTACGGCGGCACCTACCGGCTCTTCGACAAGGTCGAACGGAACTGGGGCTTGGCGCACTCACCGGCCGCCGTCTCCGATGTGGATGCCGTCCGTGCCGCGATCCGTCCCGGCGAGACCAAGTTGGTCTGGGTGGAGACGCCCACCAACCCGTTGCTGAACATCGGCGACATCGAGGCGCTGGCCGCCGTCGCCCACGAGGCGGGCGCCCTTCTGGTCGTCGACAACACCTTCGCCTCGCCCTACCTGCAGCAGCCGCTCACCCTGGGCGCGGATGTGGTGGTGCACTCCACCACGAAGTACGTCGGTGGTCACTCCGACGTCGTCGGCGGCGCACTCGTGGTCCGCGACCTCGAGTTGGCTGAGCAGGTGGCGTTCCACCAGAACTCGATCGGCGCCGTCGCCGGGCCGTTCGACTCCTTCCTCACCCACCGTGGCCTGAAGACGTTGGGTATCCGGATGGATCGGCACTGCGACAACGCAGAGAAGATCGTCGACTTCCTGACCGCGCACCCGAAGGTGAGCCAGGTGATCTATCCCGGTCTCGCCGAGCACCCCGGGCACACGGTCGCGGCCAAGCAGATGAAGCGGTTCGGCGGGATGGTCTCGTTCCGGGTCGTCGGCGGCGAGGAGCAGGCCCTCGCGGTCTGCGAGAACGCCGAGGTCTTCACCCTGGGCGAGTCGCTCGGCGGCGTGGAGTCGTTGATCGAACACCCCGGCCGGATGACCCACGCTTCGGTCGCCGGAACGGAGCTGGAGGTCCCCGCCGACCTGATCCGGATCAGCGTCGGGATCGAGACCGCCGACGACCTGATCGCTGACCTGGAGCGAGCTCTCGGGTGACGGCGCCCGTGGTCGACACAGCCGTTGGCTCCGCCGGCGTCGTGCTCTGTGTCGACTACGGCTCGACCTTCACCAAGGTCGTCCTGATCGACCTGGCGAGGTCCCGGATCGTGGCCGCCACCAGTCACCGCACAACGATCGACACCGACCTGATCGACGGGTTCGACGCCTGCCGTGCGCGGTTGGCCGAGATCGACCCGGCAGCCGCGACGGCACCCGCCTACGCGGCCTCCAGCGCCGGTGGTGGGCTCCGGATCCTGGTGGTCGGTAACGAGCGGCTGGTCACCGCCGAGGCCGGGCACCGGGTCGCCCTGGGCAGTGGTGGCAAGGTGGTCGGCGTGATCGCCGCTGCCGAAGGGTTGGCCTTCGCCGCGCAGATCGCCGAGGCCGAGCCCGACCTGATCCTTCTGGTCGGCGGCACCGACGGCGGCAACCCGGCACCGCTCGTGGCTGCCGCGGAGGAGATCGGCCGCTCCGGCTGGCACGGACCGGTCGTGGTCGCCGGCAACCTCGAGGCCCAGCCGAAGGCCGTGGCTGCCCTGGGTTCCCGCCCGGTGGTCACTGTGGCGAACGTGATGCCGCAGATCGGGGTGCTCGAGCCCGGCCCGGCCCGCGCTGCGGTCCGCGCTTGCTTCCTCGACCACGTGATCGGCGGCAAACAACTCAGCAACGACCCGCGTTTCACGGCGATGCTGCTCGGCGCGACCCCGGACGTCGTCCTGCGCGGGATGGAGCTCCTCGCTGCGGACTCTGCCGTCGCCGGCGACCTGTTGCTGGTCGACGTCGGCGGCGCGACCACCGATGTCTACAGCGTCGTCGAGGTGGACCCGGAGGATGCCGGGCTCTCCCGGGAGGTGGTGGCCACCACGCCGCTGAACCGGACCGTCGAGGCGGACCTCGGCATGCGCTGGTCGGCCGTCGAGACGGTCGCCGCCGGGATCGAGCACGGCTGGGGCACCGACGCCGACCTACCGGCTGCCGCGCTCCGGCGCGGCACACCGTCCTGGTTGCCGACGACCGCTGAGGATCAGCAACTGGAGGAGCGGCTGGCCAGCACCGCGATCCATGTTGCGGTGCGCCGTCACACCGGGGGGAGCGCGAGGAGCCGACGCGATCCGCACCGCCCCGACCAGAGTGCGACGGGTCCGCAACACGGGCCGGACCTGCGTTCCGTCGCCTGGGTGATCGGCTCCGGTGGTGTGCTCCGGACACTCGCCGCGGGGTCGGAACCGGTTGCTGGGCAGGTGATCGCGGCGGCTCTGGTGGCCCCCGCGTCGGCCCGGCTCCCGGAGCAGCCCCAGGTCGTCGTCGACCGAGAACTGTCGATCACCGCAGCCGGACTACTGCTCGACGCCTATCCGGCGACCGCGGCACGGTTGGCCCGCGGGTTGTTGGAGAGCGCCTCGTCGAGGACCTTCGACGGTGGCATAGGTTGAGCCTGTGATGAACGACGCTGACGACTCGAACACCACGAAGAGCGAGTCGTTCGCGGAGCGGCTGGCCCAACAGATCGCCCAGCAGTGGGCGGCCGGTCGGGAACGGCGTAACGAACCCGCGGTCGTTGAAGGCGGTCGCTCGAACTTCAGCCGCGCCGAGGTGCCCTGGGCCCTCGATCTGATGGCGGCCTGGGCCTGGCGTGGCCTGATCATCGGGGGCGCACTCTTCGCGTTGCTCTGGTTGCTCGCCTACTTCGCGGTGGTCACCTTGCCGTTGGTGGTCGCGATGCTGATCTCGGCTCTCGCCTCACCGCTCGTGCGGTGGCTCAGCGCCACCGGCCTGCCGCGGGCGTTGAGCGCGCTGGTGGTGCTGGTCGCCGGGATCGCCGCGGTCGCCGCGCTGCTCACCTTCGTGGGCCGCGAGATCATCGCCGGCTCCTACGATCTCGCCGACGAGGTGGTCGACGGGCTCGACAAGATCCGAACCTGGTTGAAGGACGGGCCGCTCAAAGCCAGCGACACCCAGATCGACGAATGGTTGACCAAGGCGCAGGCGGAGATCACCGCCCGCTCCCAGGACCCCCAGGTGCTCAGCCACGTCACCGAGCTCGGCACCGCGTTGACGCACCTGCTGGCCGGCTTCTTCATCGTCGTCTTCGCCACCTACTTCTTCCTCGCCGAGGGCGATCGGATCTGGGCCTGGGCGGTCCGCCTCTTCCCGCGTGCGGCCCGTGAGCGGGTCGACTCCTCGGGCCGGATCGCCTGGACCTCCCTGGTCCAGTTCGTCCGGGCCACTGTGGTGGTGGCGTTGGTCGATGCGGCCGGGATCATGATCGTCGCCGCTGTCCTCGACGTGCCGTTCGTCTTCCCGATCGGTGTCCTGGTCTTCCTCGGCGCGTTCGTGCCGATGATCGGGGCCACCCTGGCCGGATCGGTCGCGGTCCTGGTCGCGTTGGTGGCCCAAGGCCCGTGGGTCGCGCTCTTGATGTTGCTCGGCGTGATCCTCGTGCAGCAGATCGAAGGCCATGTCCTGCAGCCGTTCCTGATGGGTCGGTTCGTCTCGGTCCACCCGTTGGCGGTGATCGTCGCGATCGCCTGTGGCGTGATCGTCGCCGGTGTGGCTGGTGCCTTGGTCGCGGTGCCGCTGGCCGCGGTGCTGAACGCCGTCGTCCAGCACCTGGCCGCCTTCACCCCGATCGGCGACGATGATCCTGAGGCGAGGTTGGCCCAGGACGAAGAGCTGGCCGAGCATCCGGAACGCGAAGCGGCGACCCGCGGGGCCGAGGAAGCAGTCGACGACGCCATCGTGGCCACCGCCACCGGCGACGACGAGGATCAGCACTGACGAAGGAGTGAGATGAGCCGACACGAGGTCGACCGCGATCCGGTCGATGTGGGGCTTGGCGAGATCGAGGCGGCGCGGGACCTGTTGCAGGGAGTGGCGATCCGCACCCCGATGGAGGAGTCCCGGTGGCTGACCGGAGTGACCGGTGCGCCCGCCTATCTGAAGTGCGAGAACCTACAGCGCACCGGATCGTTCAAGGTCCGCGGTGCCTACACCCGGATCGCCGGACTGAGCGCGGAGGAACGGGCCCGCGGGGTGGTCGCCGCGTCAGCCGGCAACCACGCCCAGGGGGTCGCTCTGGCCGCCAAACTGCTCGGGATCAAGGCCACCGTCTTCATGCCCGAGGGCGCACCGATCCCGAAGGAGAAGGCGACCCGTGGCTACGGTGCCGACGTCGTCTTCCACGGCCGCTACGTGGACCAGGCCCTGGTCGCGGCGCGTGAATACGCCGCCGAGACCGGTGCGGTGCTGATCCATCCGTTCGACCACGCCGACATCGTTGCCGGGCAGGGAACGCTGGGCCTGGAGATCTTGGAACAGACACCGGAGGTGCGCACCGTCCTGGTGCCGACCGGTGGGGGAGGGCTGTTGGCCGGAGTCGCGATCGCGATCAAGGCGCTGCGCCCCGACGTCGATGTGGTCGGTGTGCAGGCGGCCGGCGCCGCGGCGTATCCGGCCTCCCTGTCCGGTGGTGCGCCGATCAGCCTGGAGACGATGCAGACGATGGCCGACGGGATCGCCGTCGGCCGCCCCGGCGACGTCCCGTTCCGGGCGGTCGCGCGCCACGTCGATCGCGTGGTCACGGTCAGCGAGGAGTCGACGTCGCGAGCGCTGCTGTCGCTGATGGAGCGGGCCAAGATGGTCGTGGAACCGGCCGGTGCGGTCGCCGTCGCGGCGCTGCTGGAGCACCGGGGCAGCTTCTCCGGACCGGTGGTCGCGGTGCTGTCCGGCGGCAACATCGACCCACTGCTGCTCGGCAAGGTGATCCGGCACGGGATGGCCGCCGCCGGACGCTACCTGGCGCTACGGGTCAGCATCCCGGACGTGCCCGGCGGGCTGGCCCGGCTGATGGCGGAGCTGGCCGCCGAACAGGCGAACGTGTTGGAGGTCGTCCATGAACGGACCTCGCCGACGTTGACCCTCGACGAGGTAGAGGTGCACGTGCAGTTGGAGACCCGGAGCGAGGAACACGCCCGGACCGTGCTGGCGCACCTGCGTGGTCGCGGATACCGCGTCTTCGAGTGAACCCGCCCCCTGGCCGAGCCAACCCGTTGGTCGAGCCAGCCCGTTGGTCGAGCCAGCCCGTTGGTCGAGCTTGTCGAGACCTGTGGGGCGATCTCGGCAAGCTCGATCTCCGGAGGGTCGGCCTGTGGGGCGATCTCGACAAGCTCGATCTCCGGAGAACGGAAAGGGCCGCCCGGCATCATTGCCGGGCGGCCCTTGGCGTCTGAATGTTCAGATGAGGTTCGTCAGCCGCTGAACGGCTTCGCGTCCAGGATGATCACCTCGAGGGTCTTGCCGTTCGGCGCCTGGAAGCTCACCGTCTCGCCCTTGGCGTGGCCGTGGATGGCCGCACCGAGGGGGGACTCGGGGGAGTAGACCTTCAGGTCGTCCGGAGCGATCTCCCGGGCGCCCAGCAGGAAGCTCTCGGCCTCGTCGTCATCGTCGCCGACGAACTTGTAGGTGACGACCATGCCGGGCTCGACGATGCCGTCGTCGGGAGGCGTCTCGCCGACCTCGGCGCGGCGCAGCATGTCTTCGAGCTGCCGGATCCGGCCCTCGATCTTGCCCTGCTCCTCGCGCGCGGCGTGGTAGCCGCCGTTCTCCTTGAGGTCACCCTCGTCGCGCGCATCGGCGATCTTCTCGATGACCTCTTGCCGACCCGGGCCCTTGAGGTGCTCGAGCTCTGAGTTGAGCTTGTCGAAAGCCTCCTGGGTAAGCCAGATGGTCTTCTGCTCGGTCATGGACTACTCCTGCTTGCCGTGCGGGTACCGCCATTGGTCCCACGTGGTCTGGTGTCAGCCTCGGCCGGTTCAGGCAATACGGAACCGCATAGGGGGCACGCGTGCCGACCTTCTACGGCAGTACGGCAGGGCCTGCACGAGGTGTGAAGTTGCGATGCTAGCAAACGGGCATCAACGCGGGCACTTATTCGGCGTGCCGACCGGGGCGCTCACTGGGCCCGGGATTGGCCCTTACTGGTGCAACCGATCCAGTCGACGCTGACCGCGAGCCGCTCGGTGGTGAGCACCTCCTGGTTCAAACCGTCCTTGGGGGTGAACCGGAGTTCGCCGACCACCGACTTGTCCTCGGCCAGGGCCCGGGCCCGGCAGTGGACGTCCTCGGCGCCGTCGTCGAGCGAGACCAGGACCCGCACCGTGGCGGTGTGTTCGTCCTCGATCTTGAAGCCCTGTAGCTGGGACTTCGCGCCGGCCGAGCTGTTGAACCAGGCGGCCCAGCCGAGCCAGACCAGGAAGACGATGGAGATGACGACGGTGACGGCGATCAACACCACCCGGCGTCCGCCGCGGTTGGTGCCGTACCGATCTGCCAAGTCAACGCTCACAGCTCGGGATTCTCCCATGCGCGCTCCCTGATCGCCGACTCGGGACGTCTGCACCTCCACGCCTAGAATCAAGCCATGTCTTCTTCGCCGCGCGCCGGTCTTCGGCTTATGCATGTGCACGCCCACCCCGACGACGAGTCGAGCAAGGGTGCAGCGACCACGGCCAAGTACGTTGCCGAGGGCGTGGACGTGCACGTGGTCACCTGTACCGGCGGGGAACGCGGGTCGGTGTTGAACCCGCAGATGGACCGCCCCGAGGTGTGGGAGAACATCGCCGAGGTCCGCCGCGCCGAGATGGACGCCGCACGTGACATCCTCGGCGTCACCCAGGACTGGCTCGGCTTCGTCGACTCCGGGTGGCCCGACGGCGACCCGAAGCCGCCGCTGCCCGAGGGCTGCTTCGGACTGGTCTCCGCGGAGGAGGGCGCGCGCCCGCTCATCCGCCTGATCCGCGAGTTCCGGCCGCACGTGATGACCACCTACGACGAGAACGGCGGCTACCCGCACCCCGACCACATCCAGTGCCACGTGGTCTCGATGTTCGCCTTCGAGAAGGCCGCCGACCCCGAGTACGCACCGGAGCTGGGTGAGCCCTGGCAGGTGCTCAAGATCTACTACCACCACGGCTTCAACCGGCCTCGCACCGTCGCGATCGTCGAAGCGATGCGGGCCGCCGGCCTCGAGTCGCCCTGGGAGGAGCGGTTGGCGAAGTGGAAGGAGGACCCCGCCCACGACGCCCGGATCACCACTCGGGTGCCCTGTGGCGAGTACTTCCCGGTCCGCGATCAGGCCCTGCTGGCGCACGCCACCCAGATCGACCCCGACGGCCACTGGTTCGCGGTGCCGCTCGACATCCAACAGAAGGTCTGGCCGACGGAGGACTACGAGCTCGTGGTGAGCCACGTCCCCAGCTCCACCCCCGAGGACGACCTGTTCGCAGGTATCGCGGTACCGGCTGAGAGGATGGAGTCATGACGTCGCTGTTTGCTCTGGTCATCTCCGCCGATTCGCCGCCGGAGGCGAAGGATGTGGTCGCCGGTTGGACGGCGCTGTGGATCTTCGTCGGTCTCGCGGTGGCGGTCGCCCTGCTCTGCTGGAGCATGGTGCGGCAGCTGAAGAAAGCCGAGCGGGCGAAGGCCGCTGGTGTCTATGGCGATCCGGTCGACGCCAAGCCCGGTGACGACAAGGGCGACTCCACCACTCCCTGACGGCCCGGACCCGGTGGCCGGATCGCAGGTGGCCCTGGGGCCGTGTGATCGGAGCCACTAGGCTGGCGGGGTGACCCGTCGCGCTCCTGACAACGATTTCGACGACTCCGGACTGAAGGTCAGCCCACCGGCCGACCATGCAGCCGGACCAGCGGCTGTCGCTCACTCGATGAGTCAGCTGCACGATCAGATGGGCGTCGTGCGGGCTACCCGCACGATGCTCAAGATCAACCAGAAGAAGGGCTTCGACTGCCCTGGCTGCGCCTGGCCCGAGGCCGACGACCGGCACACAGCCGAGTTCTGTGAGAACGGCGCGAAGGCGGTCGCGGAAGAGGCGACCGAGCGGCGGATCACCACCGACTTCTTCGCTCGGCATTCGATCTCCGACCTGAACTGGCGCAGCGGCTACTGGTTGGGCCAGCAGGGCCGGCTCACCGAGCCGATGCTGCTGGAGAAGGACGCCGAGCACTACCGCCCGATCAGCTGGGCCGACGCCTTCGGACTGGTCGCCGAGGAGCTCGCTGCCCTCGACGGTCCTGATCAAGCGGCGTTCTACACCAGCGGGCGGACCAGCAACGAGGCCGCCTTCGCGTACCAGCTCTTCGCCCGGAAGTTGGGCACCAACAACCTGCCGGACTGCTCCAACATGTGCCACGAGAGCAGTGGCGTCGCGCTGACCGAGACGATCGGGATCGGCAAGGGCAGCGTCAGTCTCGACGACATCCACGACGCCGACCTGATCGTGGTCGCCGGGCAGAACCCCGGTACCAACCACCCACGGATGCTCTCGGCGCTGGAGAAGGCGAAGCAGGCGGGGGCCACCATCGTCTCGATCAACCCGTTGCCGGAGGCCGGGCTGATCCGTTTCCTCAACCCGCAGAAGCCGTCCGGTGTCCTCGGCCGCGGCACCACCCTGAGCGACCTCTTCCTGCAGATCCGGCTCAACGGCGATCTGGCGCTCTTCCAGGCGGCCGGCAAGCGGTTGCTCGAACGCGATGCGGCCGACCGGGCAGCGGGTGGCTCCGGCCTGCTGGACGATGGGTTCATCGCCGAGCACTGCCACGGTTTCGACGAGTACGCCGCCCACGTGGCGGAGTTGGACGACGAGACGGTCAGCGAGGCGACCGGCCTGAGCGTCGCCGAGATCGAGAGGTTCGTCGACCTGCTGGTCGCCTCCGAACGGACGGTGCTCTGCTGGGCGATGGGGCTCACTCAGCACCACAACTCCGTGCCCACCATCCGCGAAGCGGTCAATCTGCTGTTGCTGCGCGGCAACATGGGGCGCCCGGGCGCCGGGGTCTGCCCGGTGCGTGGCCACAGCAACGTCCAGGGCGACCGGACGATGGGCATCTACGAGAAGCCCTCGGCGGAGTTCCTCGACGCGCTCGGCGCCGAGTTCGACTTCGCGCCGCCGCGCGAGCACGGTTTCGACACCGTCGAGGCGATCCGAGCGATGCGGGACGGCGAGGTGAAGGTCTTCTTCGCCCTCGGCGGCAACTTCGTCGCGGCCACCCCGGACACCGAGGTGACCGAGGCGGCGATGCGCCAGTGCGCGTTGACGGTGCACGTCTCCACCAAACTCAACCGATCGCACGTGGTCCATGGCCAGCGGGCGTTGATCCTGCCCACCCTGGGACGGACCGAGATCGATCGCCGGGCCGGCGGCGACCAGTTCGTCTCCGTCGAGGATTCGATGAGCGCCGTCCACGCCTCGCGCGGTCACCTGAAGCCGGCCAGCGGTGACCTGCTCTCCGAGGTCGCGATCATCAGTGGGCTGGCCACCGCGGTGCTCGGCGACGGCGACGGGATGTGGGCCGGCTTCGCCGCCGACTACGACACCGTGCGGGATCGGATCTCCCGGGTGATCCCCGGCTTCGAGGAGTTCAACGCCAAGATCCGCCAGGAGAACGGCTTCATCCTGCCGCACGGCCCGCGCGATGAGCGGCGGTTCCCGACCCACACCGGCAAGGCGAACTTCACCGCCAACCGGATCGACGTGCTCCGGTTGCCCGAGGGACATCTGTTGCTGCAGACGGTCCGCTCGCACGACCAGTACAACACCACGATCTACGGTCTCGACGACCGTTACCGCGGCATCCACAAGGGCCGTCGGGTGGTCTTCGTCAACCCCGACGACCTGATCGAGCTCGGCATCGCGGACGGAGCCTTGGTCGACCTGGTCGGTCTGCCCGACCGGGACGGTGCCGAGCCTCGGCGCGCCGAGTCGTTCCGGGTGGTGGCCTACTCCACGGCGCGCGGCTGCATCGCCGCCTACTTCCCGGAGACCAACGTGCTGGTGCCGTTGGACTCCACCGCCACCGGTAGCAACACGCCGACCTCGAAGTCGGTCGTGGTCAGGCTGGAACCGCGCCGCTGACCCGCTCGGCCCCGGCATAGAGGTTGAGGCCCTCGTCGCGCACGAAACCGGCGAGGGTCATCCCTGCCTCCTGCGCAAGGTCGACGGCGAGTGAGGACGGCGCGGAGACCGCCGAGAAGACCGGCACACCGGCCAACCAGGCCTTCTGCACCAGCTCGAACGAGATCCGGCCACTGACCTGCAACACCAGGCCACGGGCCGGAACCCGGCCCTGGGTCAGTGCCCAGCCGATCACCTTGTCCACCGCGTTGTGCCGCCCGACGTCCTCGCGGACCACGAGCAGTTCGCCGGCCGCGGTGAAGAGGGCGGCTGCGTGCAGGCCGCCGGTCCGCTCGAAGACGGCCTGACCGGCGCGGAGCCGTTCGGGCAGTTCGAGCAGGGTCCCCAGAGCGATCTGGGCGGGGTCGTCGGCGAGCGACCAGCGCGCCTGCATCCGCACCTCGTCGAGGCTCTCGCGCCCGCAGATGCCGCAGGCACTGGTCACCAGGTTGCGCCGGGCCGCGACCAGGTCGCTGGCGGCGGCCGCCTCCGGGTGCAGGGTGACGTCGACGATGTTCTGCTGGGGATCGGGGCTGCCGTCGTCGCAGTAGCGCATCTGGACGACGTCGTCGGGGCCGGAGATCACACCCTCAGCCAGTAGGAAGCCGGCCGCGAGCTCGAAGTCGTCGCCCGGGGTCCGCATGGTGATCGCCCGGGCGGCACCGTCGACCCGGATCTCCAGCGGCTCCTCGACGGCCAACGCGTCGGGGCGCTGGACGACACGACCGGCGCGAACCCGCAGCACACTGCGGCGCTGTGAACGAAGACCCATGACACCATCCAAGCACTGTCGCACCCGGCGGGCGCATCGTCAGAGCACCAGCTCGGGCTTCACCCGCTTCGGTGTCCAGACCCGCTGCTTGCGCGCCACCCGCGAGGTGACGAAGAGCGCGAGCATGAGCCAGACGCCGAGCACCGCGACGTCGGTCAGCACGCGGGCCTCCAGGCCGCCGTAGAGCAGTTGGCGCAACCCGTCGACGGCGTAGCTCATCGGCAGCAGATGGTGCAGCACGTAGAGCGGTTGCGGGATCGTCTGCCACGGGAAGGTGCCTCCGGCGGTGACCAGTTGCAGGACCATCAGCACCAGCCCCAGGAACTGTCCCGGCGTACCCCACAAGGCGTTGAGCGCGTGGATGATCGCGACGAAGCAGCCGGTGATCAGGATCAGGAAGAGCCAGGTACCGAGTACGTTCGCAGGTTCGATCCCCAACGCCAGCCCCACGATCGCCAGCATGGTGGTCACCTGGGCGACGCCGATCAGGGCCGGAGTGAACCAGCCGCCGAGCGCGATCCGGACCGGGGTCTGGTTCGCGGCGAGCGCACGGTTGGAGAGCGGGCGGACCAACAGGAACAGCACATAGCCACCGATCCAGGTGGCGAGTGCCATGAAGAACGGGGCCAGACCGGCGCCGTAGGAGCCGGCCTCGGTCTGTGCCTGGGAGCGGACGTCGACCGGGTTGCCGATCGCATCCGCGATCGCGGCCCGCTGCTCGGCGTCCATCGCCGGCACCTGCTCCGCGCCGTCGGCGAGACCCTTGCGGAGGTCGCCGGCCCCTTTGGTGAGCTGCTTCAGGCCGGCGTTCAACTCGGTGGCACCCGCGGAGAGCCTGGTGGCACCGGTCTCCAGCTTCGACGCGCCGTCGGCGAGTCTCTGGCTCCCGCCGGCGGCCTGCCGCACGCCACTCACCAACGCCGGGGTCGCGGCGGCGAGCTGATCGGCGCCGTCCGCCACCTTGTCGGCGCCGCGAGCCAGCGTGTTCAGCTTGGCGCTGACCTTGCCGGCTTCCCGGTCGGCGGCCCGGATCGGTTCGCCGAGCCGGTCGTAGATCGCCAGCAGGGAACGCTTCTGCTCCGCGGTCAGACCCTGCTCGTCCATCAGCGCGGAGAGATCGTTGCGGCCGTCGCGGTAGCCCTCGGTGACCCGATCGGCAGCACCGGCGACCCGGGTGCCGACGTCCGCGATCTGCTGGTCGGCGTCGGCGACCTGCCGGGCGCCGCGGGCGAGTTCAGCGGTCTTGGCCGGCAAGGGGCTGACCTTGGTCACGATCGTCTCCAGGCCGGTGTTGAGCTCGTCGGCACCCGCGGAGAGGTCGCCGGCACCCGTGCTCAGCTGTCCGGCGCCGTCACGCAGCGTCTTGCTGCCCTGCTGGGCGGTAGCCAGACCGTCGTGGAGCTTCTTGGCGCCCTTGGCGCCGTCGAGGAGGCCCTTGCGGACGTCGGCCAGACCGACCAGGAAGGTCTGGCTCGCCTCCAACGAGACCTCGCTGGCGACGGCGTCGCGCACCTTGTCCACCACGGTGTTGGCGATGGTGGTGGAGAGGTAGGAGTTGGCGTCGTTGGTGATCAGCCTGATCCGGGCTTGGCGCGGGTCGACGGTACCGACGCTGCTGAGGGAGCGGGAGAAGTCGCGCCCGATCACCAGCGCGAAGTCGAACCAGCCCTCCTCGACGCCCTGCTCCGCCTCCTGCTGGCTGACCTCCGACCAGTCGAACGAGTTGCTGCTCAACAGGTTGTCGGCGACCTTGCGGCCCGCCTCCATCGGCTGGCCGTCGGTCCCGGTGGCGCCGGTGTCGGCGACCACCAGCGCCGCCGGCACCTGGTTGAGCCGGGCGTAGGGGTCGTGGTTGGCGTAGAGGTAGAGCCCGGCATAGAGCGAGGGCACCAGGATCATGGCGATCACCGCGAGCCGGGGCAGTCGCCCGGCGGTGATCCGGCGGAGTTCGGTCCAGGCGATACGCAGCGAGTTCATCGGAGCTCCTCCTCGGCGCCGATCGGCGTCACGGTGACATGGCCCGGCATCGGGACCGCTCGGGACGCGGTGATGACGACCCCGAAGCCGGCCTTGGTGAACGGCCGTACGGCGTCGATGAGTTCGTCGGCCTTGAGACCGTGGCGCTCGGGGTAGGTGAGCACCAGGTGGGTGACGCCGCGCCGACGGCTGGCCAGGTGACACATCAGCCGCAGCCGGGGCAGTGCCGCCACCTCGCCCCAGGACAGCTCCGTCGCCTCGCCGAGCCCGAACTCGGCGGCCACCGGTTGGACCTTGGATCGACCGGCGGGGAGGCCGGCCATCGCGAGCTCCTCGCCGATGATCGTGTGCAGGGGTACGCCCTCGTCCGGCTCGGTGACCCCGGGGACGTCGATCAACGCGACCGAACGTTGCAGCCGGGCCCGGTCCTGGCTCTCGCCCAGGGTTACCTGCCCGCTGCTCAGGTTGAGCCGGCCCGCCAACGCCAACGCCAACGCCGTATGGCCCGAGCCAGGGCGGCCGACCGCCACCACCAACTCGCCGCTGGTACAGGCCAGGGTGGTGCGGGGGAGCAGGACCCGGTGTGGTTGCTGCAGCTCGACGTCGTCGGCGTACAGGGTCACCGTTGCCGGCTCGGAGACGGTTTCCGCGGTCTTGGCGTCACTCTCGTCGGTCACGGTGAAGAATCTACGCAGCGGAGGTGGGGCGCGGGAACCGGATGTGATGCCGGAGCGTCCCATCTGAGAGTGCCGGCTCCGGATGGCCCGGCAGTGGTGGTGAAGGAAGGTGCGTCGATGAGGCGAACGTTCGCAGGACTGTTGGTGGCGTTGTTGAGCGGGCTGGTGATCCCGTTGAGCCTGGGGCAGGCGCCCGCGCATGCCTGTTCCTGCGCGATGTTCTCGCTGACGGACCAGGCGAACTCTGCGGACCTGGTCTTCGTCGGCACGGCGGATGCCGCCACCGTCAAGAAGCCGGAGGGGCGCTCGGTCGCGCCGATCACCTTCACCGCAACGGTCGACGAGGTCTACGCCGGCGAGGTGGGCAGCACCGTGGAACTGCAGACCTCCACCCAGTCGGCGGCCTGTGGGCTCGGCCAGGTGCCGAGCGGCACTCTGATCTGGTTCCTCTACCTCGACGACGGCACTCGGTCGGCGGGCCCGTACAACGTCGGCCTCTGCTCGGCGCCGGTGCCCGCGGACGCCGCCAACCGGGCGGAGGTGGCGCAGGTGTTGGGCGCGGCGACGCCGGTGCGGACGGTGGCGGGGGAGAAACCCGCGGAGCCGAACCCCGGCTCGACCGATTCGGAGCGCAGCGCGACCGAGGAGAAGACCGACTCCGATGCGACCCTCTGGTGGGTCGTGGGGGCCGGACTCCTGGCGCTGGCGGTCGCAGGTGCGACCTGGCGGCTGCGCAGCAGACGCGCCTAGCGCCGCGTGTCGGAACCTGGCGCGCGGCGAGGCCGCCGAAGCGGAGTTCCGGTGAGCGGACCCCCGCAGTTCGCCCCTGGCTCGTTATCGGACAGCATGGCCCCATGACGAGCAACATCGATGCCGCCGCCGAGCGGCTGATCCAGGCGATCACCACCACCACTCCGTGCGCGCCGGTTCGTGACCTGATCGGTGAGAACGACATCGACGCCGCCTACCAGGTCCAGGAGCGGCTGATCGCTGCCCGGGTCGAGGCCGGTGGCGTGATCGTGGGCCGCAAGATCGGCGCCACCTCCAAGGCCGTGCAGGAGCAGCTCGGCGTCGACCAGCCCGACTTCGGTGTGCTGTTGGCCGACATGGAGTACACCGAGGACCAGGTCGTGCCGATGTCGCGCCTGCTCCAGCCCAAGGTCGAAGCCGAGGTCGCCTTCGTGCTCGGCAAGGACCTCGCCGAAGGTCCGCTCGACATCGCCCAGGTCCGTGACGCGATCGACTACGCCGTCGCCGCCCTGGAGATCGTCGACTCGCGGATCGAGAACTGGAACATCTCCTTCGGCGACACCGTCGCCGACAACGCCTCCAGCGGTCTGTACGTGCTCGGCACCGAGCGCAAGACCCTCGACGAGTTCGAGCCGGTCGAGGTCGAGATGTCGATGACGATCGATGGCGTCGAGGTCTCCACCGGCAACGGTGCCGCCTGCCTCGGCGACCCGCTCAACGCCGTTGCCTGGTTGGCCAAGTACGCCCGCGACTTCGGCGTGCCGCTCCGTGCCGGCCAGGTGCTGCTCTCGGGTGCCCTGGGCCCGATGCGCCCGGTCGAGCCGGGCCAGGTCGTCACCGCCACCATCAGCACCTTGGGCTCGGCGACCGCCACCTTCTCCTCCTGATCGTCAGCGGTGGTGACACCGCAGTCGATCGGTCCAGCACACGCCTCGCCTAGAACCGGGGCGTGTGCTGGTGTGGTCCCTCGGCAGGTGGCTCCGGCTGCGCGGCCCCCAACTCGCGAAGGCGCGCGACGACCTGCTCCTGGTCCATCGCTTCGGCGGCCTCCAGCGGATTCATCTCGTCGAGAGGAGAGGGCTGGTTGGGGTCGGCGCCGTGCTCCAGCAGCAACATCGCGATCTCGGCATGATCCTCGAGGATCGCGGTGACCAGCGGGGTGCACTGGTACTCCGGATGGATGTAGCTCACGTCGACGCCGACCACGGCATAGAACTCGACGAGGTCGTAGTCGCCACTGTCGATGGCGTCCATCAACGCCTTCCAGTCACCTGCTGACATGGCGTTGCTCCCTTCTGGCGGGCAGCCGATGCGCGTAGAGACAGCATGCCACCGCGATCGGCCGGCGGACGAGACAAAACGCGCGACGAGAATCGCCCTTAACGCAACCCGGACAGTCGCGGATAGTTCTGCTGGTTGGGGGTTGACACTCCTGAAGCGGCTGACAATCGGCCTAGAACTAGGGCATCTGAGCAAAATCCCCTCAGCGGACTAGACCGCCAAGGGGCACTTTCTTCGCTAGCGTGGGCCCATGTCGCGAATCGCAGTGATCGGGGGCCACGGCAAGGTGGCTCTTCAGCTGACCCGTCTGCTGGCGGAAGAGGGCCATCAGGTCTCCTCCTTCTTCCGCAACCCGGCGCACATCGACGACGTCGTCGAAACCGGTGCCGAACCTGTGGTCGCGGATTTCGAGGAGCTGGACACGGCGGCGATCGCGGACCTGCTCAAGGGGCACCACGGGGTGGTCTGGACGGCGGGAGCCGGCGGCGGCGACCCGGCGCGGACCTACGCCGTCGACCAGGACGCCGCGATCCGAACCATCGACGCCGCTGAGATCGACGGCATCAAACGGTTCGTGATGGTCAGCTACTACGGGGCTGGGCGGCAGCACGGGGTCGCACCTGACGACTCCTTCTACGCCTACGCGGAGGCGAAGGCCGCAGCTGACGAGCATCTACGCTCCAGTTCGCTGGAGTGGACGGTGCTCGGGCCGAGCCGGCTGACCCTGGACCCGCCGACCGGACTGATCGAGACCGGGCCCGGCGTCGTCAAGGGTGCGGTGGGCCGCGCCGACGTCGCCGCCGTCGTGGCGCAGGTACTCCATCAGCCGTCCACCCATTACCGCACCATCGAGTTCAACAACGGCGCGACTCCGATCGCCGACGCGATCGGCTGAGCGGGGTCAGGCCTTCTTGACCACGCTGGACTTCAGCTGGAGCGGGCCGAACCCGTCGACCTTGCCGTCGATGTCGTGGTCGCCGACGCCGTCGACCAACCGGATGCCCTTGACCCGGGTGCCGACCTTGATCGTGCCCGCGGCGCCCTTGATCTTGAGGTCCTTGACGATGGTCACCGTGTCGCCGTCGGCGAGCACATTGCCCACCGCATCCCGGATCAGTGCGGCGTCCGCCGCTGCCGCTGCTTCGGAGGGCGACCACTCGTGGGCGCACTCGGGGCAGACCAGGAGTTCGCCCATCTCGTAGGTGTAGGCACTGGCGCAGCTGGGGCAGGGCGGAAGTTCAGCGGTCACCCCCGGATTCTACGGCCGACGACTCGGGGAGGGAGCCTCAGATCGGCGAGATCGGGAGTCGGTAGGCCGCGGGCGCCAACGGCGGCACGGCCGGGCTCCGCGGAGCGACCGGTGCCACCCGCCGGTAGCCGGTGCCCACGGGTGGGCGGGGGTCGGCGTCACCTTTGTTCGGCCAGAGCGCGACCGCACGTTCGGCCATCGCGGTGATGGTCAGCGACGGGTTGACGCCGAGGTTGGCGGCGACCGTGGATCCATCGATCACATGGAGGCCCGGATAGCCGTGTAGGCGGTGGTAGGGATCGACCACGCCGTCGTCGGGGGAGAGCCCGATCGGACATCCTCCGATGAAGTGCCCCGTCAACGGGATGTTGGCCAGGTCTGCCCAGGTGCCGCCGGGGATCCCATCGATGCTCGCGCCCACCTGGCGCGCCGCCTCGTGGGCGTTCGGCAGCCAGACCGGGTTCGGCTCGCCGATGCCTTGGCGGCTGCTGAGCCGCCGGCCCCACGGCCGTCGCACGGTGCTGGTGGTCAGCGAGTTGTCGGCGCTCTGCATCACCAGCAGCACGATGGACTGTTTCGACCAGTTCTTCGGGTTGTGCAGCCGGGGCAGGTCGCGGCGGTTGGCCCACATCTGCTTGAGCCCGAGCAGCAGCCGGTTCCTGCCCGGTTCGGCGTCGGTCAGGATCGCCTGCAACAGGCCCAGCGCGTTGCTGCCGCGGCCGTAGCGGACCGGTTCCAGGTGGGTCACGTCGTCGAGGTGGATCGAGGAGGTGATCGCCACCCCGCGGGTGAAGTCGACGTCGTCCCGCCGCGAACGGACCGAGAGGATCGACTCGGAGTTGGTCCGGGAAAGCTCGCCGAGCCGTGGTGAGATCGAGGGCAGGCTGCCGCGGTCACGGAGTCGGTGCAGCAGGCGTTGGGTGCCCAAGGCGGCGGCGGAGAAGATCACCTGATCGGCGGTGAAGGTGGTCCGCCTGATCCCGCCGGTGCGCCGCACGCTGACCGTGTAGCCGCCGCCGGAGCGGAGGCGGACGTCGGTCACCGTGCTCTCGGCGTGCACCTGGGCACCGGCCCGTTCCGCGAGATACAGGTAGTTCTTCACCAAAGTGTTCTTCGCCCCGTGACGGCACCCGGTCATGCACTCACCGCAGTCGGTACAGGTCGACCGGGCCGGGCCTGCGCCACCGAAGAACGGGTCCGCGACCTGATCGCCGGGCCGTTCGCCGAAGAGCACGCCGACCTCGGTCGGGTGGTAGCTCTCGGCGACCCCCATCCGGGCGGCCACCTCCTGCATCACCTCGTCGGACGGCGAGGTCCGTGGGTAGGTGGTGGCGCCGAGCATCCGCTTGGCCTGGTCGTAGGCCGGGGCGAGCTCGTCGGCCCAGTCGGTGATGTGCGCCCAGTGCGGATCGGCGTAGAAGGCGGCGCTGGGCTCGTAGAGCGTGTTGGCGTAGACCAGCGAGCCACCGCCGACCCCTGCGCCGGAGAGGATCAGCACATCTTTGAGCAGGGTGGTGCGGAGAATCCCCTTGCAGCCAAGGGCGGGCGCCCACAGGTAGTCGCGCGCCTTCCAGGAACTGGTGGGCAGTTCGTCGTCCGCGAAGCGGCGCCCGGCCTCCAGCACGCCGACGCGGTACCCCTTCTCGGTCAACCGCAGCGCGGAGACCGAACCGCCGAACCCGGAGCCGATGATCAGCACGTCGTAGTGGTTGCTCATGCTGACGCGTTCTCCTTCTCCTGGTGCCCGAAGACCCGTGACTCGGTGTACTCGGTGACGTCGAAGTGCCGCGTCCGGCGTTGGTACTCGGCGACCGTGCCGGGCCAGTTGTTGATGATCCGGCCGCCCTCGTTCCGGTACCAGCTCGCGCAGTTGTTCCAGACCGAGTCGCCCAACCGACGCTGCATCTCCGCGTCGTAGGCGACGCCCACCGCACCGCGGAGCTCCAGGGCGCCGCGCTCGCCGTCACGTCGGTGGGTCGCGAGGCGTTGCACGGCCTGGGTGATGTAGCCGGCCTGCGCCTCCATCATCGACACTATGCTGCCGCCGCCGAGGTTGGTGTTGGGGCCGTAGACCCAGAACAGGTTGGGGAATCCGGCCACGCTCACCCCCAGATGTGCGAAGGCGCCGTTGGCCCAGACCTCGCTCAGGGTCGCCTCGGTGCCGCGGATCTCCAGCTCGCCGAGGAAGTCGGTGGCGGCGAACCCGGTGCCCCAGATGACGACGTCGACCGGGTGCAGGGTGCCGTCACCGGTGCGGACGCCGTCCGGTTCGACGGCGGTGATCGGATCGGTGACCACCGCGACGTGGTCGCGGTTGATCGCCGGGTACCAGCTGTTGGCGAAGAGCAACCGCTTGCAGCCCAGCGGATAGTCCGGGACCAGCTTGGCGCGCTTGGCCGGGTCCTTCACGGTGAGGCGAAGGTGCGCGCGCCAGACCTGCTTGAGGATCCGGGGCAGGAAGCCGCCTTTCTCCATCGCGGAGTTGAGCTGCTCCGAGAGCACCCAGGTCAGCTTGCGGCCGAAGGCCTGGCTGCTCGGGACGAGCCTGAAGACGGTGTGGTGCAGTTTGGTGTAGGCGCGGTCCGGCTTCGGCACCACGTAAGGCGCCGAACGTTGGAAGACCGTCAGGGCGGCGACGTCGTCGACGATCGCCGGGACGAACTGGATCGCCGAGGCCCCGGTGCCGATCACCGCGACCCGCTTGCCCTTCAACTCCACGTCGTGCCGCCAGCCGGCGGAGTGGAAGGTGGGGCCGGCGAAGGTGTCGGCGCCGTCGATCGCCGGGATCACCGGGTCGGAGAGCTGGCCCGTCGCCGGGACCAGGACATCGGCGGTGTATTCGCGGCCGGCGTCGGTGACCACCCGCCACCGGTGGTCGGTGGCGTCCCAACGGGCCGAGACCACCCGCTGCCGGGTGTGGATCTTGGTGCGGAGCCCGAGCCGGTCGACCTGGTCCTGCAGGTAGCCCAGGATGTCGGGCTGGGTGCCGTAGCGCCTACCCCAGTCGGGCTTGGCGGCGAACGACCAGGAGTAGAGGGAGGACGGGACGTCGCAGGCCGCGCCCGGGTAGGTGTTGTCCCGCCACACGCCGCCGGGGCCCTCGCCGCGGTCGAGCAGGGTGACGTCGTGGAAGCCGGCGTGGGCCAGCGAGGCGGCGACCCCGACACCGCCGAGACCGGCGCCGATGATGAGGACCGAAGGCTGGGTGGACATGTCGGCAGCGTAGGGATCGGGTTGGGCCAAGGGGCAGACAACGGCGGACATCTGATCCACAATTTCGGACATGTCCGGCCTCGACCTCGAACGCCCCGCGGCCCTCTCCTGGGATTTCGCCCGCGACGCGGCGGCCGTGGCCCTGCTCCTCGACGCCGGCCAGGAGTGGGGACTGGACGCTCCGCAGTTGCTCGCCGGGACCGCCCTGACGGCCGACGAGCTGGCGACCGGCGACCGGTTGGTGACCGCCCGCCAGGAGCTGCGGGTGGTCCGCAACCTGCGTGCGGCCCGCCCCGACCTGCGCGGGGTGGAGCTCGGGGCC
Organism: Nocardioides sp. Bht2; assembly: GCF_047308515.1. Lineage (NCBI taxonomy): Bacteria > Bacillati > Actinomycetota > Actinomycetes > Propionibacteriales > Nocardioidaceae > Nocardioides > Nocardioides sp. Bht2. Next base: position 224,764 of record NZ_JBLBWI010000002.1, read on the forward strand.
CGGTACCGCGCGGAGAGCTTCGGGGTGCTCGGCTTCGCGCTGCTCTCCAGCGCGACGGTGGCGGAGGCGGCCAACCTGGCTTTGCGATTCATCGACCTGAGCTTCAGCTTCGCGATCCCCGACGCGCGGATCGAGGGGGAGACGGTGGTGGTCGAGTTCGACGACTCGGCGCTGCCTGCCGATGTCCGGCAGTTCCTCGCCGAACGGGATCTGACCGCCGTCTGGCGGGTGCTGGACCAGCTGCGCCCCGGCGGGTTTCCAGCTACCGCGGTGGAACTGACCGGGCCCCGGCCGGCGGACCCGCGGCGCTACCGCGAACTGTTCGGCACCGAGCCTGTCTTCGACGCGACGGTCGACCGGCTCACCTTCACCGCCTCGCTGTTGAACACCCGGCTACCCACCGGCGGTGGCGCCGCGCACACCATGTCGGAGGCGATGTGTGCGGAACTGGTCTCGCGCCGCCGTCAACGCAGCGGGATCGCCCAGGAGGTCCGGGTGCTGATCGCGCAGCGGCTGGTCGCTGGCGCGCCGATGGCGGAGGTCTGCGCCGCGCTGGGCCTGGGGGAGCGGAGCCTGCGTCGCCGGCTCGCCGCCGAGGGCACCAGCTACCAGGGCCTGCTCGACGAGGTCCGCGAGACCCTGGCCGTGCAGCTCCTCGATACCGGCCTGCTCAGTGTCGACGACGTCGCACTCCGGCTCGGCTACGCCGAGGCGTCCAGCTTCATCGTCGCCTTCAAGCGCTGGCGCGGAACCACCCCCACCCGCCCGAACAGGCAGTAGTACGCGCCGAACCGGCAGTAGTACGCGCCGAACCGTCAGTAGTACGCGCGCCGAGCCGCTAGGTGGTGTCTGGCTCCTCACTACTGGGAGTCAGACACCACCTAGGCGTGCTCTCAGGAAGCGAGGATGTCGCGGACGGCGAGCGAGCCGAAGACCATCGCCGAACCGAGCGGGGCGCCGGGGCCCGGGTAATAGGCACCGAAGAGCGAAGCGGTGGCGTTGGCGGTGGCGTAGAGCCCATCGATCACCGAGCCGTCCTCGCGCAGGGCGCGGGCCGCGGCGTCGGTAACGACACCGCCCTTGGTGCCGAGGTCGGAGAGGACGAAACGCGCGGCGTAGAACGGTGCCACGGCGACCGGGTTCAACGCCTTGTTGGCGCCGGGACCGAACGAGAAGAACGTGTCGTACTCGTCGGCGCCGCGGCCGAATTCCTCGTCGACGCCGGTCTCGCAGAACTCGTTGAACCGCTTCACCGACGCCGGCAGGTTCGCCAGCCCGAGCTTCTCCGCCAACTCCTCCAGCGAGTCGGCCTTGACCCAGGTGCCGGCGGCGAGGTGTGCCTCGGGGTCACCCTCCGGCATGGCGATCGCAGGCAGCCGGCCGCCCTCGGCGTTGTCGAAGACGAACCAGGACGGGATCCGCTTGGGGTCTGCGGCCATCTCCCGGCCGAAACGGTCGTAGGGCAGGCACTCGTTGGCGTACCGGTCGCCGTCGGAGTTCAGCATCACGCCGCTGCGGAAGCCAAGGGTGAAGGTGCCGGAGCCGTCGGGCTGAGCCAGGCCGGGGCAGAACCAGCCTTCGTTGAGTAGGGCGGTGGCGGCGCCGACGGCGGCTGCGGCGTCGATCGGCTCGCCCTGGTTGGTGCCCCGCGGGGCCATCGTCCAGGTCGCGGAGCCAGCGACACCGCGGGCGTCGCGCCGCTCCTGCGAACCCTCGTAGCCGCCGCTGGCCAGGATCACGCCACGGCGTGCGGTCACGGTGACCGCGCCGGCCTCGGTCTGGGCCACGATGCCGCTGACCCGGTCGCCGTCGCGGGTGAGTTCGGTCATCGTGTGGCCGGTAAGCACGGTGCCGCCGTCGCGGACGAAGGCGGCGAGCAGGCGGCCGATCAGTGCCTGGCCGCCGGAGAGGGTGCGGCGGCCGCCCTGGCCTTCGCGGTCCCGTTCCACCGGCGGGCGGAGCAGAGCGTCGACCTGCTCGGGGAGGTCGGCGCGGAGGATGTTCGAGGGCTGGATCGAGCGGCCGCCGGAGACTCGGCCGGGGCGGTCGTAGTACTCGGGGAACGGGGTGAACTCGAAGTCGAGGAACTCGTCCTCCTCAAGCTCAGCGACCAGACGCGGCGACTCGGCCAGGAAGGCTTCGACCTTCTCGGTGTCGGGGTTGTCGAGGAGCGCGCCGAGATAGGTGCGCGCGGAGTCGGTGGAGTCGGCGATGCCGAGGCGGGTCTGGACCTGGGTGCCGGGCAGCCAGCAGGCGCCACCGGAGTAGGCCGAGGTGCCGCCGACCTTGTCGGTGCGTTCCACCACGACGGTCGACAGTCCGTGCTTGGCCGCGAGATGTGCGGCGGCGAGAGCGCCTCCGCCGGAGCCGACCACTACGACGTCGAAGACCTGCTCGTTACCCACCTGTGCTCCTTCGGTCCGGTTGTGTGCCGCGCCACACGCTAGGCCCGGAAGGCGTCGGTCCGCTGCCGAGATCCCACTTCGTGGCATGTCGGTGCGCGGCGACGTCAGGCGTCGGGGTCCGTCTCCTGCGCGATTCGGCGCTCGTGCAGACGTTGCTGGGCCTCCGGGAGATAGGCCAGGCAGGGCGCCTCGGCGTCGGGGTGCTTCTCGTGCAGGTGGAAGATCCAGCGGTCCATCGCGGCCATGTATCCGTTGTCGGCGCCGTTGCGGTAGGTGGACCAGTAGCCCCGGTCGGGCACGTTGCAGCGCACGCAGTTGATCTTGTAGACGAACGCGTCGTCGGCGCCGAAGCTGATCGCCACTCGGGCCAGTGGGCCGGCGGCGACGGCGGCCTTCCGTTCTCGTGCTGCGCGACTCGCAACCATGGTGAATCCCCTGTCTGTTAGGCGCTCAGAGCCTACGTCGGCCGCTTCGCGCCCCCTGCCCCCGAGGGCGCACAGATAGCTCCCGAGGGCGGGGTGGGCGATGGGAATTCTGCGGAATCGCTTGCCAAGCCGCGCCCTTGCCGCTTCACTGGACACATGTCCAGTCAGGTGTCCAGTGAAGCGCGATCCGGGCTCAACGCCCGCCAGGCCGAGACCTTCGAGAGGTTGTTGACGGCTGGGGCCGAAGAACTGCGTGTGGTCGGCCACGAAGCCCTCACCATCCGCAGTGTGGCTACCCGGGCGGGGGTGTCGCCGGCCACCGCCTATACCTACCTGGCCAGCAAGAACCACCTCTTCGCCGAGCTCTTCTCGCGCACCCTCGGTGCCGTCGAGCCGCCCGCCTTCGCTGACGCCGACGACGCCCGCAGCCGGGTCCGTGCCGTGGTCCGCCAGTACGGCGAACTGATGGTCGCCGAGCCAGAGCTCGCGGCAGCGGTCACTCCGGCCCTGCTCGGCAGCGACCCGGAGGTCGCCCGGTTGCGCCTGCGGATCGGCGCCGAGTTCGTGCGGCGCTTCGAACTCGCGCTGGGTGAGGGACACGACTCCGATGTGGTCGACGCGCTGGTCCTCGCCTTCTCCGGAGTCCTGCTCCAGGCCGGGATGGGGTTGGTCCCGTACAGCCAACTCGCCGACCGCCTCGACGCCGTCAACGCGGTGATCCTGAAGGGGAACGTATGAGCGCCCGCGTCGAGGTCGGCTTCGATCCGTACGACTACGGATTCCAGGACGACCCGTACCCGGTCTACGCACGACTACGGGCCAGCGAGCCCCTGCACCACAACGCGATCGACGACCTCTGGGCGATCACCCGGCACCAGGACGTCGCCGCCGCGCTGCGTGACGACACCCGCTTCTCCAACGCGATGGGTGTCTCGCTGGACGCGTCGGCCTGGCGCCCAGACGCCTACAAGGTGATGAGCTTCCTGGCGATGGACCCGCCGCGCCAGACGCGGTTGCGGAAGCTCGTCTCCCGCGGCTTCACCCCGCGCCGGGTCCAGGAGTTGGCGCCCCGGATCGAGGCGCTCACCGAGGACTACTTCGACCAGTGCCTCGATGGTGAACTCGACTGGATCACCGACTTCGCCGGCCGCCTGCCGATGGATGTCATCTCCGAGATGATGGGTGTCCCCGTCGCCGACCGCGACGAGATCCGGCGCCTCGCCGACCTGGTGGTGCACCGCGAAGAGGGCGTCCGCGACGTTCCTGTTGCCGGGATGGAGGCGTCGCTGCATCTGGTCGCCTACTACGCCGAGATGGTCACCGAGCGTCGAGCCCGGCCCACCGACGACCTGACCTCTGCGCTCTGCCAGGCCGAGATCGACGGCGACCGGCTCGATGACGAGGAGATCATCGCCTTCCTCTTCCTGATGGTGGTGGCCGGGAACGAGACCACCACCAAACTCCTGGGGAACGCCCTCTTCCACCTGGCGGCCCACCCCGAACAACAGGCCGCGGTCTTCGCGCCCGGCGCCGACCTGGTGGACGTCTGGATCGAAGAGACGTTGCGCTATGACACCTCCAGCCAGATGGTCGCGCGGCACCTGCTGGCCGACTACGAACTCGATGGTGTGGTCGCGCCGGCCGGGGCGAAAGTGATGCTGGTGCTCGGCTCCGCGAACCGGGACGAGCGGGTCTTCACCGACGCCGACCGGTTCAACATCCAACGTAGTAAGGACGAACTCGCCCAACTCGTCAGCTTCGGTGGCGGGCGACACTTCTGCCTGGGCGCCAACCTGGCCCGACTGGAGGCGCGGATCGCGCTGGCCGAGTTCGTCCGCCGGATCGGGCAGGTCGACGTCGCCCACGACGCCGCGGTGCGGGTGCATTCGACCAACGTGCGGGGCTTCGCCTCGTTGCCGATCAAGGTGGTGGCCCGATGAGCTTGCCCGCGCACCCGCAACGGCGCCCGGTGCTGGTGGCCGGTGCATCGTCGGGGATCGGCGCCGCGACCGCGCGGGCGATGGCGGCGCTCGGCCACCCGGTCGCCCTCGGTGCTCGGCGGGTAGATGCCTGTGCTGCTCTGGCCCAGGAGATCGGCGACGCCGGGGGAGAGGCCTTCGCCCATCCGCTCGATCTCGCCACGCAGAGCTCGGTCGACGAGTTCGTCGCCGCGAGCACCGAAGCGTTGGGCGCCATCGAGGCGTTGGTCTGCAGCGCCGCGGTGCTGCGGCCGGGCCGGATCGTCGAGACGCCGCCGGAGAGGTTCGGCGAAGAGGTGGAGATCAACGTGCTGGGCGTGCACCGCCTGGTTGCCGCCGTCGTTCCGGGAATGGTCGAGCGTCAACGCGGCGACGTCGTCCTGATCTCCTCGGACTGCGCGGATGCGGTGCGTCCGTTCATGTCCTCCTACGCCACCACCAAGTGGGCGATCGAAGGATTCGCCCGCTCGCTGCGCCTGGAGACCGAAGGCAGTGGCGTCCGGGTCGGCGTGGTGCGTCCGGGCCCGACCTGGACCGGGATGGGGATGGACTGGAACGCCGAGGAAACCTCGATGGTGCTTGATGGCTGGAGCCGGCTCGGGTTCACCCGGAGTGGGCATTTCATGACGCCCGACGTCGTGGCGGACGTGATCGCCACCATGGTCAGGATGCCCCGCGGCGCCTCGATCCCCCTGGTCGACGTGCAACCCGAGATCGAACTGGAGAAGCGATGAGCATCACCGCCGAGAGTCACGCGCTGGCCGGGATCCCCGAGGTTTCCAGCGGTTTTCCTGGCCACGAGCACGGTCACCTCGAGGACCTTCGCAACGACCCGATCGGCCTGCTGCACCGGGTCCGCGACGAGTGCGGCGACGTCGGCCGCTTCCGGTTGGCCGACCGCGACGTCGTCCTGGTCAGCGGCGCCGAGGCCAACGAGGCCTTCTTCCGGGCTCCGGACTCGCTGCTCGACCAGGGTGAGGCGTACCCGTTCATGACCCCGATCTTCGGCAAAGGGGTGGTCTTCGATGCGACTCCCGAGCAACGTCAGGAGATGTTGAAGAACCAGGCGTTGCGCGGCGACATGATGCGCGGGCACGCGGCCACCATCGAGGCCGAGATCAATCGGATGGTCGCAGGCTGGGGCGAGGAGGGCGAGATCGATCTGCTCGACTTCTTCGCCGAGCTCACCATCTACACGACCTCGGCCTGCCTGATCGGCAAGCCGTTCCGCGAAGAGCTGGACGCCTCCTTCGCCCACCACTACCACGACCTTGAGCGCGGCACGGACGCGTTGGCCTATGTCGACGCCTACGCCGATATCGACTCCTTCCGGATCCGTGACGCGGCTCGGATCAAGTTGGTGGAGCTGGTCCAGGCGATCATCGACAAGCGGGTCGCCCGGGGAAAGGTGGCTCGCGAGGACCGTGATCTGCTCGACGTGCTGATCTCGTTGAAGAACCCCGACGGTTCCGAGTACTACACCGCCGACGTGATCACCGGCATCTTCATCTCGATGATGTTCGCCGGGCACCACACCTCCTCGGGGACGGCTGCCTGGACGCTCATCGAGTTGTTGCGTCACCCCGAGATGCTCGCCAGCGTGGTCGCCGAGCTCGATGAGCTCTACGCGGATGGCTCCGAGGTCTCGTTCCAAGCCCTGCGGTCGATCCCGTACCTGGAGGCGTCGCTCAAGGAGACGCTGCGGCTGCATCCGCCGCTGGTCCTCCTGCTGCGCGTCGCGAAGGAGGAGATCGAGCTCGGTGGCCATCTGATCCCGGCGGGGACGATGGTCGGCGCGACGCCACGGGTCTCCAATCGGATCGCCGAGGACTTCCCGGAGCCGGACCGCTTCCACCCGGAGCGGTACCTGGACCCGCACCAGGAGGACCTGCAGAACCGGTGGACCTGGATCCCGTTCGGGGCGGGCAAGCACCGCTGTGTCGGCAACGCGTTCGCGATGATGCAGCTCAAGGCGATCTTCTCGGTGATCCTGCGCGACTACACCTTCGAGATGGCGCAGCCCGCGGAGTCCTACCGTGACGACACCTCCAAGATGGTGATCCAGTTGGCCAAGCCGTGCCGGGTCCGTTACCGCAGGCGCGTGCGATGAGGGTCGAAGCGGACGTCGACCTGTGCCAGGGGCATCAGATGTGCCAGACCGAGGCACCTGCGGTCTTCGGTTTCGACGCGGACGCCGACGTGGTGGTCCTGCTGGACGAGTCGCCACCCGAGGGGCTGCGCGGCGAGGTTGCGGCCGCCGTCCGGTACTGCCCGGCGATGGCGTTGACGCTCTCGGCTCGACGCGCATGACTGACGGCTCGACGCGCATGACTGACGGTTCGGCACGGATGACTGACGGTTCGGCACGGATGACTGACGGTTCGGGAATGGAGACAGCAGTGAGCGACACCTTGAGCAGGGCTGAGATCGAGGAGTTCTGGGCGGGCTGGTTGGCAGCCAACCGGGACGCCGAACGTAGCGGCGATTGGCGGGTACTGGCCGACTGGTACGCCGTCGACGCCAACTACGGCTGGATGTACAGCCACGACGAGCACTTCATGGCGATCGGGCGCGACCAGATCCGGGACTGGGCGATCGGGATCGAGATGGACGGTTTCGACGGCTGGCACTACGACTACGTCTGCACGATGATCGACGAGCAGCAGTCGATGGTGCTCGGCTTCTGGAAACAGCGGTCGGGAATCACCAACGACGCAACGGGATCCGAGTACGAGATCCTCGGCATCGGTGGCTCGTGGTTCGGTGTGGAGCGGCAGGCCTCCGGACCCGACGTCGGCCAGATCAAGATCGCTTGGCAACGGGACTGGTTCGACATGCCCTCCACCACGCACACCTTCATGGAGATCCTCAGCGCCGACAAGGCCTCAGAGACGCTGCTGAAGCGGATGTCGGTCTTCGGGCACGAGGTGCCAGGGCACTACCACTACGACGAGTTGCCCTCCACGGTCTGGCCGCCGCCGGTCGAGCGCGGCGACTTCATCACCCAGCAGGCTGCGCCCGCCGAGACGAGTGAGGCGAGCCGATGACGACGCTCGACACTCCGCCCGCGCACCTCCTGATCGACGGCAAGCTCTGCCCGGCGAGTAACGGCACCAGCTACCCGATCCTCAACCCGGCAACGGGTTCCACGATCGGCTACGCCCCGGACGCGACCGCTGACGACGTAGAGGCAGCGATCGCGGCGGCGCGCCGGGCCTTCGACGAGAGCGACTGGTCGACGGACCGCGAGCTCCGGCTTCGCTGCCTGCGCCAGTTGCACGCGGCACTGCTGGAGAACGCCGACGCCTTCCGGGCGCTGACCACCGCGGAGGTCGGCATGCCGAGCTTCATGATGGGAGCGGCCGGCTTCGACGTGCCGGTGGACGGGTTGGCCTGGGTCACCGACCTGTTGGCCGACTACGAGTTCGCCACCGACCTGGGCGAGGCGGCGCCGATGGGCATCCCGACGCACCGCACCGTGCTGCGCGAACCGGTCGGGGTGGTCGCCGCGATCACCCCGTGGAACGTGCCGACCCAGATCAACCTGGCCAAGATCGGCCCGGCCCTGGCAGCCGGCTGCACGGTGGTACTCAAGCCTGCCCCCGACACCCCCTGGGTCGCCTGCGAGCTGGGCCGGTTGGTCGCGGAGCAGACCGACATCCCGGCCGGGGTGCTCAACGTGGTGACCCCGTCGGCCAACGAGGTCGCCGCTGTGCTGGCCAGCGACCCGCGGATCGACATGGTCTCCTTCACCGGATCCACGGCGACCGGGCGCGCGATCATGGCTGCCGCCGCGCCCACGTTGAAGAAGGTCTTCCTGGAACTGGGCGGCAAGTCCGCGGCGATCGTGCTGGACGACGCCGACGTCGCCGCCGCGGCCGGGGCGACAGCTTTCGCCGCCTGCATCCACGCCGGTCAGGGGTGCGCGTTGACCACCCGGTTGGTGGTCCCGCGGGCACGCTATGACGAGGCCGTCGCGGTGGCGGCCGCGACGATGGAGTCGATCGGGGCCAAAGACCCGGCCGATCCGAGCGCGATCTGCGGTCCGGTGATCTCGCAGGTCCAGCGCGATCGGATCGCTGCCTACTTCGAGATCGCGCGCGCCGAGGGTGCCACCTTCGCGACCGGCGGGGAGGTGATCGATCAGGACGGTTGGTGGATCCGGCCCACCGTCATCGCCGGACTCGACAACTCTTCCAGGCTGGCGCAGGAGGAGATCTTCGGGCCCGTTCTGGTGGTGATCGCCCACGACGGCGACGACGACGCCGTCCGGATCGCCAACGACTCGCCCTACGGACTCTCCGGCTCGGTGGAGTCGGGTTCGCTGGAGCGTGCCAAGGCGGTGGCTGCGCGGATCAGGACCGGGACCATCGCCGTCAACGGCGGCGTCTGGTTCAGCCCGGACGCACCGTTCGGCGGCTACAAGCAGTCCGGACTCGGGCGTGAGATGGGCATGGCCGGCTTCGAGGAGTACCTGGAGATCAAGACGCTGGCCGAGCCGGCGCGTAGCGAAGGGCAGGGCCGATGAGGTTCACCGACAAGGTCGCCATCGTCACCGGGGCCGCACAGGGGATCGGTGAGGCCTACGCCAGAGCCCTTGCTGCCAACGGCGCAGCGGTCGTCGTCGCCGATCTCCACGTCGAGGCGGGGGAGACGGTCGCGAAGCAGATCGAGGCGGACGGCGGCCGTGCGATCTTCGTCCGCACCGACGTCGCGGACCCGGGGTCAGCCACCGCGATGGCCGACGCCGCCGTTGCGGCGTTCGGCGGAATCGACCTGTTGGTCAACAACGCGGCGATCTACGGCGAGATGGCCTTCGACCTGTTGGTCACCGTCGACTGGGACTACTACCGCCGGTTCATGTCGGTCAACATGGACGGGGCACTCGTCGTCACCAGGGCCTGCTATCCGCACATGCAGGCTCGTGGGGGAGGCGCGATCGTGAACCAGTCCTCGACGGCGGCGTGGCTCTACTCCGGGTTCTACGGGTTGGCCAAGGTCGGCATCAACGGCCTCACCCAACAGTTGGCCCACGAGCTCGGCGGGATGAAGATCCGGGTCAACGCGATCGCGCCGGGACCGACCGACACCGCCGCGACCCGGACCCAGGCCGGCGACGCTGCGCACGACATCGTCCGGAACTCGTTGGCGATCAAGCGGATGGGCCAACCCGAGGACATGGTCGGAGCCTGCCTCTATCTACTGAGCGACGACGCGGCCTGGGTGACCGGGCAGATCCTCGCCGTCGACGGCGGTCAGGTGTTCCGGTCGTGACCGTCGAGGTTCCGCTCCGGGTGGGCTTCGTCGGCCTTGGCGACATCGGCAAGCCGATGGCGTTGCGGTTGGCGGGGGCCGCGAACGTCGAGCTCACCGTCTTCGATCTCGAACCGGCACCACTGGTGGAGTTGGCCGCGACAGGAGCCGGCGTGGCTGCGTCGGTGGCGGCGTTGGCCGAGGTCGAGGTGGTCTGCGTGATGGTCCGCAACGACGACCAGGTCCGGTCGGTGCTGACCGAACTACTGGCTGCGATCGAGGCTGCGGACGGCGCTGCGGTGCGCGCCGTGGTGGTGCACTCCACGGTCGCTCCGACGACGCCCGCCGAGCTGGCGGCGTCGGCGGCCTCCGCCGGAATCGCGATCGTGGACGCGCCGGTCTCGGGCGGCGCGATGGGGGCCAACGCCGGCACCTTGGCGATCATGGCCGGCGGCGGCGACGAGGCGTTCGATCTGGTCCGCCCGGTCTTGGCCGCGATGGCCAGCAAGGTGGTCCACGCCGGTCCGCTCGGGGCTGGCACGAAGTTCAAGTTGGCCCGCAACCTGATGCACTTCGTCGCGTTCACCGCCGCGACCGAGGCTCAGCGTCTGGCCGAGGCGGCCGGGCTCGACCTACTCGCGCTGGGCGACGTCGTCCGGCACACCGACGCGGTGACCGGTGGCCCAGGGGCGATCATGCATCGACCGACGTCGGCGCCGATCCCCGCCGACGACTTCTGGTTCGACGTCTTCGCCCATGTTCGGGCCCTGGGCGAGAAGGACCTGAGATTCGCCGTCGAACTCGCTGACGAGCTCGGCGTAGAGACACCTCTGGCGCGGATCGCCCTGGACCGGTTCGGTACCGGCCTCGGGCTTCCGGCCGACCCTGCTGAGAGGCCCTGAGATGACCGATCGTTTCGCCGACCTGCCTGAGACCCGCCGCCGCGGCCTGTCCAAGATGGAGGAGGTCTACGGCTTCACCATGTCGGACGGCGACGGTGATTTCTTCGGTTACACCGCCGACCATCTCTTCGCCGACATCTGGACCCGACCGGGACTCAGCGACCGGGATCGTCGGCTGCTGCTGGTCGGGCTGCTGGCCGGCACCGGAGCGCACGACGTGATGGGCATCCAGATCCCCGCTGCGCTCCAGGCCGGCGACCTGGACGCCGAGGCGTTGCGCGAGATCGTCATCTTCTTGTCGCACTACGCAGGATGGCCGGTCGGCGCGCGGTTGAACAGCCTGGTCGAGGAGACCATCGCGAAAGGGCGCTGAGCCGCGGTGAGAAAGCTCAGCCAAATGTGAGCTAGCTCATAACTTTCGAATAGAGCCCTCGTTGAGACAGTGCCTACCGCTCCTGTGAGGAACGAGACAGATGATGCTCAAACGACGAGTTGGCCACCGCCGCCCGCAGGCGGGTGTCGCTCTCTTCGGGATCGCCCTGACCTTGGCTCTGGCCGCCTGCGGCTCGCAGGTCGCGCCCGAGGACGTGGCTCGGGCCAACGGCACGGTTCGGACCGGCAGCAATGTCGGCGACCAGGGAGACTCCGGCACGGCGCCGGGGAGCGAGGGCCTGCCCGACGACGGCACCGTCGACACCGGCGACACGGGGGATTCCGGAACCGACAGCGGCGACTCCGGCTCCGCGCCGGGGAGCACCGACAACGCGGGAAGCAATCCCGACAGCAAGCCCGGCACCTCGCCGGTGAAGGGCGAGAACGCCTCCACCGGCGACGGCCCCAAGGGCAGTTGCAACGGCTTCAAGAACCAGACCGGGGTCACCGACGACAAGATCCTGATCGCCAACGCCTCCGACCTCTCCGGTCCGGTGCCCGGCATCTTCGAGTCGGCGCAGATGGGCACCCGTGCCTACGTCGCCTACTTCAACTCGCAGAGCGAGATCTGTGGACGCAAGCTGGATGTGCTGGCCCTCGACACCCGCGCCGACGCCGGCGCCGACCAGCAGGCCTACCTGAAGGCCTGCGACCAGGCCTTCGCCGCGGTCGGCTCGATGTCGGCGTTCGACTCCGGTGGTGCGGCCACCGCCCAGAACTGTGGCCTGCCGGACCTGCGTTCGACCATCGTCAACCCGGAACGGCAGAAGTGCTCCACCTGCTTCGCCACCCAGGTGGTCGACACCTCCAAGATCGGTGTCGCCTACGCCAAGTGGTTGCGCAGCAAGTACAAGAGCGCCACCGACAGCGCCGCCGTCCTCTACATCAATGCCGGTGCCGCGCCGCCGAACGCGAAGTCGCTCGCCTCGGCCTGGGGCAAGATCGGCTACGGGGTCAAGTACGTGCAGGGGATCGACGTCGCGGAGTTCAACTTTGCGCCGTACGTCCAGCAGATGAAGAGCAAGGACATCAAGCTCGTCTACTACCAGGGCCCGTACCAGAACTACGTGAAGCTGCAGCAGGCGATGAAGCAGCAGGCGTTCTCTCCCGAGGTCGTGCTGGCCGACGGCACTGTCTACGACAAGCGCTATGTCGACCAGGCCGGCGGCGTCGGCGACAAGACCTTCGTCTACCTGACCAACGACATGTTCGAGGCCAACAACAAGGAGATGCAGCTCTATCTCTCCTGGTTGCAGCAGGTGAAGCCCGGTGCGGCACCGAACATGTATGGCCTCTACGCCTGGTCGGCGACCCGCCTCTTCGTGGAGAAGGCACTCGCCCTCGGCGGCCGGTTGGACCGCAAGAACATGGTCGCCGCGCTCCGTGGCGTCGACAACTGGACCGGCAACGGACTGCACGCCAAGCAGCACATCGGCCGGGGTCTCGGAGCCGAGTGCAGCAAGGTGATCCAGCTCCAGGGCAGCACCTGGAAGCAGGTCAGCCCGGGCAGCTACATGTGTGCACCGATGGTCGCCACCGGAATCGGCGGCTGAGCCGGTGAGCGGCTTCTTCGCCTTCGTCGTGCTGGGTGTCTTCACCGGCGCGGCCTATGCGATCGCGGCCAGCGGTCTGGTCCTGACCTACGCCACCACCCGCGTCTTCAACATCGCGCACGGTGCGTTCGGGATGGTGCTCGCCTTCACCTTCTGGGACTTCTCGGTACGCCAGGGGATGCCCACCTGGTTGGCGCTGGTCCTGGTCCTCGGCGTGGTGGCCCCGGCTATCGGCTGGTTCATCCAGCGGTTCGTGACCCGGAACCTCGGCTCGGCACCGGTCAGCGTCTCGCTGGTGGTGACCGTCGGTCTTCTGGTCGGGCTGATCGGCGTCGCGCAGTACCTGTGGCCGCCCGAGTCGCGGATCCTGCTGCCGTTCCGTCCCGAATCCGGCTACCAGGTGGGCGATACCTTCATCACCGCCCACCAGCTGATCACCATCGTCTGCTCGGTTCTGGTGGCGCTGGCGCTCTACGTACTGCTCAACCGGACCCGGGTCGGTACCGCGATGCGCGCGGCTGTCGACAATCCCGAGCTGCTTCAGCTCTTCGGTGGACAGCCGGACCGGGTCGCGCAGTTGGCCTGGGCGATCGGCATGTCGTTGGCCGCGCTGGGCGGCATCCTGCTCGCTCCGGTGGTGGGCCTCGACTACTACGCGCTCACCCTGTTGGTGATCAACGCCTACGCCGCCGCGATGCTCGGCAAGCTCAAGAGCCTGCCGCTGACCTTCGCAGGCGCGATGGCGTTGGGCATCCTGGAGAGCCTCGCGGTCGGGTACCTGCCGACGGACGGCTTCATCGCCGGTATCCGTCCGGTGATCCCGGCCCTCTTCCTCTTCGTACTGCTGATCGTGCTGCCCCAGGCGCAGCTGCGGATCGGTCAGGTCAAGGGCACCGTCTCGGCGCCGGTGCCGACGCTGCGTCGAGCCGCGCTCTGCGGCGTGGGGCTGCTGGTCTTCGTCATGGTGATCACGATCGGGATGTCCGAGGCGAACCTGCTCCTGGTCGGCACGGCGGCCACCTTCGCGATGGTGATGCTCTCGCTGGTCCTGTTGACCGGCTACGGCGGCCACGTCTCACTCGCCCAGCTCACCTTCGCCGGGGTCGGTGCCCTGTCCTACTCGAAGTTGGACGAGCCGAACCTCTACGGCCTGTTGCTCACCGCGTTGATCGCGGCGGGGGTCGGTGCGCTGGTGGCGTTGCCGGTGCTGCGGCTGACGGGCCTCTACCTGGCTCTTGCCACGCTCGCCTTCGGCGTGCTGATGGACAAGATGATCTTCCAGGAGGAGTGGGCCTTCGGATTCAACGGCGCGCTCACCGCTGAGCGGCTCTCGATCCTCGGCGTCAAGATCGAGTCGAGCAGCGGCTACGTCCTGGTGATGGTCTGTTTCCTGGTGCTCTGTGCGCTGGCGGTCCTGGCGCTGCGCCGCGGGGTGGTCGGCCGGTTGCTGATCGCCCTGCGGGACAGCCCCTCGGCCTGCGGCACACTGGGCCTCGACCAACGCTGGTTCCGGGTGGCGCTCTTCGCCGCGTCCGCTGGCATCGCCGGCCTGGCCGGCGGTCTCTTCGCCGGGCTCCGCGGCACCATCGGCGCCGCCGACTTCCAGTTCTTCAACAGTCTGCCGCTGCTGCTCCTTGCGGTCGTCTTCGGCGTCACCTCGGTGACCGGCGCCTGCCTGGGCGGGGTCGGACTGATGCTGCTGCCCGAGCTCCAGGCAAATAACCCGGAGCTGGCCGGTCTCTTCTTCGTCGTCCTCGGCTTCGGTGCCGTGGCGCTCGGCCGGGACCCGAACGGACTCGCCAACCAGCTCTTCCGGCTCGGTCGGCTGGCGCGTGAACGTGGCGAGCCCTGGGTGCGGGAGCGGATCCCGATCTGGGCGCCGTCGCTCGACGCAGTCCCTGCTGGCGGCGGTTCGATCGAGGACGCCGCCGAAGCTGACGACGACGATGCCGTCGCGGCGCCGGAGAGCACGTTCGCGGTCCCGGCCGCCCGCACCCCCAGTGAGCCCGACGAGGAGACCAACCATGCCCCTGCTTGAGGTCGAGGACGTGGTGGTGCGGTTCGGTGGAGTGACCGCCGTCAACAACGCCACCTTCACCGCCGAAGAACGACGGATCACCGGACTGATCGGGCCGAACGGTGCTGGTAAGACCACCTGCTTCAACGTGATCACCGGGCTGCAGCGGCCGACTCAGGGAACCGTCCGGTTCGACGGCCGCAACGTGACCAGGATGCCGGTCCACCGTCGCTCGCACCGGGGGATGGCGCGAACCTTCCAACGGCTGGAGGCGTTCGGCTCGTTGACGGTGCACGACAACGTCCGGGTGGCGCTCGACATCGCGGGTGGCCTGCGGGGAGTCTGGCGGAGCCAGAGCGCCGAGGCGGACCGATTGTTGGAGCGGGTAGGCATCGCCGACTACGCGGGTGAGCGCGCCGACGCGATCCCGACCGGAACCGCCCGGCTGTTGGAGCTGGCGCGTTGCCTGGCGGGCGATCCGCGGCTCCTGTTGCTCGACGAACCGTCGTCGGGACTCGACGAGCACGAGACCGACGCCTTCGGTGAACTGCTGCTGGCGCTGGCCGGCGAAGGCCGGGCGATCCTGATGGTGGAGCACGACATGGACCTGGTGATGACCGTCTGCGACGACATCCACGTGCTCGACTTCGGCGAGATCATCTGCTCCGGCTCGCCCGCCGAGGTGCGTAGCGACGAGCGGGTCCAGCGGGCCTACCTCGGTCAGAGCGACGAGCAGGACACCCGCACCGACCTGGCCGCCTTCGACGCCACCACGGTGCTTCCTGCGGTGGGGGTGAGCTGATGAGCGTGCCGATGCTGGAGGTGATCGACCTCCATGCGGCCTATGGCCGGATCGAAGTGCTGCGCGGGGTCAACCTGAGTGTGCCGAAGGGTGCGGTGATGGCGCTCCTCGGGCCGAACGGTGCCGGCAAGTCGACGCTGGTGAAGGTGATCAGCGGGCAGAAGGCGCCGACGTCGGGGGATCTGCACCTCGGCGGCGTCCACGTGAAGGGCTCCTCGCCCGATGCACTGGCCAGGGTCGGTCTCTGCACGATCCCCGAAGGGCGTTCGGTCTTCCCCAACCTGACGGTCGAGGAGAACCTGCTGCTGATGTCGTATGCCGGGGTGTCGGCGTCGCTGATCAAGCAGACCGCCTTCGACTACTTTCCGCGACTGCACGAACGGCGTCACCAACTCGCCGGCACCATGTCCGGTGGCGAGCAGCAGATGCTTGCGATGGCGCGGGCGCTGGCCTCCGACCCGGCACTGCTGCTGCTCGATGAACTGTCGATGGGGCTGGCGCCCTTGATCGTCGAGGAGCTCTACGACACGGTGCGGATGATCGCCGCCAGCGGCGTGACCATCGTCTGCATCGAGCAGTTCGCCCGCACCGCACTGCGGGTCGCGGACTATGCGGCGGTGATGTCGGGAGGACGCGTGGTGGCCACCGGCGAACCGGCCGAAGTGATGAGCACGATGACCGATGTGATCCTCGGGGGAGCGGCATGAGACGGATAGCAGTGGTCGGCGCGACCCTCCTGGTGGGCGCGGCCCTCCCGTGGAGCGCGGCAGCCGACGAGGAGACGCCAGCGGCGCCCACGTTCGGTGGTTACTCCTCGACGGCGTGGGCGACGCCGGTGCATGTCGAGGTCTTCGAGCCCTCGCTGCCGATCCCGTCCAGCCCGCAGCTGGAGTTCATGATGGCCTACAGCAAGGCGAAGGCCGACTCGGGCAGTAGCTCGAGCCGGGCCAGCTGGTTCTGGCCCGGTGACCCGGTGGGCGAGGGGCTCAAGACCTTCGGGGAGCAACTGGGGCTGCCCCCGCAGCTCTTCGCGGGCGGTTACCCGGTACAGGTCAACGCCGTCTACCCCTCCGATTCCCAGTCCCAGAAGGACGAGCCGTTCCCGGGAATGGTGATGAGGGCCAGCGCCGACGGTGAGCTGGCGACCGGCTCGACCGGGTTCTCGCCCGACAGCGACGTCGAGGAGGTGCCGGCCTCCTCGGGGCTGGCCGGGAACCTGTTGCAGACCTTGGGGCTCGGCCAGTTGACGGGGGCGGCGAAGCAGGAGTCCGGCGTGCCCGGGATGCCCGCCGGACTCTCCACCCTGATCGACTTCAACGGCTACGTGTCGACCTCGAAGACCGCGCTCGTCGACGGGAAGGTGCAGGTCACCTCGAAGTCGCGGTTGGGTGACGTCAGCCTGCTCGGTGGACTGATCAAGCTGGAAGGGGTCAGCTCGGTGGCGACCGCCTCCAGCGATGGCAGTACCGGCCAGGCCGGCGGTAAGGCGAGCTACGGCGGGATGACCATCGCGGGCCAGGAGTTCGGTATCGGCCCCGACGGTGTGGTCGCGATGGGCAAGACCCAGGCGATCCCGTTCCTCTCCGACAACCCTGCTGCCGCCTTGGAACAGCTCGGCGTGACGTTCACGGTGCCGAAGCCGGAACGTCGTAGTGAGGGCAATACGACCGTCTCGGTGAGCCGTGGCCTGGTGATCGAGATCAAGACGGACATCCTGTCGCCGCTGCTCTCGGCGTTGCCGCTGGCCCAGCTCGCCGAGCTGATGCCGGCCGAGGCCGGGATGGCCAAGAGCCTGGTTGCCGGTCTCGGCAGCCTGGCACCGCGGATCGTGCTGACCCTGGGAGAGGCCCGCGCCAACCTGGAGACGGTCCCGCCGGTCTCGATGCCCGGCACCGACGATGGCGCTGGGACTCCACCGGCCACCGACCCGGGGAGCGACGACGGCGCCGGTACTCCGGCGAGCGAGGATGGCACGGGAAGTCTCCCCGACGCACCCGCCGCCCCCGATGCGCCGAGCGTCGACACACCGACCACGGCGGCCGGTGACCTACCGCCGGTGCAGCCGGTCGCGGCGGGGTTGCCGAAGCTCTTCTCGATCTCGGGCGGTCTGCTGCTGGGCGGCATGGCGATCGCCGCAGCGATCGGTAGCTGGTTCAGACGGGCCGGCCTCCTGGCACTAGGTGCCGGTGGCGCCTGCACTCACGGCCTCGACAGCGGCCTTCCCGATCTTCGAAAGGTGTGACATGACCACGACGAGCCTGCCCCGCGCCGGGACCCGCGACCGCTCCGGTGTCGCTCCCTTGATGAACAACCACTACCAACTGCTGCAGATGGTCCTCTTCTGGGCCGGTGCGATCCTGCTGCCGCTGGGCCTGGTGGTGATCGCCTTCGGTTGGTACGGCGCAGCCAATACGCCGTACCAGCACGAGCAGTTGTCGTACCTGGTCTCCGGCGGTCTTTTCGGTCTCGGCCTCACCTTCGTCGGTGGGTTCCTCTACTTCGGTGCCTGGTTGGCACGGATCGCTGCCGACCAGCGCGAGTCCGCCAAGCGTTTGGCCGACACGCTGCTGGTTCTGGCCGACGTCACGTCGCGGGCGGCCGCGCTCGACCCCCAAGGGGAGGACCTCGGCGCGCTGCAGGTGACGGTCGGCGAGGGTGACACGGTGCACCGCCGGGACTGCCAACTGATCGCACACCGCTCCGACCTGGTGCCGCTCGGCGCGCGCACCGATGCGCTCACCCTGTGCCGGGTCTGCCGCCCCGACGCCCGTCGCGCCTGACCCTCGAGGGTGAACCAATAGCCCCGAAGGCGCACAAATAGCCACTGAAGGGGCAGTAACAGCCCCCGAAGGTGCGGCAACTGACCGGTCGCGCCGCATCCAGCGCCGGGCTACGCCAGGTAGAGCGAGAGCGCGTCGACCAAGCCCTGCTTGGCGGCGTCGGTGTCCGCGTAGGAGCTGAAGTACTGCTCCTCGCGGACGCCGCGAATCGCGCCGGGCAGCAGCGCGCGGACCCGGGCCAGGCGGTCACGGTCGACGTCGAGCCCCTCGAAGGCGGCCTCGCACATCGCGGTCCATTCGCCGTCCCAGTTGGCGATCGCAGCAGCGGTCTTCGGGTACTGGCTCTCCAACTCCCCACGCTCACGGGGCAGAGCCTTGCGCAGGTTGTAGAGCGCCTTCTGCCCGGGCAGGTCGAGGGAGGCCCACATCGCGGCGACCACGGCGGAGACCCGGCCGGCGACGTCGGAGCTCTCGGTGACGGTCTCGAAGACCGGGCCGCGGTGTTCCGCCACGTACTCCAGGACGCCGGCCCACAGGCCGTCGGCGTCGCCGAACTGGTGTTGCACGGTTCCCCAGGTGACACCTGCTTCGCGTGCGATCAGGTTGGCACTGACGGCCTCGGGGCCGCCCTGTGCCAGGACGGAGAGCGCGACCTTGAGGAGGTGGCGACGGGTCTCCAGACCTCGACGGTTGAGTCGGGTCCCTTTCGCGCTGAGCGTCACGCCGCGATTCTACGGCCAGCGATCGGTTAGAGCTTCAATCGCTCGCCCAGCCGGCCGATCGCGCCGGCCGCCTCGTCGGCGCTCTTGTCGGGGATGCCCCAGATCAGGTCGGTGACGCCGGCGTCGGCCCAGGCCGCAAGGTCGTCGGGGGAGGGGCGCATGGTGATCAGCACGTGGATCTGCGGTGCGCCCGCGCGTCCGGCGTCGGCCCAGGCTCGGTGCAGGTGTCGGCAGCGTTCGGCGATCTCGGTCTCGATCGGGGTGGTCATCCAGCCGTCTGCGTTGGCGGCGATCCAGGCGAAGGTCTTCGGGCCTGCGCCTGCGCCGATCACCACGGGCAGATGGTCCTGGACCGGTTTGGGCCAGGCCCAGGAAGCGCCGAAGTTCACGAACTCGCCGGCGTAGCTGGCCTCTTCCTGGGTCCACAGCGCGCGCATCGCCTCCAGGTATTCGCGCAGCACGGTTCGCCGCTTGCCGGCGGGGACATGGTGGTCGGCCAGTTCGTCGGTGTTCCAACCGAAGCCGGCGCCGATCGTCACCCGGCCGCCCGAAAGGTGGTCGAGGGTGGCCACCGATTTGGCGAGGGTGATCGGGTCGCTCTCGACCGGGAGCGAGACGGCGGTCGAGAGCCTGATCCGCTCGGTGACGGCGGCTGCGGTCGCCAGCGATACCCACGGGTCGAGGGTGCGCAGGTACCGGTCGTCGGGCAGTGTCTCGTCGCCGGTCCCGGGGTGCGCGGCGTCGCGCTTGATCGGGATGTGGGTGTGCTCGGGGACGTAGAAGGTGTCGAAACCGGCGTCCTCTCCGGCCTTGGCGGCCCGGGCAGGGGTGATGCCGCGGTCGCTGGTGAAGAGCACAAGGCCGTTACGCATAAGGCGATCCGATCTCAAGACGGGGCGTTGACTTGCAATTATCATAGGGGTCACTATGGGAAATGTGGAAGAGCGATCTCGCTATGCAGCCCTGAGCCGTGACGAACTGGCGCGCCTGGTCCCCGAGTTGCTGTTGATCGGGCAACTCATCGACCGGTCCGGGATGGCCTGGTGCATCGGCGCATTCGGACGCGACGAGATGGCGCAGGTCGCCATCGACGAGTGGGCGGCCGCCTCGCCGATCTACACCCGACGGATGCAGCGCGCGCTCGGTTACGCCGGTGACGACGTGGTCACCATCTTCAAGGGCCTGCAGCTCGACATCGGCGCACCGCCCCAGTTCATGGATTTCCGTTACACCGTTGACGATCCGAACCATGGCGCGTTCCACCTCGACCACTGTGGTGCATTGATGGACGTGGAGCCGATGGGCGCCGAGTACGTCCGCGCGATGTGCCACGACATCGAGGACCCGACCTTCGATGCGACGGCCGTAGCCACCAACCCGCATGCCCAGGTGCGGCCCATCCATCGGCCGCCGCGGGTGCCGAGCGACCGCTCGCCGCACTGTGCCTGGACGGTGATCATCGACCCGGGCCATCCGCCGGTAGAGGCGACTGCGGAGTGTCTACGCAACGCCGAATCCCAAGCTGCGTTGGTGGAGCTCGCTCCGATCGCAGGTGAGGGCGAGGGGCGTCATGACTATGCGGGCCCGCTGTTGGCGGACCTCGACTTCGCGGAGTTCTCGCACTCGGCGTTGGTCCGGATCGCCGACGAGGTCTGCCTGCAGATGCACCTGCTCTTCAACGGGTTCCGGATGGCGGTCGCCAAGCGGCTGCCCGATGCGCCTGCCGATGCCGAGCGGCTGGCACTGCGCACGTTGATCGGCATCGCCGGCATCGCCTCGGAGCGGATCATGCGTGCGGTCGACGTTCCGCGGACGCCCGACGGCGCCGTCGAGCTGTTGCTGCTGCATCCGATCTTCAACCCGGCCGCCTATGTCACCGCCTCAGGGGCAGGGGACCGGCTCGAGGTGCGGCCCGGCCCGGCGCACCTCGACGGAGCGTGGATCTCCCTCTGTGGGCCCGAGGAACTGCGGCCGCTTCAAGCTGCGGTCCGAGCGCTCGACGCGAGCTTCGATGTCACGATCACGGGGATGGCTGACTCGTTCGCCGTGCAGGTGACGCGGGGCGAGGGGGCGAAGGAGTTCGACGAGGTGGCGGTGACCCGGATCAGCACCGGGGCGAGCTTCGTCTTCCAACCCCGTAAGGCGCTTCCGCTCTATCCCGTCTGAGTCCAGTCTGCCGGGAACAGCAGAACGGGCCACGCCGGTCGGCGTGGCCCGTTCCTGTGTTCAGTCCTGCTGGGTTGCCTCATCGCCGTCGGCGAGGATGCCGTAGAGGCGACGGCGTGCGTCGCTGAGCACCTCGACGGCGGCATGCCGCTGGGCGGCGGAACCGGTTGCTGCGATCTGCCAGACGGCGGAGATCACCTGGCCCACTTGGGCTTTGGCGCTGGCGAACTCGTCGGCCGGCTGCTCGGGCTCGGCGTCGAAGGGTGCCCAGACGGCGGCCAGTTCGGCCTCGTGCTCGGCGCACCAGGCAACACCTTCCTCCGTCAGCCGGAGGGCGCGCCGTCCGGCGCCTTCGTCGAGGTCGATCAGGCCTTCGTCCTGCAGTTGTTGGATGGTCGGGTAGACCGAGCCCGGGCTGGGGCGCCAGGCGTCCCCGCTCCGTTCGGCTATCTGGCCGATCACCTGATACCCGTTGATCGGTTGCTCGGAGCTGCGCAGGACATCGAGGATCGCGGCGCGGACGTCGCCGCGTCGGACCTTGGGGCCCGGCCGTCCGCCGCGACCGCGGCCACGCGGCCGCGGGGCGCCGAACAGCTCGGAGAGCCAGGGCGGTGGGCCGACCGGTCCGAAGGCGCCGCCGAAGCCTGCGCCGAAGTCGAAACCGGCGTCGTGTCCGGGGCCACGACCTCGGCGTCCGCCGTGGCCGTGTTCCCCGTGTTCGCCGGGGCCGCCGCGGTGGGCGTCTCCCGGGTGGGGGCCAGGGCCGCGTCCGGGGCCGCGACGACGTCGGGGGCCGGTGAATTCGTTGAACTCTGAGAAGTTGTTCATGGGGTGCTCTCTTTCGAGTCTGAGTATCGCGACCACTTCGCGATATATCGTTAACGTACGCCGATAGTTCGCGTAATTCAAGCCGTGGGTCGAGCCGCTGTGTGCTGACAACCCGTCCGGCCAGCGAGACCCGGTGCGCGACCCGAAGTGCGGACAGGCGAAAGTGACCCTTGTTCCTCGTGATGGACGAGACCCGAGTAGGCCGGAGACCAAGGTGAGCAGCGAGCAGCGTCCTGTTTGGCACAAACGCGTCAACGAGTCGGTGACCGCTGACGAACTCGCTGAGCGGGCCGCGTTGTGGGGACCGCTCGGCGACGAGCTCCGCGACTTGGTCGACACCGCGATCCTCAGCGAGGTCGAAGCAGACGAGATCACCGCGGCCCGCGAACACATCCGTGCCGCACGGGAGTTGCTGGGCGCCAAGGCGGACACGGGATCCTTCGGGATGCACCTCAATGACGACGGCCTCGCCTGGAACTGGGGCAACGCCGCCACCGGCCTGAAGAACGCCGTCGCCCCGCCGCTGCGCGAGATCCCCGTCGCGGAAGGCGTCCGCTACGAGGCCGATTTCGGTGCCGCCTACGAAGGTCCGCCCGGCTGCCTGCACGGTGGCTGGGTCGCGTTGGTCCTCGACCATGCCAGCGGTCGAGCCGCCCACGTGATGGGCAACGGCCCGACCTTCACCGGCACGCTCACCGTCCGCTACCTGCAACCGACCCGGCTGGGCCCGGTCGTGGCCAAGGCCTGGGTCGAGTCGCGCACGCCCACCAAGTTCATCGTCAAGTGCACGCTGAGCACCGAGGACGGCGTCACCGCCGAGAGCGAAGGCGTCTTCGTCCTCGCACGGTGGGCGCGCAAACCCACCGAGGGCTGACCCACGCACCACTACGGTGGACGGGACCTGGCTGCGATTCGAGGAGAAGCCGATGAAGTCCCCGATCCCGGACTACCTGGCCGAGGTGCTCGGCGATAGTGCTCATGCGGTGGAGGGCGCCGTCGCCGACTACATCCCGGAGTTGGCGAAGGCTGATCCGGACCGGTTCGGAGTGGCGCTCTCCACGGTCGATGGGGTCGTCTATGCGGCCGGTGACGCCGACGTCGAGTTCAGCATCCAGTCGATCTCGAAGCCGTTCGTCTATGCGCTGGCGCTCGCAGACCGGGGGCTGGACGGCGTCCTGGCCAAGGTCGGCGTCGAGCCGAGCGGGGACGCCTTCAACGAGCTGTCGCTGGAGCCCGGCACCGGGCGCCCGCGCAACCCGATGATCAACGCCGGGGCGATCGCCACCCATGCGCTCGCCGGCATGGCGGGGTGGGGCGCCGCCGAGCGGATGGAACGGGTGGTCGCCGGTCTCTCTGAGTTCGCCGGCCGCCCGCTGCGCGTCGATGAGGCCGTCTGCGCCTCGGAGCTGGAGACGGCACACCGCAACCTGGCGCTTGCGCACATGCTCCGCAGCTACCAGATCCTCGACGAGGAGCCGACCGCCGTCGTCGAGGGCTACACCCGGCAGTGCTCACTGCTGGTCACGACGCGAGACCTGGCGGTGATGGCCGCGACGTTGGCGAACGGCGGTCGACAGCCGGTGACCGGACGCCAGGTCATCTCGCCGCGGGTGGCGCGCCAGGTGCTCAGCGTGATGACGACCTGCGGGATGTACGACGCGGCCGGGGACTGGGTGACCACGGTGGGGATCCCCGCCAAGAGCGGTGTCGCGGGCGGGCTGATCGGGGCGCTGCCGGGACAGGTGGGGGTGGCTACCTTCTCGCCGAGGCTCGACGTGCACGGCAACAGCGTGCGTGGCGTCCATCTGTTCGGCCGGATGTCGGAGGACATGGGGCTGCACCTGATGGACGTGCCGGCGCCGAGTCGTTCGGTGCTCCGCAAGGTCCGCACCTTCGACGACGGTCACAGCACCGCGATCGTCTTCCAACTCCAAGGGTCGTTGGGTTTCACCACCGCAGAGGTGGTGGTCCGGGCGGTGGTGGAGTCGACCGAGAGGACCGATCGGGTGATCTTCGACATCGAACGCCTGCAGTCTGTGGATCGGGTGGGGCGGGTGATGCTGCTGGAGGTGGTCCGCAGACTCTCCCTGGATGGCCGCGAGGTGCTCTTCCTCGATCCGGACGGCGTGGTCCCCGACCCCGTGCCCGGCGACGGCGGTGCGGTGCGGGTGGTCCGGACCCGCGAGGAGCTGCGGGCCCGCTGACCATCACCCCCGCGCCTGGCTGAGGGGCGACTACTGCGGCGGCGCATAGTCGACGCCGGTGATGGCGCCGGCCTTGTCGACCCAGACGGTGACGTCCCACTGCTGGTTGCAGGGCAGTGACGACGGCGGGTAGAGGTGGATCCGGGTGGCGTCGTAGAAGCCATCGGGAAGGCCGCCCAGGTCGGCGGTGCAGTCCATCAAGAAGTGGCCGTCGTCGAGCTCGGGCACGTTGTCGGTGTCCCAGCGGCGCTGGATCTTGCCGTCGGTGTCGGCCAATGCGTCGAGCGCGGTGGGGCAGAACGAGAGGGCCGGCGCACAGGTCCGCCAGTTGTTCCGGTCCGCAGCCTCGGTGCCGCTCAGAGTCGCCGACTCCGCGTATCCGCGCATCAGGACGACTTCGTCGGCGAAGGCTGGCGCTGACCCGCCGCGGGCCCAGGCGAGTAGGTCGGTCGCAGCCTTGGTCAGGCCGGCGCAGTTGGCACCGCGAGGCTCTTCTTCGAAGGTGACGCTGACGACGCCGCCGATCGCCTGGGACCTGCCGGCCTTGGGCTGCTGACTGGCGGCGCCGACGCGAGGTTCGCAGCGCATCTCGGTGGAGTCCTGTACCGCGAAGCCGGCCGCGATCACCGCCTCCTGGGCGGCGTCCTTGCTGAGGCCGCGGACGTCGGGGACCGGCGCGGTCTCGACCACGGTGGGCCGCGGACTACGCACGAAGAGCGCCACGATCTCGCCCTGGCCCCAGCGTCCGTCAGAGGTGCGGAGGACGTCGACCGCAGCGCCGCAGGCCTCGCCGGGGAGGTTCACGGCGAGCGTGGTGACCTCAAGGTCGGCTGCGGTCCCCGGTCGGGTGACCCCACACTCCGTCAACGGCGGGAGGCCGATCCGTAGTGAAAGTTCAGGGACCAGCCAAGCGTCGCCCTCCCGCTCGGGAGCGCGCACCGAGCGGAGAGCGGCGCCTACGATGCCCAGCCCGTTGCCTGACGCCCAGGTGGCCGGGTCGAGCGCCTGCTTGCGGGTCAGCGTGGACGCCCTGCCGCCGTCGACGACGACCGACACCTCTGCGTCGAACTTCAACGTCGCGTCGCGCCCCTCGGCAAGATCAAGGAGGGACCATTCATAGTCCGAAGGGAGTATCGCGCAGTCCATCGCCGGCCCGGGGCCCCTGGAGACGGTGAGATTGACCGGCCCCGTCGGCACGATCCCGACGCTGGGGTTGCTCTCGATCACCCGGCCGGCGGGGTAGAGGCAGCTGTACTTCTCGGTGATCTGCTCGGTGAGACCCTCGGTTCGGAGCAGCTCAGTGGCGTCGTCGGTAGGCATGCCGAAGAGTGACGGAACGCTGCCCGCGGGTAACTCATTGCGTGCACTCGGGGTGTTCGACGGGCTGGATGCGGGCCGTCCTGCCCTCGAGCCGTCGTCGCCGCCGAGCTGCCAGGCAACCCCGGCCCCTGCGCCGATCACCACCAGGGCGGCGGCCGCAGCAAGCCACGGCGTTCGACGGGACGCTCGTTCGGGATGGACCGTAGCAGCGTCGATCTCGATCGTCTCGGCTGCTGCGTGCATCAGGCGGCGGGCTTCGTCTTCGTGGATCATCGCTGACTCCTGGTGGTGTCGAGGTCGGCGGCGAGAGCACGCAACGCACGTGACGTTCGGCTCTTCACGGTGCCGGGGGCGACGCCGAGGGCGAGCGCGGTATCGCGTTCGGTGAGGTCGGCGTAGAAGCGGAGCACCAGTACCTCGCGGTGTTCAGGGCTCATCGCGGCGAGGGCTTGGCGGACGGCGAAACCCTCGGCATGGCGTTGAGTGCCGTCGTCGACGATCGAATCGGGGAGCGTCTCGGTGGGGACCTCGCCGGACCAGCGGCGTCGCTTGGCATCGCGAAGGGTGTTCAGCAGGATCCGCTGCATGTAGGCGTCGGGTGAGTCGGCGCGCTGGACCTTGCGCCACGCGCGCAGCGCCCGGGAGAGCGCTGTCTGGACGACGTCCTCGGCGTCGGCCTCCGAGCAGCCGAGGAGGACCGCCGAGCGCACCAGCCGCGCTCTCCGGTTCGCCACATACTCGCTGAACTCCACCTGGTCTCCTTCACAGTGCCCTCAACACTCTTCAGACTGTCGAGGGTGCGGAGAAGGTTCCCACGCGTCAGTCCCGCCGAAACGTCAGGCGCACGGCCCGAACCGTCAGGTGTACGCGCCGAACCGTCAGGCGCACGCGCCGAACCGTCAGGAAGGAGGCTGGATGCGCGCGCTCAGCGCAACGAGTACGTCGCCAGCGAGACGCCGACGTAGTGGGTGATGAAGGCGACAACCGTGAAGGAGTGGAACACCTCGTGGAAGCCGAAGTACTGCGGCCACGGGTTCGGCCGCTTCAGGCCGTAGACGACGCCGCCCAGGGTGTAGAGCACGCCGCCGACGGCGACCAGCACCAGTGCGGCGATGGCGATCCCGGCCTGGTAGCGGCCGGCGCCGTCGATGAACTGCGGGATGAAGAAGACCGCGGCCCAGCCGAGTGCGATGTACATCGGCGTGTAGAGCCAGCGTGGGGCGTCGGTCCAGAAGACCCGGAAGAAGACTCCACCGAGCGCAGCGACCCAGACCACGGTGAGCAGGGTCGCCTGGGCCGCGCCGTGCAGGAAGAGCAGTGCGAACGGCGTGTAGGAGCCGGCGATCAGCACGAAGATGTTCGCGTGGTCGAAGCGGCGTAGGAACGCCCAGGTGCGGGGTGACCAGGTGCCGCGGTGGTAGACCGCCGAGACGGTGAAGAGCACCAACGCCGAGATGGTGAAGACGGTCGAACCGATCTTCGTCGTCGTGGTGGGGGAGAGCACGATCAGCACGATCCCGGCAGCCAGGATCAGCGGGGCGGAGGCCAGGTGCAGCCAGCCGCGCAGCTTGGGCTTGATCTCGGCGATCGCGTCTTCGACGTGGTCGACAAGACCTTCGAAACCGTCGCGGACAGCGTCGACTCGGGTGCGGATCATGTCGTTCATGGCGCTAACTTACCCGACCGTAGGTTGCCTGCGGCATCGTTGCGGCCCACATCACGTCGTCGGCGCCCGGCTACCATCGAGTTGTGGCGAATTGGAAGGAAGCGGTGCGGCGCACGCTCTACCCGGCGTACGAGGCGCGGATGCTGCGGACGCTGCCGACCGACGGTCTCCCCAAACACATCGGGGTGATGCTGGACGGCAACCGGCGTTGGGCGAAAGCAGTAGGCGCCGACACAGCGCACGGTCACCGGGCGGGAGCGGCGAACATCGAGCCGCTGCTCGGCTGGAGTGAGGACGTCGGGATCGAGGTGGTCACCTTGTGGCTGCTCTCCACCGACAACCTGTCGCGGCCCGCCGCCGAGCTGGAGCCGCTGCTCGGAATCATCGAGGAGGCCGTGCTCTCGCTGGCCGACCAGCGCCGCTGGCGCCTGCATCCGGTGGGTGCTCTCGACCTGCTCCCGCAGCGGACGGCCGCCCGCCTCAAAGAGGCGGAGGAGGCGACCCGCGACGTCGAGGGGATGCTGGTCAACATCGCCGTCGGCTACGGCGGACGCCAGGAGATCGCGGACGCCGTCCGGTCGATCCTGACCGAGGCCGACCGGGCCGGAACCTCCCTCGAGGAACTCGCCCGCACCATGTCGGTCGAGCTGATCAACGACCACCTCTACACCAAGGGCCAGCCCGACCCGGATCTGGTGATCCGCACGTCGGGGGAGCAGCGCCTCGGCGGTTTCCTGCTCTGGCAGAGCGCGCGCAGTGAGTTCTACTTCTGCGAGGCGCTGTGGCCCGACTTCCGCCGGGTCGACTTCCTCCGCGCGCTCCGCGCCTACGCCCAGCGGGAACGCCGCTACGGCACCTGACCCGCTCCGCTCACCGGAAGATAGTCCCTGACGAAAAGCCCCCGAAACCGCCTCAACTAGGGGCTTTCCGTTCGGCAGCGTCGCCGCAACGACGCGAACTTGCGACTTCGTGGAGGAGGTCACCAGGTGCGGATCCCAGCCGAGTTGATGGGTCGGGCGGGCCTCGGCGACCCCTGGGCGGACTGGCTCGACGGCCTACCGCGGCTGGTCGATGAGCTGATCGGCGAGTGGGAGCTCCGGGCCCAGGGGCCGGTCTGGCACGGCTACTGCTCGGTGGCGATCCCGGTTCGGACGGCGTCGGGCCAGGCTGCGGTACTCAAGGTCGCCCTGCCCGACGAGGAGTCGGAGCCCGAGGCGGTCGCGCTACAGCGCTGGCAGGGACGCGGCGCCGTCAGGTTGCTCCGTGCCGATCCCGGACGGCGGGCACTGCTGCTGGAACGGTTGTCCAGGACCGACCTGACCGACTACTGGGACCAGCAGGCCTGCGAGATCGTCGCCGGGCTCTACCCGGTGCTGCACGTGCCCGTGATGCCGCAGCTTCCTTCGCAGCGCGCGCGGGTCCGACGGTGGGCCGAGGCGTTGCGCGCTGATGCCCGCAGCGTGCCGGTGCCACGCCGGATGGTCGATCAGGCGCTCACCTTGGCGCGTGACCTCACGGCTGCGCCCGACCGGAGCGTGATCCACGGCGACCTGCACTACGCCAACGTGCTGCTCGACTCCCGCGACGGCGTCGAGCGTTGGCTCGCGATCGACCCGAAGCCGGCCAACGGCGACCCGGCCTACGAACTGGAGCCGATGCTGCGCAACCGCTTCGACGAGTACGGCGCGGGTGGTTCGGTGCGCGACGACGTCCGGCTGCGGTTCCATGCCCTGATCGACACCGCCGGCATGGACGAGGAGCGCGCGCGTGACTGGGTGATCGTGCGCAGCGTCCTGAACGCCCACTGGACCTACCAGGACGCCGTCAGTGCGGGTCGGTCGATGAACCCGGCGGAGAAGACCCAACTCACCAGAGCCATCACCTTGGCCAAGGCGGTCCAGGAGTAGCGGCACGCGAACCCGCGAATTCGCCGAGCTCTAAACCGCAGCTTCTTGCCGTTGCGCGAACGCTGCCGAACGTTTGGCCCCTCGACACGCCGATGAGAGGGGCGAAACGTCAGGGACTATCGGGGCGGAGGGCTGGGGAGAGTTCATGGATTCGCAACCTGGCGTTGTGGCGTGTCGCCGAATCCGGGCGGCGTGGCGGCGTACTTTCGAGGCGTCAGCCGGTGGGGAAGCCGGCGGATACCAGGAGGCCCGATCGTGAGCATTCACGACCCGAGTGGAGACCGTGCGGTGGCTGCCGTGCGGGCTCGGCGAGGAGGCCGGCACTCCGGTCTTCGGGTGCCGTCCCGGTCCATCTGTGTGAGCTAGGGCCGGCGCGGAGTGCTCGCTGGCTTGTGAGGGGTACCCCGTGGCTGCGAAGCGTTCCAAGAAGGCATCGGTCCGCACTTACGTCCTCGACACCAGCGTCCTGCTGGCCGACCCGGGCGCGATCCGCCGGTTCGACGAGCATGAGGTGGTGCTCCCGGTCGTGGTGATCACCGAACTCGAAGGCAAACGGCACCACCCCGAGCTGGGGTACTTCGCCCGGTCGGCGCTGCGGATGCTCGACGAGCTGCGGGTGCTGCACGGGCGGCTCGACCAACCGATCGAGATCGGTGACGCCGGCGGCAGCCTGCGCGTCGAGCTGAACCACACGAACCCCGACGCCCTGCCCAGCGGATTCCGCCTCGGCGACAACGACACCCGGATCCTCGCGGTCGCTCGCAACCTCGCCGACGAGGGCGCCGACGTCACGCTGGTCTCCAAGGACCTCCCGCTGCGGATCAAGGCGTCAGCCGTCGGCCTCGACGCCGAGGAGTACCGCGCGGAGTCGATCCACGAGTCCGACGCTGGCTGGACCGGGATGGCCGAGATCGAGGTGGCCGCGGCGGACGTCGACGAGCTCTACGAGGACGGGGTCGCGATCCTGGACCAGGCCCGGGACCTGCCGTGCCACACCGGTCTGGTCCTGCTGTCGGATCGGGGCACCGCGTTGGGTCGGGTCGGGCCGGACAAGCAGGTCCACCTGGTCCGCGGCGACCGCGAGGCGTTCGGCCTCCACGGCCGCTCCGCCGAGCAGCGGATCGCCCTCGAGATGCTGCTCGACCCGGAGGTCGGCATCGTCTCGCTCGGCGGCCGGGCCGGGACCGGCAAGTCGGCGTTGGCGCTCTGCGCGGGCCTGGAGGCGGTGATGGAGCGCCGGGCACACAAGAAGGTGGTCATCTTCCGTCCGCTCTTCGCGGTGGGCGGTCAGGAGCTCGGCTACCTGCCGGGTTCGGAGAGCGAGAAGATGTCGCCGTGGGCGCAGGCGGTCTTCGACACCTTGGGCGCCGTGACGAGCCAGGACGTGATCGACGAGATCATCGACCGGGGCATGCTCGAGGTGATGCCGCTGACCCACATCCGAGGCCGTTCGCTCCATGACGCCTTCGTGATCGTCGACGAGGCGCAGTCACTGGAGCGGAACGTGCTGCTGACGGTGCTCTCGCGGATCGGTGCGAACTCCAAGGTGGTGTTGACCCACGACGTCGCGCAGCGCGACAACCTGCGGGTCGGGCGCCATGACGGGGTGGTCGCGGTGGTCGAGAAGTTGAAGGGGCACCCGCTCTTCGCCCATGTCACCCTGACCCGCTCGGAGCGGTCGCCGATCGCTGCTTTGGTCACCGAGATGCTGGAGCACGTGACGATGTAACGCCGGTCCGACGCGCTCTGCCTCACATCCAGGCGCCACCCAAACAGGACATCTCGCCGCGGTCGCTGTGGTGAGTGAGGTCACTGTGATGGTTGTGACCAATGTGATGAATGAGGTTCCACAGATTGGGCGGTTCGGTTTGCCTGGGCTTGGATCGTGGGGCAGGGTGTCGGAGGACCGCTCGCGGCTGTGGGGACGTCGAGTCGAGGGGTCGCCCCTGTAGTCGAGACCCTGAGACGGCCTGTGTCCAAACACAAGAAGTACGTGCCCACGCACCGGGCTCCCGTTGCCAGCGCGCCCAAGCGGGTCGTGCGCAACACCCTGGTCTTCTCCACCATCGCGGTTGCCGCAACCGGCACCGCTGTTGCTGCAGGTGTGGCGGGCGACAGCCCCGCATCGGGCAACTTCGACAACGTCTCGGCCAACCTGTCCGCGGGCGTGGCAGCCAGCACGGGTGAGGCTCCCGACGCTGCGGCGATCGCCGAGCGCCGTACCGAGCAGGTCTCCCGCTCGGACCGCCGCGACCAGGTGCCGGCAGCCACCGAGGCAGCGCTGCTCAGCGCCCAGCCCAAGGGCAACGCCATCACCCGCACCGAGGACCACTCCGACGCCGACCCGAAAGAGGTCGCCAAGGTTCTCCTCGCCGAGTTCGGCTTCGACGCCGGGCAGTTCGGTTGCTTGGACTCGCTGTGGACCCGCGAGTCGAACTGGCGCGTCAACGCCGACAACCCGACGTCGAGTGCCTACGGCATCCCGCAGGCGTTGCCCGGCTCCAAGATGGCATCCGCCGGCGCCGACTGGGCGACCAACCCGGTGACCCAGATCCGCTGGGGCCTCGGCTACATCGAGGACCGCTATGGATCGCCGTGCAGCGCGTGGGGCCACAGCCAGGCCCGCGGCTGGTACTGATCCACCGCAACGAGCCGCCTCCTGACCAGGTCAGCAGGCGGCTCTTGCCGTCTCAGCGGCAGGTGAAGAGGGTGACGTGGCCGCCGAAGCCGCGCGGTTCGGCGAACTCCGGCAGGTCCCACGCGATGTCGTCCGGCATCGTGTGCAGGTACTCCAGGGCGGCGTCCCGGTTCTCGAAGTAGGCCCGGGTATGGAAATGCTCCGCGGTGACGTCGGCGAAGTGCGGGGCCAACTGCTCCGGCCCGTTCTCGCTGGAGAAGGCGGGCTCCCATGGGCGTCCGCCCGCCTCGGTGCGGAGGTCGGCCAGATGGTCGGTGCCGACGGTGATCGCCGCGAAGACCCCGCCCGGGCGGAGCACCCGTCGGATCTCGGCGAGCGCCTGCTGACGATCCGGTACGTGGTACAGCATCCAGAGCGCGGCGACGGCGTCGAACGAGTCGTCGGCGAAGGGGAGCGCCTGGGCATCCACCACCTGGGCCTCGAGGCCGCGGTCGCGAGTCACCTGGACCATCCGCGCCGACGCGTCGGTCGCCGTCACGCGCATCGAGCCGACGGCGGCGAGCCGGGCCGCGAAGGCACCGGTTCCGCAGCCGAGTTCGAGGACGTCGGCAGCCCCCGAACGGAGGATGGCGTCGAGCGCCGCGGTAGACGGGTTGCCCTCCGGGCCCGGCTGCCAGACGGCCCGCCGGATCTCCAGACGATCCTCGGTCGCGTACTGCGTGTGCAGAGTATGGATGTCATCCATACCCAGCACCCTACGCAGCAGGGGAAGGGACGGTCCTGGTGGTGCTCGTTCCACTTGGTCGACGGCATAGCCTCGGAGCATGAGCGAGTACCGGATCGAACATGACTCCATGGGTGAGGTGCAGGTCCCGGCGGCGGCCCTGTGGCGGGCCCAGACCCAACGTGCGATCGAGAACTTTCCGATCAGCGGTACCACCTTGGAGCCGCGGCTGATCCGGGCGATGGCCCTGGTCAAGGGTGCAGCGGCCAAGGTGAACACCGACCTCGGCGTGATTGAAGCCGAGAAGGGAGCGGCGATCGAGAAGGCGGCGGCGGTGATCGCCGCCGGCGAGCACGGCGACCAGTTCCCGATCGACGTCTTCCAGACCGGCTCGGGGACCAGTTCGAACATGAACATGAATGAGGTGCTCGCCTCGCTGACCCAGGCTGCTGGCGTGGAGGTGCACCCGAACGACCATGTCAACGCCAGTCAGTCGAGCAACGACACCTTCCCGACCGCGATTCACGTGGCGGCGACGCTGGCGGTGATCGAGGATCTCCAGCCCGGCCTGCGGGTCCTGGCGACCTCGCTGGAGGCGAAGGCAGAGGAGTTCTCGGAGGTGGTGAAGTCCGGGCGTACTCACTTGATGGACGCCACGCCGGTGATGCTGGGGCAGGAGTTCGGTGGTTGGGCGGCCACGGTCCGCTACGGCTTGGAGCGGTTGGACGCGGTCCTGCCCCGCGTCGCGGAGCTGCCCCTGGGCGGGACGGCGGTCGGCACCGGGATCAACACCCCGCCCGGGTTCGCCGCAGCGGTGATCGAGGAGCTCTCAGCGCGGGGGTCGGTGACCTTCACCGAGGCTCGGAACCACTTCGAGGCCCAGGGCACCCGTGACTCGCTGGTCGAGCTCAGTGGGGTGCTGCGGACGATTGCGGTCGGGCTGACCAAGATCTGCAACGACCTGCGCTGGATGTCGAGTGGCCCGACGACCGGACTCGCGGAGATCCATCTGCCGGACCTTCAGCCCGGTTCCAGCATCATGCCGGGCAAGGTCAACCCTGTCCTGCCGGAGGCGACGCTGATGGTCTGTGCCCAGGTGATCGGCAACGATGCCGCGCTCGCCATGGGCGGTGCGGCGGGCAACTTCGAGCTCAACGTGATGATGCCGATGATGGCCCGCAACCTGCTGGAGTCGATCCGGATCCTGTCGACGTCGTCGACGCTGTTGGCCACTCGCTGTGTGGACGGCATCACCGCCGACGTCGATCGGATGCGGCGCTACGCGGAGTCCTCGCCGTCGGTGGTCACCCCGCTCAACCGATACATCGGCTATGAGGCGGCGGCGAAGGTCGCCAAGCAGGCCCTGGCCCAGGGCCACACCATCCGCGAGACCGTCCTCGCGCTCGGGTTCGTCGAACGTGGAGAACTGACCGTCGAGCAGCTCGACGAGGCGTTGGACGTCGCCTCGATGACCCACCCCTGAGGGGCCGCGGTCAGCGGCCGGTGCGGCTCACATAGAGCCAGTACGTTTCCGCGCGTTCGTTGAGCGTGATGTCGTAGGAGTGCGCGGTGCAGTTGCCGGTGGCCTCGGTCATCGCCTGGTGCAGGGCGTTGGACTCCGCGGCCGACCAGACCACGAGTACCTGTCGGGTGGCGCGGGCGGCGAGTGCGAGCAGCGGCGTCTGGTAGAGCGATCCGTTGGTGTCATGGACCAGATAGTCGGGACCGTTGTCGACGTCGAGCAGGACCAGGTCGAACGTGTCGGCGCCGGCCTCGGTGAGTACCTGGGCGACGTCGGCGGTGACCAGCTCCACGCGTTGATCAGCGAGGATCGCCGGGCCGTGGGCCAGGGTGCCGTCGCGCATCCAGCCCACCAAGCTCTCCTCGAGCTCCACGCAGGTCACCTTCTGGACGCGTTGATCGTCGAGAACCTCACGCAGCGTGAAGCCGAGACCGAGGCCGCCGACCAGGACGTGTGCGGGGTCGGTGACCTGAGCGAGCGCGACCGTTGCCAGGGCGCGCTCACTCGTGGTCTCGACGGTGTCCATCACGAAGACTCCGTTCACCCGAAGCTCCACCACGGTCGAGGCGCCCTCCGTACGACGTTCACGGAGGACGACCTCGCCGCGTGGCGACTCGGCGCGGGCGATCTCGCGATAGGCGATCTCAGACATCGAGCTGCCGCGGGGAAGGGAGCGGACTACTCACCCGGGCGTCAGTCGAACAGCTCGGAGAGCCAGCTCTCCTTGCGGCGCTTCTTGTAGTAGCCCTTGTCGTAGCCACGACTCTGATCCCGGTCGTAGCGATCGGAGTCGTAGCGGGGCTGCTCCGTGCGCGGCTGCTGGTACTGCGGCTGGGCCGACGCGGCAGGGGCCGGCGCGGCTGGGCCACCCTGGCTGAGCGAACGCTCGATGATCTTGTCGAGTTCGCCGCGGTCCAACCAGACTCCACGACAGGTCGGGCAGTAGTCGATCTCGATGCCGCTGCGTTCGCTCATCACGAGCGTCGCGCCGTCGGTGGGGCACTGCATGGGGAATCTCCTTCATCGGGCGTTGTCCGAAATCTACCGTCGCTGCCCAAGGCCGACGATGGGCGTTGAGGCCCAACTTAGCGGTGGCCATCAGCGGGCACCTGCGGCTGTCATCGAGGAGCGGGCGATGGCGACCCGTTCGGTCAGGACCCGGCTGAGTCGTGCGGCGCTCTCGAGGGAGAGGGTCAGGCTCATCTGGCCGTCGTCCGGGGTGGAGAGGTGGATCCAGTCCTCGGTGCTACCGACCTTGCGGAAGGTGGCCAGGAAGACGAGGACCTCGTCCTCGGTGTGCTGGACCGGATCTTCGGCGACCACGGTGAGGTAGCTGCCGGAACTGTCGTGGACCCGGTCCGCGACGGTGTCGTGCTCGGCGTGTTCGCTGATGCACCAGGTCGGGCAGTCGTCGTGCTGCCAGGTGGGGCGTGAAGTGGTGGTCATTGTCTTCCTCCTTGTTGGGTGTGGTTGAGGGAGACAGACGCTAGGGCGGCCCTCCGACAGTTGGGGGGAGGGCGTCGTCGGTGCTGTGGATCAGGGGCGCCACCAGGGGCTGCTGGGGAGCGCGCCGGTGACGTCGAACCGCTCGCCGGGGCGGGGGAGGGCGAGGGTGACCTCGGCTGCTTCGGCGGTGAGCCGTTCGACGGGTTCGGCCCAGGGATGGAAGGCGAGGTCGAAGGTGGCCCAGTGGATCGGCAGGAGCACGCCGCCGTGGAGGTCGCGGTGGCTGAGCAGGGCTTCGCGCGGGTCCATGTGGATGTCGGGCCAGCGGTGGTCGTAGGCGCCGATCGGGAGGATGGTCAGGTCGAAGGGGCCGTGTCGCTCGCCGATCCCGGCGAAGGCGCGGGAGTAACCGGTGTCGCCGCCGAAGAAGGTGCGATGCGTGGGGCCGGCGATCACCCAGGACGACCACAGCGAGGTGTTGTTGCGCAGCCAGCGGCCGGAGAAGTGGCGCGCCTCGGTGCAGGTGATGGTGAGGTCGGCGGTGGTGAAGCTGCCCTCCCAGTCCAGCTCGACGATCCGATCCTCCGGGACGTTCCAGGCGCGTAGATGAGCGCCGATGCCGAGGGGGACGACGAAGGGCATCGTCTGGTTCTGGGTCAACCACTCCACCGTGCGGAGATCGAGGTGGTCGTAGTGGTCGTGGGAGATCACCACGGCACTCAGTTCCGGCAGCCCCGCCAGAGCGAGCGGAACCGGGTGGTGGCGCTTGGGGCCGAGGGAGGTGAACGGGGAGACCCGGCTGCTCCAGACCGGATCGGCAAGGACCCAGTGGCCATCCACTTCTAGCAACACCGTGGCATGGCCGAGCCAGGTCGCGGAGCACGGTGCGGCGCCCTTGATGATCGACGGCGTCACCAGAGGGATCGGTGCTGACGGCTTGCCGGAGCGGCCCTTGCGGGCGAAGTCGCGGGCGAGCCGGAAGCGGCTCTCCTCCGCGAGCAACGAGGCCGGTTCGGAGTTGTGGAAGGCACCGTCACGGAACTGGGCGGACGCCGTATGGGCATCCGGGGCTGGACGTGCGCCGACGCTGCGCGGCAGGTGCGAAGGGAGCGAAAGTGGGGCCACGTCTTGATTCTTTCCCAGCCGGGCAAGCAGGCGTGGCCAGATCGGCGTTCGTGTCGGTGGCGGATGCGTGGGGCCATGGGAGCGGCAGGGGTTGCCGTGGTGGGATACAGCCCCACGCATCCTGATCGGGTGCCGGTAGGCGTCGGTCCCGTCCCCCCGTTACGACGGGTTCGACACCTACCGGCGGGTCTGCCTCACCGAGGCGGTCTCAGGGGCGACTAGAGGCCCAGGGCCCAGTAGGGAACGCAGCGGAGCCGGTTGCTCGGGTCCAGTTCGCGGAGTACCAGGGACGCGACGTTCGGATCGACGGCGAGGCCGAGGTGTCCGGAGAAGTCGAGCCCGCAGGCCTGCTGGAGCACGATGTTCTTGACGTTCGGAGCCGGTGCCAGACGCCCGCTGGTGTAGGGCACAACGACGGTGTCGTAGGTGCTGATGATGCTGGTGTACTGCGGTCCAGCGACGGTGACGCCGCCGGCGTTGAGGTCCTCGAGGAAATCCGAGCCAGGTAGGAACTCCTTGCAGGCACCGCATCCGCCGGAGTTGAGGGCGTCGTCGAAGCCGAGGGCGACGGCGAGAGGCCCGAGGCCGTAGAGCGTGGTGCCGGCGAAGTTGGAGCCGAAGCCGATGAACTTCTTGACGGCGGTGTCGCCGCCGAGGAACTTGAGGTAGTACGCCGGGACGGTGGTGCCTTCGGAGTGTCCGACGATGTTCACCTTGGCAGCGCCGGTGGCGGCACGGACCCGGTCGACGAACCTGGCCAGCGTGGCCGCACTGGTCCGCATCGAGTCGAGTCCGCCGATCGCCGGGCCGAGCCAGATCGTGCCGTAGGTCTCCATGAAGACGCAGTTGTCGTCGGCTGCGATGGCCGGCGCCAGGGTAGCGAAGTTGACCGGGGCGTTGGCACCCATGCCGTGCACGAGCACGACGGGTTCGGGATGTGCGGCGCTCGGCTTGCAGTTCCAGTTGTTGATACCGGACGACGGCGGTGCGGCGCTGTGGGCCTGAGCCGGTGTGATGGCGACGGTGGCGCCGACCATCCCCAGCCAGACGGCGATGGCGCCGGCGAGATGCTTGAGCTTCATGTCGTTCCTCCCCCGAGGATCAAGGTCGGACTCAGTACAACATGATCTCAGGTTGTGAACAAGGAATCTTTTCCAAGATCGTCACGGCCGTGCGCCCGGGCCGCACCGAGAGCGGAACCGGTCGCGTCAGCGGCGGGTGGAGACGGGCGTGTCCACACCCATCCCGGCCCGCAGGGTTCCGTAGAAGACGGTCAACCGCCGGCTGAGCGCCTCGACCTGGGCCGAGCTCTCCGCCGGGTCCAGATCGATCGACTGGCTGTGGCTCCAGTCGGCGATGATGTCGAGGAGGCCACCGACCAGGCCGGTGGAGAGGCCCGGGAGGACTCCGGGGACGTCGAACTCCGCCCAGATCGACTCGATGTAGGCCGCGATCGTCCGCCGATTCTCCCGACGGATCCGCTCGACGGCGACCGAGGTGGCGGCCCCCTCGCCGAAGGTCACCCGGGCGGTACGGATGTCGTTGCCGAAACTGCCGGCGAGGCTGGACAGGAGGGCCCGGCTGATCGCCTCTTCGGTCTGCTCCGCCCCCTCACGGGAGGCGAAGGCTGCCGCGAAGGAACGCTGCGTGACCTGGATCAGCAACTGGTGGTAGCAGGCCTCACGGCTCTCGAAGACCTCGTAGAAGCTCTTCGTCGCCACATAGGCGTGCTGACACAGTTGCTCGATCGTCGTCGCCGCGTATCCCTGACGGGCGAAGAGGTCCAGGGCGGAGTCGAGAAGCGCCTGGCGCCGGAGTTCGCGACGCTGGTCGGCGTCGAGCCCCTTGATCACCCGGCGTCGGGGCGCTTCTCCCGCCACCGGGTCAGCGCTCCTGGGAGCGGACTCGGATGCCGGTGATCGGAACGGTGACCGCGCCGGAGGGGTCGGTGAAGAAGTCGTTGCCCTTGTCGTCGACCACGATGAAGGCCGGGAAGTCCTCGACCTCGATCTTCCAGACCGCTTCCATGCCGAGCTCGGGGTACTCGATGACCTCTTGGGACTTGATGCAGTCCAACGCCAGACGGGCGGCCGGGCCACCGATCGAGCCGAGGTAGAAACCGCCGTGGGTACCGCAGGCATCGGTCACCTGCTTGGACCGGTTGCCCTTGGCCAGCATCACCATCGAGCCGCCGGCAGCCTGGAACTGCTCGACGTAGGAGTCCATCCGGCCGGCCGTCGTCGGGCCGAAGGAACCGGACGCCATGCCTTCGGGGGTCTTCGCCGGGCCGGCGTAGTAGACCGGGTGGTTCTTCAGGTACTCGGGCATCTCTTCGCCGGCGTCAAGGCGTTCCTTGATCTTGGCGTGAGCGATGTCGCGAGCCACCACCAGTGGGCCGGTCAGCGAGAGGCGGGTCTTCACCGGGTACTTGGAGAGCTCGGCGAGGATCTCCGACATCGGCTGGTTGAGGTCGATCTTGACGACCTCGCCGCCGGCGATGTCGTCGGCGATACCGGCCTCCGGCATGTACTGGGCCGGGTCGGTCTCGAGTTGCTCGAGGAAGACGCCGTCCGGGGTGATCTTGCCCAGGGCCTGGCGGTCTGCCGAGCAGGAGACCGCGATCGCGACCGGGCAGGACGCGCCGTGACGGGGGAGACGGACCACGCGGACGTCGTGGCAGAAGTACTTGCCGCCGAACTGGGCGCCGATGCCGAAGGACTGGGTCAGCTTGAAGACCTCTTCCTCCAGCTCGAGGTCGCGGAAACCGTGGGCGCTCATCGAACCCTCGGTCGGGAGGTCGTCGAGGTAGTGCGCCGAGGCGTACTTGGCAGTCTTCATCGCGTACTCGGCGCTGGTTCCGCCGATCACGATCGCCAGGTGGTACGGCGGGCAGGCCGCGGTACCGAGCGAGCGGATCCTCTCGTCGAGGAACTCCAGCATCCGCTTGGGGTTGAGGACGGCCTTGGTCTCCTGGAAGAGGAACGACTTGTTGGCGCTACCGCCGCCCTTGGCCATGAAGAGGAACTTGTACTCGGGCTTCCCGCTGGTCTGCGGCGTCGAGTAGATCTCGATCTGCGCAGGCAGGTTGGTGCCGGTGTTCTTCTCCTCGTAGGTGGTCAGCGGCGCGAGCTGGCTGTAGCGAAGGTTCAGCTTCGTGTAGGCGTCGTAGACACCCTTGCTGATCGCCTCACCGTCGTCGGCGCCGGTCAGCACACCCTCGGACTTCTTGCCCATCACGATCGCGGTGCCGGTGTCCTGGCACATCGGCAGCACGCCACCGGCCGAGATGTTGACGTTCTTGAGCAGGTCGAGCGCCACGAAGCGGTCGTTGCCGCTCGCCTCGGGGTCGTCGATGATCTTGCGCAGCTGGGCCAGGTGGCCGGGGCGCAGGAAGTGGCTGATGTCGTGCATCGCCTCGGTGGTGAGCCGCTGGATCGCCTCGGGGGAGACCCGGAGGAAGGTCTGCGTACTGCCGTCGGCCTGCGGAACCTCGAAAGATTCCACGCCCTCGGTGGTGATCAGGCGGTACGGCGTCTCGTCGGCGCCGTTCGAGCCCTGGGTCGGCAGAAGGTCTGAGTAGCGGAACTCGGGTCCGGATGCAGCGTTGCTCACGAGAACTCAGGGTACGCCGAATCGCCCCGTCGATGGGCCGCGGGTCGGTGCGGATGCGCCCGGCGGGCCGACTTCGGGCAACCCGGCTCACACCGCGTCGGGCATACCTACCGGGGCATCGGTGTTGGAATCGGCGTGGAGCCTTGGGAATCGTTGGTGATTGGTGCCGGTCAAGCCGGCCTGTCGGCTGCCCATCATCTGCTGCGCCGCGGGGTCCGCACCGTGATCCTGGACGCCGACGAGGCTCCCGGCGGAGCCTGGCAACATCGCTGGGACGCGCTCACCATGGACGACGTCCACGGCGTTGCCGATCTCCCCGAGGCGGCCGCACCGCCTCGGGGCGCCGCTCGCGCCAACCGGGCGGTTCCGGACTACTTCGCGGCCTACGAGCAGGCGCATCGGCTCGACGTGCAACGGCCGGTCCGCGTCGATTCGGTGACGTCGGTAGGCGACCTGTTGCAGGTGCGGGCCGGTGAGCGGAGCTGGCTGACCCGCACTCTGGTCAACGCCACCGGGACCTGGACCCGCCCCTTCATCCCGCACTACCCCGGCCACGAGCTCTTCCGGGGCGAGCAACTGCACACGGCGGGCTATCCGGGCCCCGACCACTTCCGGGGCAAGCGGGTGCTGATCGTCGGCGGGGGCGCTAGCGCCGTCCAGTTCATCGGAGCACTTGCGCCGATCACCGAGACCCTCTGGGTGACCAGGCGGGAGCCGGTCTGGCGCGAGGAGTTCGATGGCGAGGCCGGCTACCAGGCCGTGCAGATGGTCCAGGAGCGGGTTCTGCAAGGTCTCGCTCCGCAGAGCGTCGTCAGCGTCACCGGGCTCGCACTTCGGCCCCAGGAGCGGCGCGCCCAGGAGCTGGGTG
The DNA here is from genome assembly GCF_047308515.1 of Nocardioides sp. Bht2. Classification (NCBI taxonomy): domain Bacteria; kingdom Bacillati; phylum Actinomycetota; class Actinomycetes; order Propionibacteriales; family Nocardioidaceae; genus Nocardioides; species Nocardioides sp. Bht2. Next base: position 266,060 of record NZ_JBLBWI010000002.1, read on the forward strand.
CCTATCGACGGCGGAAGCCGATGTTCGCCTCGATCGAGGAGGACGGCGTCCGGTGGGCGGACGGCTCCTACGAGCAGGTCGACGTGATCCTGTGGGCGACCGGTTTCCGCGCTGCGCTCGGCCATCTGGCGCCTCTTCACCTGCGCTCTCCCGAGGGCGGGATCCAGTTGGTCGGCACGCCGGGTGCAGGGCAGACCCCCACGCAGACAGCGCTGGACCCGCGGGTGCAACTCGTCGGATACGGCCCCTCGGCCAGCACGATCGGAGCGAACCGGGCGGGCCGCTCCGCCGCGGCGGCGGTCGTCCGCCTGCTCAGCGCCGAACCCGAAGCCGCACTCGGCTGACCACGCCGGGCCCGGCCGGCTACTGGATGAGCTGCCCGAGCGGGGGCCGGACGACGGTTAGGCTCGGGACATGGAGCCATCTCGTGACGAGCCCCAGCAGCCTGACCCGAGCCAGTGGCGGATCTCGGACGCCGATCGGCACCAGGTCGCCGAAGTGTTGCGGCGGGCTGCGGGTGAGGGACGGCTCGATCTGGACGAGCTCGACGAGCGGTTGGACGCCGCGTACGCGGCCAAGGTCTATGCCGACCTGCCGCCGATCCTGGCCGACCTACCGGAGCAGCCTCCGCGGCTTCCGGAGGTGTTGGAGGCAGCCTCGGTGCAGCCGGTCCAGCCCACGGAGACGTCGGCTGTCTCACGCTTCGACACCTCGGTCACGATCATGGGCGGCCAAGCCCGTAAGGGCGTGTGGGAGATCGGCGCCACCCACAACGCCTTCGCGCTGATGGGTGGTGTCGACTTGGACCTGCGGCAGGCGGTCTTCGCCAGCCAGCAGGTAGAGATCACCGCCTGCACGATCATGGGCGGGATCGACATCATCGTGAACGCGCAGACCAAGGTGATCGTCGACGGCATCGGGATCATGGGTGACTTCAGCCAGAGCCGCGATCGGGTCGAGGCGAGCTTGGATGCGATGTCGCCGGTGGTGCGGGTCAAGGGCTTCGCGTTGATGGGCGCGGTCACGGTGACCCGCAAACCGATGCCTACTCCGCGGCGTAAACGGCTCCGCTGAGGCCGCAATCTCCTTGCTGGCTTCGGTTCTGGACAGGTGGTGTAGTCCGAGCTCGGGTTGGTGTTAGCCTCCTTGCATCCAGCACGGGTGCCCACAGCAGTGGGCTGAGATGGAGCTGAAGCTGCTCTGACCGTTGAACCTGCTCCGGGTAATTCCGGCGAAGGAAGCAAGGAACAACATGAGCGCCTTCCGCATTGCTCCACCCCTGCCACGACTCTTCTGTCTGGTCTCAGGACGCGACGATCTCGCGTTGCTTCCGGAGTTGGCCGACGTCGGTGTTGCCGGGTTCCAGGTGCGTGACAAGGAGCTTCCCGACTGGTCGTTGAGGTATCTGGTCGACCGGGTGCTTTCCTTCGTCGGTGATCGCAGCATGGTCGTCATCAACGACCGGCTCGGCGTCGCGGTGGCGGCCCAGGCGCACGGCGTCCACCTCGGCCGCGAGGACCTGCCGATCGACCGCGCCCGCGAGCAGGCGCCGGAGCTGGTGATCGGAGCCACCTGCCGGAGCCGTGACGACGTCGACCGGGCGTCGGCGCTCGGTGCCGACTATGCCGGGTTCGGGCCGATCGCGGTGAGTGGATCCAAGCAGGGTTTGCCGGAACCTCTCGGTTGTCCGGCGATCACCAGCGCTGTCGGAGTGCTGCCGTTGATCGCTATCGGCGGGATCGACGCGGCGCTGGCGACCCGGGCCCGGGCCGCCGGAGCCCACGGCGTTGCGGTGATCGGCTCGATCTGGCGACAACCTGATCCGGTCCTGGCCGCGAAGGAGCTGGTGGACGCCGCCCGGTGAGCGCGGTCAGGGTGCTCGGCGCCGGGATCGTCGGGCTCAGCGTGGCCGAGGCGCTACTCGCCGAGGGACATCGGGTCGAGGTGGTCGATCCTGCTCCCGGATCGGGGGCCTCGTTCGCGGCCGCTGGCATGCTGACGCCGGCCGGTGAGGTGTGGCACGACGAACCGGAGCTGCTTGCTCAGGGGCGGGCGAGCTTGGCGTTGTGGCCGGAGCTCGCAGCCCGCCTCGGCGTCCGTCTCGACCGCCATGGCACCTTGGTGGTCGGCTGCGACGCGGGCGACGTCCAGCAGGTGGAGCGGCACGCCAGTCTGCTCAGCGAGCTGGGTGAGGTGCCGCAGTTGCTGACCCGTGCCGAGCTGCGACGTCTCGAAGCCGAGGTCGGACCACGGGTCAGCGCTGCGCTGTGGCTGCCGGATGAACCGGCGGTCGATCCACGGGCGGTGGTCGCGGCGTTACGCCGTCGGATCCCGGTCGCCGCGACGCCATCCGGAGGTGCGCCTGAGGTGACGGTGATCGCGACCGGGGCCCAGTTGCCGGAGCCCTGGCGTGGCCTGGTCCGGCCGGTGCGTGGCGAGATCCTTCGGCTCAGGCTGGGGTCACCTCCGGGGCACACCCTGCGTGGCTGGGTCCGCGGCGAACCCGTCTACGTGGTTCCACGCCCGGATGGCGATGTGGTGGTCGGCGCGACCAGCGAGGAGCACGACGCGCCCGCCGAGGTCAGTGCCGGGGGTGTGCTTCGGCTGCTGCAGGGCGCCCGTGAGCTGGTTCCGGCTCTGGACCGGGCGGTCTTCTTGGAAGCGGCCGCCCGAGATCGGCCGGCGGCAGTCGACAATCTGCCGCTGGTCGGCCCGCCGCCCTGGGCCGGGGGCCGGGAGTACGGCCAGGTCGTGCTGGCTGCCGGGCTGCACCGCCACGGCGTCCTGCTGGCGCCACTTGTGGCCCGGCTCGTTGCGCAGCACCTGGCGACGGGCCGCGTCGAGGAGCTCTTCGATCCCCGGCGCGCCGTGGTTGCGCGATCCGCGCCGACGCCTGAAACGAATACCCCACGTCCTACCGACAGGAGAGAGCCATGAGGATCACCGTGAACGGAGTCGACGAGTCCCTGCCCCAGGGGTGGACGCTGGGCGATCTCGTCGCCCGGCACCGCCCGGAGCAGGCCGGGAGCGCCGTTGCCCATAACGGGATGGTGGTGCCGCGCATTCGGTATCGCAGCACCGTGCTCGCACCTGGAGACGTCGTCGAGATCGTGACGGCGGTGCAGGGCGGATGAGTCTCGAGATCGCGGGCAGGGCCTTCGCCTCCCGACTCTTCCTCGGCACCGGCGGCCTGCCCAATTCCGCCTTGCTGGAGCCGATGCTTGCGGCCGCCCAGCCCGCTCTGGTGACGGTCAGCATGCGGCGCCAGGGCAGTCAGGCCGAGACCGGACTGCTGGCGACGCTACGGCGTCACGACGTGGCGATCCTGCCGAACACCGCGGGCTGTCTTTCGGCCCGTGAGGCCGTACTGACCGCCCAGCTGGCCCGCGAAGCGCTGGACACCTCGTGGGTCAAGCTGGAGGTGATCGGCGACGAGAACAGTCTGATGCCGGACGTCGTCGAGCTGCTGGACGCCGCCGAGCAGCTCGTCCGCGACGGCTTCACCGTCCTGCCTTACACGACTGACGATCCGGTCCTCGCGCGTCGCCTCGCCGACGTCGGCTGCGCAGCGGTCATGCCGCTCGGGGCACCCATCGGCTCTGGTCTCGGGGTACTCAACCCGCACGCGATCGAAGCGGTGATCGCCGCCGTCGACATCCCGGTCGTGTTGGACGCCGGGATCGGCACCGCCTCGGATGCGGCCCGCGCTATCGAGCTGGGCTGCGATGCGGTCCTGGCCGCGACCGCGGTCACCCGTGCCGCGGACCCGGTGCTGATGGCGAAGGCGTTGCGCTGGGCGGTGGTGGCCGGTGAGGCAGCGGCCACCGCGGGCCGAATTCCCCGGCGGGCAGGCGCTCGCGCATCCAGCCCGATGGTGGGGCGGATCGGATGAGTGTTCCTCGCCTGGTCGTGCTCACCGACCGGCATCAGTTGCCGGTGGACGTCGAGTTGGTCGACCATCTGGCGCGATGCGCTGAGGCTGGTCTGACCCACGTCTTGGTGCGCGAGCTCGATCTTGCCGACGCGGACCGCGAAAGGCTGGCAGAGCGCTTACGGAGCGAGGGTCTGACCCTCTGGAGCGCTCATCGTGCAGTGCCAGGGGTGGCCGGTGTGCACCTTCCCGATCCGGACGGTTCGTACCCGGTGCGCGGCCGCACCGAGGGGCTGGCCTGGGGGCGTTCCTGCCACCGCCCGGACCAGGTGGGTGCGGCGGCCCGTGCTGGTGCTTCGTGGGCCACGCTCTCGCCGGTCGCGCCGTCGTTGAGCAAGCCGGGGCGGCGTCCGTTGGACTGGTCCGCCCTTGCCGGCCACGAGATTCCGGTGCTCGCGCTCGGTGGGGTCGAGGTGGCGAACGCCCGGGCACTCCGAGCGGCCGGCGCCCACGGCGTCGCGGTGATGGGGGCGGTGATGCGTGCCGTCGACCCCGGCGCGGTCGTTGGTCGACTCGTCGAGGAGTGCCGATGACGACGCCTCCGGTCGTGCTCAGTGTCGCCGGCACCGACTCCGGTGGCGCCGCCGGCACCGCGGCCGACCTCACCACCTTCGCCGCGCTCGGAGTGCATGGCGCCTGCGTGGTCACGGCGGTCACCGCCCAACACACGTTGGGGGTCGACGCGATCCATCCCGTTCCTCTGGAGGTGGTCTCGGCGCAACTCTCCGCCGTCCTCGACGACCTTCCGGTGGCGGCGGTGAAGACCGGCATGTTGGGTTCCGCCGAGGCCGTCCGGCTCGTCGCCGAGCGATGCGCCGGGCTGCCCCTGGTCGTCGATCCCGTCCTGGTCGCTACCAGCGGTGCCGTGCTCGGTGGAAAAGCCGTGCGGGACGCCTACCTGAGGTCGCTGCTGCCGGTGGCCACCGTCGTCACGCCCAACCTGACGGAGGCTGCGGCTCTGGCGGGGGCCGACGCCGCTGGTGGCCGGGCCCAGCCGGCCGAGCTCGCCAAGCGGTTGGCGGGTCACGGCTGCGGAGTTCTGTTGACCGGAGGCCCCGAATGGCGTCCCGGAGACGTTGCCGACACCTGTACCGACTGGCTGGCTCTGCCGGACGGCACCGTGCAGCGCCTCCAGCATTCGACCCTCGCCACCACCAACGATCACGGCACCGGCTGCACCTTCAGTGCCGCCGTCGCGGCGCTGCTGGCCCATGGCCACGAACTGGAGTCGGCCGCGGAGATGGCCGCTGGCTTCACCACCACCCAACTGGCTCGCGGTAGCGCCTGGAGGCTCGGGCGCGGACGCGGGCCGATCGCCCATGTCAACGAATTGAGGAGCACCCGATGAACGTCCACGAGTCCCATAGCCGGCGCTACCTGGCGGGCAGCCGCGCCGACCTCCAGGTTCCGTACACCCGAGTCGCCCTCACCAACGGTGACCACTTCGACCGCTACACGACGGCAGGCCCGGGCAGCGAACCTGAACAGGGGTTGACGAAACTGCGCGACGGTTGGATCGCCGAGCGTGGCGACACCGAGAACTACGAGGGCAGGCCGCCGTCCCCGCTCGACGACGGCCGGGGTGCGCTCCGCCGTGAAGCGCAGCAGCGGTGGGAGGGAGAGCGGGGCGCGCCGCTGCGTGCCCGCGAGGGCAGCACGGTCACCCAGATGCACTACGCCAGGGCTGGTCGGATCACACCCGAGATGGAGTTCGTCGCGCTCCGGGAGGGCTGTGACGTCGAGCTGGTGCGCAGCGAGGTCGCCGCAGGTCGCGCGATCATTCCGCTGAACGTCAACCATCCGGAGGCGGAGCCGATGATCATCGGACGCCGCTTCCTGGTGAAGGTGAACGCGAACATCGGCAACAGCGCGGTGACGTCGTCGATCAGCGAAGAGGTCGACAAGCTCACCTGGGCGATCACCTGGGGCGCGGACACGGTGATGGACCTCTCCACGGGGGACGACATCCACACCACCCGGGAGTGGATCATCCGTAACTCGCCGGTGCCGATCGGCACCGTGCCCATCTACCAGGCGCTGGAGAAGGTGAACGGGAAGGCCGACGACCTGACCTGGGAGATCTTCCGCGACACCGTGATCGAGCAGTGTGAGCAGGGCGTCGACTACATGACGATCCATGCCGGTGTGCTGTTGCGCTACGTACCGCTGACCGCCGATCGGATCACCGGCATCGTCTCCCGTGGCGGCTCGATCATGGCGGGCTGGTGTCTGGCCCATCACCAGGAGAACTTCCTGTACACGCACTTCGACGAGCTGTGCGAGATCTTCGCGCGCTACGACGTCAGCTTCAGTCTGGGCGACGGGTTGCGTCCGGGCTGCACCGCGGACGCCAACGACGAAGCCCAACTCTCCGAGCTGCGTACCCTCGCCGAACTCACCGAGCGGGCCTGGGCCTACGACGTCCAGGTGATGGTGGAAGGACCGGGTCATGTGCCGCTCAACCTGGTGGAGGAGAACGTCGTCCTACAACAGGACTGGTGCAACGGTGCGCCGTTCTACACGTTGGGCCCGTTGGCCACCGACATCGCGCCGGGCTACGACCACATCACCTCGGCGATCGGTGCTGCGACCATCGCCATGCACGGCACCGCGATGCTCTGTTATGTGACGCCGAAGGAACACCTCGGCCTGCCGAACTGCGACGACGTCAAGACCGGGGTGATCACCTACAAGCTCTCCGCGCACGCCGCGGATATCGCCAAGGGACACCCAGGCGCCCGGGCCTGGGACGACGAGCTCTCCAAGGCCCGTTTCGAGTTCCGGTGGCGCGACCAGTTCGCGTTGTCCTTGGACCCGCACACGGCCGAGTTCTTCCACGACGAGACACTCCCGGCGGAGAACGCGAAGACCGCGCACTTCTGCTCGATGTGTGGGCCGAAGTTCTGCTCGATGCGGATCAGCCAGGACGTCCGTGACCGGTTCGGCAGTGGAGGCTCGGCCCTCGACGGTGCCGAGGTGGCGGAGGCGATGCAGCGGAAGGCCGGAGAGTTCGTGGCCCTCGGCAGCACGGTCTACCTGGACGCCGACGAGGCGAGCGCCCGCAACCAGGTCTCGACCTCGCGCTGAGAACACAGCCGGACCACCACGAGGCCCGGGTTGGCGGCGGCTGTCTGGGCGACCAGCGCCGGGTACTTGCGGCGGGTCCGGATCGCCCACCGGATGATGTGGTCGCGGTCGGTCAGCATGCTGTGCAGCGGCGGCTCGACATTGCCGTTCCACAGCACCTCGCGGCGTCGCGAGCGACGCACGGTGCGCCGCACCACTCGCCACAGGGTGACCCGGAACGGCAGGTCGAGCCAGATCAGCAGCTCTGCCTCGGCCGCCAGCACCGCGCGAACAGCGGTGTACTGCCACTCGGTCACCCAGGCGGGCTGGGCGATCAGTGCGGCGACGTCGTCCAGGAACTCGGGGCGCGGGGTCCAGTCGGGACCGTGGAACAGGGCGTCGATCTCGGTATGGGGCGAGCCGACGGCGTCGGCGATCCGGCCGGCCAGGGTGGTCTTGCCGCTCCCGCTGACGCCGGCGACCAGGATGCGGCGGGGCCGGAGCGGGAGAGGGTCGTCGGCTCCGAGCATGCGGCCGAGCATAGGTCAGGCAGAAGGGCGCGGCGGCTCAGCCGGCGCAGCTCAGGCCCTCGCCGTCCGTGTTGGCGCGCGGCGCGCTCGATCCGCTCGATCATGGCGGCCTCCAGGTCGCATCCGCAGCGCTCCGTGCGGGCGAAGGCGAGACGCACGTCGAGGGGGCTGGCGTCGGCCCCCTCGAGGCGGAGCACCACGCCGTGCCGGTCGAGCACGACCGGGCGGACCGAGGTGTGGCGCACGCCGGGTGCGCCGTAGGCGGCGAGTGCGGTCACCGTGACGGTCTGCGTGGCAGGTGCTGGGTGACGGCGACGATCCGGTCGGGAGAGTCGTCGGAGGGCAGGAACAGGATGCTGGCCTCACGGTGAGCGCAAGATGTGTTCGCGCAACCTGGGCGATAGGGTCGCGGCGATGACCATCCACTTCGTCGGCGCGGGGCCGGGACCGGCCGATCTGTTGACGGTGCGCGCGACCAGGATGCTGGGCTCAGCCGACGTCCTGATCGCGGCGCTCGCCACCACCGATCCCGACGTGATCGCCTTGTGTCGCGAGGATGTCGCGGCTCTCGACCTTCAGCAGTTGGCCAGCGAGCAGGTCGAACAGGTGTTGCTCGCGGCGGGCACGATGGGGCACGCCGTTGTCCTGCTGCTGCCCGGAGCCGGCAGCCTGGAGGAGCGGGAACGGGTGTGGGTAGCGGCGGTGGAGGGTGCGGCGCTCGCCTGGGACCACACCGCTGGCGTGGCTACGGCCTGACCACCAGGATCTGATCGTCCTTGGGGCCCGGGGTGCCACGGGTGTCGCGGTTCGACGTGGTCACCCACAGGTCGCCGTCCGGGGCCACGACGACGGTCCGCAACCGCCCGTACTTCCCGACGAAGTAGGACTGGGGATCGCTTGCCTTGCCGTCGACGACGCGGACCGACCAGAGCCGCTCGCCGCGCAGGGAGGCCATCCAGAGCCTGCCGTCGAGGTAGGCCAGGCCCGAGGGAGAGGCCTCATCGGTGCGCCAGGTGACCTGCGGGTCGGTGAACACGGCGGTGCCGCCCTTGCCCTCGAACTTCGGCCAGCCGTAGTTGCCCCCGGCCTCGATCAGGTTGAGCTCATCGAAGTCCTGAGCCCCGAACTCGCTGGCCCAGAGCCGATCCTGGTCGTCGAAGGCCAGCCCCTGCACATTGCGGTGACCCAGCGTCCAGATCGGGGAGGTCGGGTCCGGATTGCCCGGGGCCGGGTTGCCGTCGGTGTCGATCCGCAGGATCTTCCCACCGAGCGAGGACCGGTCCTGTGACAACGCGGTGTCACCGGTCTCGCCGGTCGAGGCGTAGAGCGCGCCGTCGGGGCCGAACGCCAACCTGCCGCCGTCATGGGTGAAGCCCCGCGGGATGCCGGTCAGGATCGGCTCGGGCTGGCCCAGGGAACGGCCGTCGAAGGTGGCGCGCACGATCCGGTTGTCGGAGTCGGTGGTGAGGTAGAAGAAGAGCAGCCGGTCCTGGGCGAAGTCGGGGGAGACGGCGACGCCGAGCAGCCCCGCCTCGCCGGTCTGCGGCAACGACCCCAGGACGGCGATCTCACGGGTTGTGCCGCCCTTGATCGCCAGCACCCGGCGGGTGTCCCGCTCGGTGACGATCGCGGTCCCGTCGGGCAGGAAGGCCAGGCCCCAGGGCGCGGCCAGGTCGGTGGCGACGGTGCGCACCACCCGCGGGTCGGCGTCCGCTGAACTGCCGCTCGACGTCGGCCGATCGCTGGGTGCCTCTTCGCTGGCGGCGTCGCTGGGCTGGGTGTAGCGCGGGGTACTGGAGGGCTCGTCGTCAGAACTGCAGGCGACCAACAGGCTCGCCGACATCAGGATCGGGAGGGACCACTGCAGGCCGGCTCGTCGGGCGCTCATGTCAGTCGAGGCTAGCGGCGTGGGCCAGCGATCCTGAGCGGTTGGCGCACTTGGGGCACGCACCTCGCCGCGTTGTCGAACACTCGACGGGCCTCCGCCTTGCGATGCACGCACCCCAAGCACGTCAACCATCGCAGGACCACCGACCCACCCCACTAGCCAAGAACTCCAGCAGCAGCTCGTGGACGGCGTCGGGCTGCTCCATGCCGATGAAGTGCGAACCGTTGAGCTCCACGTAGGTGGCCTCCTTCATCCGCGACGCCGCGCCGCGCATTGCGCGCGGACCGGCCAGCAGGTCCCACTTCCCGGCGACGAACATCGCCGGCACGTCGATGCCGCTCAACGAGACCCGCTTATGGGTCGAGGTCCGGACCGCCAGGTGGAAGTACCAGTCGACGGGTGTGCTGACGAACTCCTTGAGTGCGCGCTGGGCGAGCTCGGGATCGGGCAGCGGGAACATGAAACCGGTGTGGCTCAGGGCCGAGATGGTTCGTGGGCCCATCGGCAGCCGGGTGCTGATCGGTGAGATCAGCTTGCCGGTCCGCTTCAATGCTCGCGAGACGTTGACCGAGACGATCCGCGCGAGGGCGGCGGGGATCAGCAGCGGCTCGAGCATCGTGCCGAAGGTGTTGCCGGGCACGCCGGCCATCGCGAAGAGCCCGTCGACCCGTTCAGGGTGCTGGACGGCCACCTCGAACATGGTGTTCACGCCGATCGACCAGCCCATGAAGACCGCGTGTTCCAGCCCGGCCGCGTCGAGGACGGCGAGGGCGTCCTCGGCGAACTCCTCCACGCCCACCCGGTCGGGATCGCTGGGGCGTGCGGAGCCGCCGACACCGCGGTGGTTGAACGAGATCACCCGCACCTTGCAGTCGGGCTCCAGGAACGCCGGCATGGTCCAGGCATTCGTGCCCAGGCCGTTGCACAGCAGCACGGTGGGGCCGTCGATCAGACAGTCAGGGTCGTTCGTCCAGGCCTTCAACACGGTGCCGTCAGCGGAGACGACGTCGTAGAAGAAGGGCTCGATCAGGTCGGCAGGAGCCGGGATGACGCTGATCGGCTCGGCGGGTACGGACGCGGCGGTCATGAGGCAATTCTGCCGCACCAACCGCGATTCGTACCTGCCGACGCTCGATCAGGCGTGCGCGGCCAGCGCTCGACGCTGGGTCGCGGCGACGATGAACTCCTGGACGTCGAGCATCTCGGCGCGGCGAGCGGTCAGGTCGGTGGCAGCGACCATGGCGTTGCGGCGGGCGCGATGCTGGGAGGCGACGGCCCAGGAGTGGACCAGGGTGAGGGGGAGGCGGAGGTGCTTCATGGCGACCGTCCCGGGGGAGAGGTGGTGGGGTGTTCACCAACCTACGGTTCAGGCACTACTGCGGCGTCAACTCCAGATGACGATTGTGTGAACCCGCGGCTGGCGGCGGCGGTCACTCCGATCGAGGCGGCCACGATGCAGGCCAGAGCGAGCCACTGGAGCCCGGTCAATTGTTCGTCCAGGACAACCAGCGCGGCGAGCGCGGCAGCGGCCGGCTCCAAGCTCATCAGGATGCCGAAGGTGGCCGGAGCCAGAGTCCGCAGCGCGGCCAGTTCCAGGCTGTAGGGGATCACCGAGCTGAGCAGGCCGACCGCGACACCGACGGCGATGATCTGCGGGTCCACGAGTGCCGGGTCGCCGGACGGCAGCGCGATCGGCAGCAGCCAGACGGTGGCGATGATGCTGGCCACGGTGAGCCCGTCCAACCCGGGCCAGCGCCGTCCAGTACCTGCGCTCAGCAGGATGTAGGCGGCCCAGGCGGCACCGGCGAGCAGCGCGAACCCGACGCCGGCGAGGTTGATCCCGGAGCTGTCGAAGCCGAGCAGGACCACCCCGGCCGCGGCCAGCCCGACCCAGAGCAGGTCGCGGGCTCGGCGGGAGGCGAGGAGGGCCACCGAGAGCGGTCCGACGAACTCGATGGTCACCGCGAGGCCCAGCGGGATCCGGGCGAACGACTGGTAGATCGACCAGTTCATCACCGCCAGGCTGGTCGCGTAGCCGAACACCACCCACCAGTCGGCGCGGCTTCGCCCGCGGAGCGAGGGGCGCACCACGATGCCGAGCAGGACGGCGCTGGTGGCGAGCCGGAAGAGCACCAGCGTGGCCGGTTCGGCGCGGTCGAAGAGGTGCTTGGCGATCGTTGCGCCGAGTTGCACGGAAGCGATCCCGATCATCACGAAGATCACTGCCCGGCGCACGCGGTACTCCTGCTGATTTCGGGGCGCTCCGATCCCGGTCGGAGCCACTAGGATTCACAGCATGTCATTCCTCGTTGAGCGCAGCATCACGGTACTGGCCGACCCGGACCAGATCTATCCGTTGATCAACGACTTCCACCGGTGGCCCGCCTGGTCGCCGTGGGAGGAGATGGACCCGGCGATGGATCGCGAACACTCCGGCCCCGACTCCGGAGTCGGGGCGACCTACGCCTGGCGTGGAAACCGGAAGGCCGGTTCGGGAAGCATGCGGATCACCGCCTCGACCCCGGAGCGGGTCGACGTGGAGCTGACCTTCCTCAAGCCGTTCAAGGCCACCAATCAGGTGACCTTCACGATCACGCCGGTGGCGGCCGGCACCGAGATCGTGTGGCAGATGCGCGGTGAGCAGAACGGGCTGATGAAGCTGTTCGGCAAGATCTTCAGCATGGACAAGATGGTCGGCAAAGACTTCGAGCGAGGCCTGCGCCAGTTGAAGGACGTCGTCGAGAAGAGTCGCTGACGCGTGGACACCCGGTCGGCGGCGCGGGCCGCAGGACTACGATCTCGGCTATGAGTGAGTTCGACATCAAGCCCCGGTCCCGCGACGTCACTGACGGTATCGAGAAGGCGGCCGCGCGCGGCATGCTCCGTGCAGTAGGCATGGATGACGACGATTTCGCCAAGCCGCAGATCGGTGTGGCGTCGTCGTGGAACGAGATCACTCCCTGCAACCTCTCGCTGGACCGTCTGGCCAAGGCCGTCAAGAACGGCGTCCACGCGGCCGGCGGTTACCCGCTCGAGTTCGGCACCATCTCGGTCTCGGACGGCATCTCGATGGGCCACGACGGCATGCACTACTCGCTGGTGAGCCGTGAGGTCATCGCCGACTCCGTCGAGGTCGTGATGAGCGCCGAGCGTCTCGACGGTTCCGTGCTGCTGGCCGGTTGCGACAAGTCCCTGCCGGGCATGCTGATGGCGGCTGCCCGCCTCGACCTGTCGAGCGTCTTCCTCTACGCCGGCTCCACGATGCCGGGCAATGTGGACGGCAAGGACGTCACCATCATCGACGCCTTCGAAGCGGTCGGTGCCTGCCTGGCCGGCAAGATCAGCGAGGACGAGGTCAAGCGCGTCGAGAAGGCGATCTGCCCGGGTGAGGGTGCCTGTGGCGGTATGTACACCGCAAACACCATGGCCTCTATCGGCGAGGCGCTGGGCATGAGCCTGCCGGGCTCGGCTGCGCCGCCGGCTGTCGACCGCCGTCGTGACGGCTTCGCGCACCGCTCCGGTGAGGCCGTGGTCAACCTGCTGAAGCAGGGCATCACCGCGCGCCAGATCATGACCCGTGAAGCGTTCGAGAACGCGATCGCGATCACCATGGCGCTGGGCGGCTCCACCAACGCTGTGCTGCACCTGCTGGCGATCGCCCGCGAGGCCGACGTCGACCTCGAGCTGGCCGACTTCAACCGGATCGGCGACAAGGTCCCGCACCTCGCCGACATGAAGCCGTTCGGCAAGTACGTGATGACCGACGTCGACAAGATCGGCGGCATCCCGGTGGTCATGAAGGCGCTGCTCGACGCTGGCCTGATGCACGGCGACGTGCTCACCGTGACCGGTAGGACGATGGCCGAGAACATCGAGGCGCTGAACCCGAAGAGCGTCGACGGTGCGGTGATCTACCCGGTCTCCGAGCCGATCCACAAGACCGGTGGTCTGACCATCCTCGAGGGCACGCTGGCCCCCGAGGGCGCGGTGATCAAGTCGGCTGGCTTCGACGCCGAGGTGGTCACCGCGACCGCCCGTGTCTTCGACCGTGAGCGCGAGGCACTGGACGCTCTGGCCGAGGGCAAGATCGTGGCCGGCGACGCCGTGATCATCCGTTACGAGGGTCCCTCTGGCGGTCCGGGCATGCGCGAGATGCTGGCGATCACCGGTGCGATCAAGGGTGCCGGCCTCGGCAAGGACATCCTGCTGATCACCGACGGCCGGTTCTCCGGCGGTACCACCGGCCCGTGCATCGGCCACGTCGCTCCCGAGGCCAGCCACGGCGGTCCGATCGCGTTCGTCCGCGACGGCGACCAGATCACCCTGGACATCCCGAACCGCTCCCTGGAGCTGCACGTCGACGCCGACGAGTTGGAATCGCGCAAGCAGGGCTGGGTTCCGGAGCCGCCGAAGTTCACCCACGGCGTGCTCGGCAAGTACTCCAAGCTGGTGCAGTCCGCAAGCAAGGGCGCCGTCACCAGCTGACCCAACTCAATGTGACCTCAGCGCTGGGAATTCGTCCGTTTTCCTGCGCTGAGGTCACATTGAGCTTTCACCGGGCAAGCACTACGCCGCCGCGGTAGTGCTTCGTGCCGGGCCGCTTCCGCCAGCCCGCGCTCTGCGGTGCGGGCGTGCGCGTCGAAAGTGGCCCGTTCCGGGACCGACCGTCCCGGGTCCGGATGACTCGGACGGGTGGTTGTGGTGGTCGATCGGGGGAAATGGTTCGGACTGGTTTGGACCAGGTCCAAGGTGGGGTGAGGATTGCACCTCTCGGGCTTTTTCCGTCGTGCTCTTCTGCGAAGCGAGTGACCAACCATGCGACTCTCCCTGGCCAGGGTCCTCAGCCTCTTTCTCGTGATGGCAGGAGCAGGGACCCTGCCGCTCGCCGCGCAACTTCCCGCCTCGTTCGCCGATCCCGGTCAACCAGCCGTGGCCAAGGTCGCGACCACCAGCCCTACGGTTGTGTGCGCGGCGAAGCGCGGCGGTGAGATCCGGATTCCAGCCGCGGGCTCCTGCAAGGGCGGCGAGCGCAAGGTGACCGTCACGGTCGCCAAGCGCACCGCCTGGTGCCTGGCGAAGAAGGGTGCCGTCACCCAAGCGACCTCCTCGAAGCAGGTCAAGGCCTGCAAGCGCACGCGAGGCAACAAGGTCACCGTGCCGAGCAACACCACCCTCACCCTGTGCGCGCGTACCGATCGCGCCGCGCGTTGGGTCCAGAACTCGGCGAAGTGTCGTGGCAAAGAGAAGCGCCGGGTCTTCGTCAACGCAGCACCTACCGGGCTGGGCGCAACCGGCCTGAGCGTCGTCGACGGTGCCCCGGTCGGCGCGGTCGCCGCCACCCTGGCAGCGCGCGACGCCAACGTCGGCGACAAGCTGACTTTCCGGTTGAGCGCAGGCGGGGCCGACAACGCTGCGTTCACCATCTCCGGCCAACGCTTGCTGATCAAGAGCCCACCCGACATGGCCGTCAAGCCACAGCTCAGCGTGAAGGTCGAAGCTCGCGACCTGCTCGGGCGCAGCGTCGTGCGCGTCTTCGCGGTTCAGGTCGCGCCGTTGCCGGTCAGTGACCTGGTGCTGAACCCGGCCCGGATTGCGGAGAACAGCGCGCCGGGTACCTCCGTTGGTCGGTTGTCGGCCGCACCGGCCAGTGTCCGGGAGGCGCAGTATCGCCTGATCAGCGGCGCGGGTGACGCCGACAACGCCAGCTTCACCATCTCCGGTGATGAGTTGCTGACGGCGGTCTCCTTCGACCACGAGGCGACACCGAGCGCCACCGTGCGGGTCGAGGTCACCCGCGCCGGGGTCGTGCAGGAACAGGCGCTGGAGGTCCAGGTCACCGACGTCAACGAGGAGCCGACCGGCTTCGACCTGTCCGTGGTCAACGTTCCTGACGGCGCGCCAGCCGGCTTCGTGGTCGGCACCGCGCAGAACGTGATCGACCCCGACGCCGATGAACAGCACACCTTCGCGGTGGTCGTCGGCGACGACAACTTCACCATGGTGGGTACCGAGCTGCGCACCACCCGCGTACTGACGCCGGGACGCCGCGCGGCTACGGTCCGGGTCACCGATCGCGGTGGAGCGGCCTTTGAGAAGCTGGTGAGCGTCAAGGCTCTCAGCGACGCGGAGATCGTGCTCACGCCGTCGAAGATCGACGAGAACTCGGCGGCCGGCACCACCGTCGGCGAGCTGAGTGCGCCCAACGCGGAAACGGGGGAGAGCTACGACTTCACGGTCGTCTCCGGCCCGGCCACCACCGTCGGGAACGAACTACGGAGCTCCCGGCCCTACGACCACGAGACCGAACCGACGATCAGCGTCATCGTCTCGGCCGACAACGGCATCGACGCGCCGGTGGTAGAGACGCTTGTGATCACCGTCGACGACGTCGACGAGGCGCCGGTGATCGCTCCCGACACCTACACCGGCGCGATCGGCAACACGTCGGCCGCGCTCGGCCTGAGCGTCCCCGCTCCTACCGTCACTTTGGTCGGCGCGCTGCCGCTGGCCAACGATGTCGACCCCGAAGGAGGGCCGCTGAGCGTCGTCGCCGCCAACGGGCTGGCGACCAGCCGCGGCGGCTCCGCGTCGGTGGACTCTCAGGGCCGCTTCAGTTACCGCCCGCCGCTCGGCGCCCGCGGCGGCGAGGACTCCTTCGTCGTCCAGGTCACCGACGGCACCCACATCGTTCCCGAGACGATCACGATCGGGCTGCGCGACGTCGCGGTCTGGTACGTCGACGCCGCGGCGTCAGCCGGGGGCACCGGCAGCGCGTGGGCTCCGCTGACCTCGCTCAGCACGTTGAGCGGGGCCCTCGACGCCGACGCACCCGGCGACGTCATCCGGATCGCCGCAGGCAGTCCCGGATTTCCTGCTGCCGGGCTGGTGTTGGAGGCCGGCCAGAGCCTGGTCGGTGCGGGGGAAGCGCTCGTCGTCGATGGCGTCACCCTGCTGCCGGCCGGTGGCGTCAGCACCCTTGCCGGAGCGGCGACCGGCGCATTGGTGCAACTTGCCCAGGGCAGTCGCGTGGCGGGGCTGACGATCACGCCGACAGGCACTGGTGCAGCGCTCAGCGCGAACAACGTCAACGCCGCAACGGTGGAGAGCTCGGTGATGATCAACGGGGCCGGTGGCCGGGCCGTGACCGTCACCGGTGGTGGCGGAAACCTGGACGTGCTCGCACCGATCAGCCTGCCGAGTTGGACGGCAGCCACATCAGACGCCGCAGTCGCGGTGAGTGGACGCACCTCGGGCACCGTCCGGTTCGCGGCGATCAGCACGAAGGCCGGGCAGTTCTCCGGTGGCGTCAGCGTGACGTCCGCGGTCACTGGAAGCACCGTCGCCTTCACCGGGGCGATCGGGCTGCGCACCGACACCCGGCCGGCCTTCTCAGCGTCCGGCGGCACGATCCGTTGGGAGGCTGACAACACGTTGGTCACCACGACCGGAACACCGCTCACTCTGCAGAATGTCAGCACGGCCGGAACCTCCGCCTTCACCACGGTCTCGTCATCGGGCGCACCGAGCGGCATCGTCGCATCGGGCGTCTCCGGCACCGGGCTCAAGGTCACCGGCGGCACCATCGCCTCCTCGACCGGTGACGGTGTTCGACTCACCGACCTGAAGTCGGCGATCACTTTGCAAGGCTTGACGATCAACGGCAGCGTCGGCGACGGCGTGCATGTCGACCAGGGCACCGGCACCGGCACTCTGACGCTGAGCAACTCTCAGTTCGCGGGCAACCTCGACGACCACATCCAGGTCATCGCGCGGGCGAATGGTGTGCTGAATCCGGTGCAGATCCAGAACAACATTCTCGTCGGCAACACCGTGGGCGCGTGGGGACAAGGGATCGTGGTCGAGAACGACACCGGTTTCTCCGGCCAGTTGCGTTACTCCGTTACCGGGAACACGCTCACCGGAGCGGCCCCGTCGGCGGCCGCAGCGATCTTCGTCTCCGGACTCAACTCGGTAGGCGTGCTGAGTGGCACCGTGGCGAACAACAAGATCGGAACTGTGGCCAGTCCTTGTAGCCCTTTGGTCGACGGCATCCGGATCGCGAACGATCAAGGCAGCATGGTGGCCGTGGTCAGGGTCGCGGACAACACCATCGTCGGTTGCCGGACCGGGATCCGGCTGCGCGCCGCCGACGGCGCGGCGGCGCTGCACGCCACGGTGGTCAACAATAATGTGGGCGGCCGCGACCCTAGCGCCGAGCACGGTCTGAGTGCCGAGTACGGCCAACTGCCCACGGACTCCGGTGCATCGTGCCTCGACGTCAGCGGCAACACACTGGCCGGGGTCGGCAACTTCCCGGGTCTCCGCGTGCGCAAGCTCCATGCGTTCCTCCGGCTGCCCAACTACAACCAGGGCGGCACGGATTCGGTGGCCGTCCGGAACTATCTGGCGAGCCGAAACCCGACGACCACGGCGATCGACGTCTCAGCGCCGGCCACGGGCAACTTCGGTAACGCCGTCTGCCAGACCCCGAACTGATCGGAATCTTCATGTCAGAACCTTTTCTCGGCGAGATCCGGCTGATGTCGTTCAACCACAACCCCAAGCGCTGGGCGCTCTGCAACGGTCAGACCCTGCCGATCTCCACGAACCAGGCTCTCTTCTCGTTGCTCGGCACCACCTACGGAGGCAATGGGCAGACCACCTTCGCGCTGCCAGATCTGCGTGGCAGAGTGCCCGTGGGTTGGGGCAGCGGCTTCGAGCTGGGGCAGACCGGCGGCGAGGCCGCGCATGCCGTCACGATGAGTGAGATGCCTACCCATGTTCACCAGCTCCTCGGTACGTCCGAGCGCGCCACCACCGCAGCGCCTGGCGGAAACGTGCTCGCCGGCGCGAAGGCGGGTTACCGCCCTGTAGAGGGTGTGACGTCGTTGCGACCCGACACGGTCGCCAACTCGGGTGGCAGCCAGCTGCACGAGAACCGACAGCCCTTCCTGACGATGAGCTTCTGCATCGCCATGACCGGCATCTTCCCGTCCCGGACCTGAGCGGAGCGACCATGGCAAATCCCTATATCGGTGAGGTCCGGCTCTTCGCCGGCAACTTCCCACCTGCCGGTTGGAAGTTCTGCAACGGTGAGCTGCTTCCGATCAGTGAGTACGAGACGCTGTTCCAACTGATCGGCACCACTTACGGCGGCGACGGAGAGACCACCTTCCGGCTGCCAGACCTGCAAAGCCGGGTGCCCATCCACCAGGGGAACGGCTACGTCATCGGCGAGACCGGTGGCGCGGAGGAGGTCACATTGACCACCCCGCAACTTCCGGTGCACAACCACACCGCGGTGGCGAGCGCCGGCGTCGGGACCCTGAACTCGCCAGCTGGGGCCTTGCCCGCGTCAGGTCCGCAGGGGCTCTACAGCGAGGGCGCCGGCGACGCCGTCCTCGCCGCCTCCGCAGTGACTGCCGTCGGTGGTTCGCAACCCCACGAGAACCGGCAGCCATTCGTGGCCCTCAACTACGTCATCAGCCTCTTCGGCATCTGGCCCTCACAGACCTAGGACTGCGACCATGTCAGAACCTTTCGTAGCCGAGATTCGGCTTTTCCCGTTCAACTTCGCGCCCTCTGGCTGGGCACTGTGTCAGGGCCAACTGCTGCCGATCAGTCAGAACACCGCGCTCTTCTCCTTGCTGGGCACCATGTACGGCGGTGACGGGAAGTCCACCTTCGCGTTGCCGAACCTTCAGAGCCAGGTGGTTCTCGGCGCCGGGCAAGGCCCGGGCCTGAGCCAGTACATGGAGGGCGAGACCGGCGGCAGCAGCACTGTCACCTTGCTGCAGTCGGAGATCCCTTCGCACTCCCACCAGGTACGGGCAGCGAGCACTGCCGGTGAACTTCGGGCGCCCACCAACGCGCGGGTGCTCGCCGCCCCCGGCTCAGGGCAGGCGTATGCGCCCACGGGCGGGGCGAGCACGCCGATGTCGCCGCAGGCACTGACGCCGAGCGGTGGCGGACAGCCGCACAACAACCTGATGCCGTACCTGACCCTCAACTACTGCATCGCCCTCCAGGGCATCTTCCCCCAGCGACCGTGAGCACGATGCCGAGGGAAAGCGAAGTGGTACTGGCCAGCGACCGGACGTCGGTGACCTCGGTCTTTCGCGCCGACCGTTACCACCAGTTGGCGAGTACCGGCGTCGAGGAGAGCCTTGCCGCGCAGCTTGCTGACGTCCAGGCGCGAGGCTGGAGCGCCATGATCGATGGTTTCGCTGATCCCGAGTACAGGGCCCTGGTCATCGATGACGATCTGGTGGCCGGCGCCGTGATCGGCGGTGGCACCCGACGCCGGATCGCGTGGATCGGGGTTCACCCCGCCCAGCGCCGCCGCGGGTATGGCCGAGCGGTCCTTGCCGCCATCTGTGCAGAGGCCGACCGCGACCAGATGATCCTTGACCTCCAGGTCGAGCGCACCAACCTGGGCGCGATCGCGCTCTACGCAGAAGCCGGTTTCTCAGCGGCAGGCCCCGATCAGAGCACGGACCTCTTCTTGGCCCGGGAACCACGCAGGAGCGCCTCATGAATCAGCCAGTAAGCACCGACCTCGGCGTCACCCGGCGGACGCTGGTGGGTGGTTCGGTGGCGCTCACCACGTTGGTCGCCTCCGGTGCCTTGACCGGTGCGGCGGACGCGGCGCCTAAGCGGGTTCCGCGGGTGGCGGTGCTGTCCGAGACAGTGACGGGACGGCCTGCGGTGAAGCGCCGGGCCGACGCCGTGGCGGCTGGGCTCGCGATCGGCCTCGGCGTGCGTCACCCGCGCATCCTGCGGGCCGAGGCGTCAACAAGCACCGAGGAGCTCACCGCTGCGGTGAAGGGGTTGGCTGGCCAAGGAGCGCAGGTCCTTGTCGCTGCCTTCAGTACCCCGACCGCCGCCCGGTTGGCGAATATCTGCGCGGACCATCAGCTGGCGTTGGTGGTCGCGAATGCTGGCGCACACGTCGTCGACGAGCGGACGACGGCGGCCGCACCGGCAGCGCTCCACGTCTCGACCCAGCATTGGGCGGCCGCGATGTCCGCAGGCGGCTGGGCCCGCCGGACATACGGTCGTCGGATGCACATCGTGGTGGCCGCGCCGGACGCCGGCTACGACAGCGTCTATGCACTGCAACGTGGTTTCGCCGTCGCCGGGGGACGGGTGGTGGGCACCACGCTCACCCATGGCGCCACTGGGTTGGAGGGTCTGGTCACCGAGGTCCGGGCGACGCAGCCGGACGTCGTCGGGGTCTGCGCGACCGGCACTCGCGCGGCAGAGATCCTCCGGGCACTGCGTGCCGCCAACCTCAAACTGCCTGTGATCCTCGACCCGCTGTCGATGGAGTCCGGAACCCTGTCCGCTCTAGGTGGGCAAGCCAGGGGCCTGCATCTGGTGGCGGCCCGGATCGACCCTGAGCGACATCGGACGTTGGCCCGCGCCCTGCGCAGCCGTGGCCAGGGCGCCGTCGACGCCTACTCGATACTGGGCTACGACACCGGGCTGTTGATCACTGCTGGTGCCCGGCGGCTCGGCTCCCGCACATGGGCCAAGCTGCCGGCCGTGCTCGCGGGACGCAGTGTGGCCGGCGTCCGGGGGATCCAGAAGGTGCATCCGCGGCTGGGCACGGTGTCGGTGCCGTTGGCGGTCTACAAGGTCAAGCGGGTGGACGGAACCTCGAAGCTCAAGGCGATCGCGTCGCGGCCCCGGATCGCCGGGGACCGAGCAACCGCGACCGTGCTGCGAGGGCGGACGGCGTCCGGGTATGTCAACGAGTACCTGACGATCTGACGCCCTGGTGACGGGTGCTTTATGGGCCCCGTCACCCGCTCGTCCGGACCGTAGAAGGTGGAAGAGTGTGCCCATGACTCCTGCTCAGACCCGAAGCGCTGCGGAGGCGTGGTTCATCGACCAGGGCCTGCCGTACTTCGTCGACTCGCTCCGTACCCAGGCGCTGGCGGGGTTGCGGCGGGGGCGTCTGCTTGCCCTGCTGGTGCTGAGCCTGGCGTTGGGGACGACGGTCGGGTTGATCGGTGCCCGGGCCTCGGGTGAGGTCTCCCTCGGGATCTCGGCCGGCATCAGCACCGGGGTGATCGTGGTGAGCGCCTACGGCCTGCTGGCGTTGAAGGCCTGGCTCTGGTTCGGCTGGGCGGCTCGGGAGACGTTGAGCTCCTTGGAGTTGGTGGTCCCGTTGGTGACCCGCGCGCTGCCGATGCTGCTGCTCTTCGTCACCTTCCTCTTCATCAACGCCGAGGTGTGGCAGGTCGCCGACACCTTGGACGGCGGCGTGATGTGGGCGGCTGTCCTCCTCTTCGCCGGTATTGCCGTGCTCTTCCTGCTCAGCCGTCTTCCCGAGGAGCTCGACGATTTCGACGGTGAACTCGACGCCGATCGGCTGGTCCGTGCCTGTGCCGGCACACCCCTCGCCGAGACTGCGAAGGAGATGGCTGACGACGACCAGGAGTTGCAGACCCAGGCCGCGGTGACCGGCTTGCAGCGGGCCAACCTGATGCTGGTGCTCCTGGTCGCGCAGATGACCCAGGTGATGTTGTTGGCGTTGGCGATGTTCGCCTTCTTCATCGCCTTCGGCCTGGTCGCTATGGACGACACCGTCGTGGAGGGCTGGTTGGGCCATGAGGTCGAGCCGGTGACCTGGTTGGTCCACCGGGAACTGATCCAGGTAGCGACCTTCCTGGCGGCGTTCAGCGGCCTCTACTTCGCGGTCTACGCCGTCACCGACGAGACCTACCGGCGTCAGTTCTTCACCTCGATCACCGACGAGTTGCAGCGTGCGGTGAGTGTCCGCGTGGCCTACCGGTGGCTCGCCGACCGTGACACGCTCACCGGGGGAACCACCCAGCAGAGCGACACCACCAGCGCAGGGGAGTAGTTCATGGATCTGAACCGGCGCGGCGCAGAACTCGACGCCGCCGACCCGCTCGCGAGTTACCGCTCGCTGTTCGCAGGTTCGGAGAGCGAGCTGGTCTACCTGGACGGCAACTCCCTGGGCCGGCCGTTGCGGGCCGCTTCGCAGCAGCTGGCTGACTTCGTCAGCCAGGCCTGGGGGAGTCGGCTGATCCGCGCCTGGGACGAGGAGTGGATGGAGCTGCCGTTCACGGTCGGGGACCGGTTGGGTGAGGTCGCGTTGGGTGCGGCCGCGGGGCAGACCGTGGTGGCCGATTCGACGTCGGTGATGCTCTACAAGCTGTTGCGTGCCGCGGTCGATCACCAGCAGCGTCTGGACCCGGCGCGGACCGAGATCGTCGCCGACCACGCGAACTTCCCCACCGACCGCTATCTGGTCGAGGGGATCGCGGCAGAGCGTGGCCTGAGCATCCGGTGGCTGACGCCGGACCCGGAGTTGACCGTCGAGGAGCTGGCGGAGGCGCTGGGGCCGCAGACCGCCGCTGTCCTGCTGAGCCACATCACCTACCAGTCCGGCCAGATCGCGGACGTCGCGGCGATCACGGCGGCGACCCACGACGCCGGGGCGCTGGTGCTCTGGGATCTGTGTCATTCGGCGGGTGCGGTGCCGATCGCGTTGGACACCTGGCAGGTCGACCTGGCCGTCGGCTGTACCTACAAGTACCTGAACGCGGGGCCGGGGGCGCCGGCCTTCGGGTATGTGGCCAAGCGCCATCAGGACGCGCTGACCCAACCCTTGCAGGGCTGGATGGGACACGCCGAACCGTTCGTGATGGGGCCCGGCTACCGACCCGCTGCGGGGATGCGCCGCTTCCTCACCGGCACTCCGCCGATCCTGGCGATGCAGCCGTTGATCAGCTTCGTGGAGCTGTTGGGCGAGGTCGGGATCGACGCGGTCCGCGCCAAGGGGATCGCCTTGACCGAGTTTGCGATCGAGGTCCATGACGCGGTGCTGGCGCCGCTCGGAGTGGAGCTCGGTTCGTCGCGCGACTCCGCCGTTCGCGGCAACCATGTGCTGCTGAGACATTCGCGGATGCGGGAGGTCACCGCAGCGCTGTGGGAGCGGGACGTGATCCCCGACTTCCGGGAGCCGGACGGTCTGCGGATCGGGTTGTCGCCGCTCTCGACCAGCTTCGCCGAGGTGGCGCGAGGTCTCGGCGTGGTCGCCGAACTCGTTGGCTGATTCCTCTTCGCGGCACCGCGAACCTCGAGTACCCTCAAACTGGAAACAAACGTTGTCAACTTCCAGGAGGGCCGATGTCGCTCGCCACCGAAGACCCGCAGGCCGCCGACGGGGCCATGCCGTGGCACCCCGGCCGGCCACACCACGAACTGGCTGACGACGTCCGCTGGTGGATGGGGATGCCGGTCGCCTTCGGCCTCTTCGGCCGGCTGGCGCTCGACCAGGTCGCCTACCGTGAGGTCGCGGCGGCGGTCGATGCGACCGGGCGATTCGCTGACAACTTCACCAACCGGGGCATCCGCAGTTACCTGTGGGGACCGTTGCTCCTCTTCGGAGACGCCGAGGATCGGCGGGCCACCGCCGACCGACTCAAGCAGATGCACGGCGCCGTCCGCGGCAAGGGGAGTGGTCACTTCGCCGGGGAACGGTTCAGCGCGCTGAACCCCGACGTCTGGAAGTGGGTCGGCACCAGCAGCATGCTGGTCTTCTACAACGGGTATCTGGCCACCTACGGCGCGGGCCTGGACGCCGAGCAGCGCGAGGTCGTCTACCAGACGTGTCTGGCGATGAGCGAGATCGATCTCGCCAGCTCTCGCAGCGAGGTTCCGCGCACGGTCGCTGAGATGGAGCAGTACTACGACGAGGTGGCGCAGACCATCCTCGCCGACAACGAGTTCCTGCAGTGGGCCAACGCCAGCTTCGACGCACTGCCGGTGCCGACGTTGATCGGGCCCCGTTGGCTGCACCGGCTGATCACGCCGGCCTGGCGGGCGTTGCTGCCGGCGCTCTCGCGGCCCGCGCGGATCTGCGGGGAGGGCGCGGCACATCCGCGGATGCGCGAGTTGCTCGGCGTCCGCTGGACCCGAGCCAGGCAACGCGAATACCGGTTCTATCTGGCGGCGATCCGGCTCTTCCGCAGGCTCCTGCCGCCGTGGTTGCTGATGGAACCGTTGGCCTACAACCGGTACCGCTACGAACGGTTGCGGGCGGCGTACGCGAAGCCCCAGCTGCGGAGCTTCGCGCCGCCGTCGCGGTGAGGGCGGTGGGTCAGCGCTTCCGGCCGAACGCCAGATAGCCGACCGGACCGAACGGCTGGATCGGCAGGGCGAGACCCCAGAGCAGCTTGGGGCCGCGGACCTGGTCGGCCGGGCGGTCCTTCAGGTCACGGCCGGCCCAGACGCTCAGTGCGATCTGCGCGGTGGCAAGGGCGACGACTCCGGCGCGCTGGGGACCGGTCATCTCGGAGAACTTCTTCTTCTTGGCCATGCGCACAACTTAGCCACCAGGCCCGAAACCCGGGCTCACAACGCCCGGAGTCACGCACTGTTCTCAGAACCCGGTTGTCCCTCATGCCCTTGGTAGGCAAGGCTGGAACTATGGACCAGCGGATCAGCTTCATCACCCTCGCCGTCGCCGATCTCGACGCCACCCGTCGTTTCTACCTCGATGGTCTCGGGTGGCGTGCCGAGCTCGACGTGGCGGGGGAGGTGGTGATGATCAAGGCCGGCGCGCAGTTGGTGCTCTCGCTCTGGGATGCTTCCGCGTTCGAGCGGGAGGTCGGTCCTATCGTGCGCGGTGACGGCATCGCACCACTCACCCTGGCGCACAACGTGCCGACCCGCGGTGAGGTCGACGACGTCCTCGCCGTCGCCGCTGCCGCCGGGGCCGAGGTGGCTCCGGCCGAGGACCGCGACTGGGGCGGCTACACCGGTTACTTCGCCGACCCCGACGGTTTCCGGTGGGAGGTCGCCTGGAACCCCGGCGCGATCGGGCGGCTGGTCCTGGGGGAGGAGGCGTGAAGATCCGGGTGCCCGCAGCGTTGCGCCCCGGCGATCGGATCGGCGTCACCAGTCCATCGAGCGGCGTCGCAGAACCGTTGCAGGAAAGGCTTTCGGTCGCGGTGCGCAGCTTGGAGGCGCGCGGCTTCTCCGTCGAGGTCGGTGCCTGCATGGGCGCGGCCTCACATGTCTCGGCGCCCCGCGCGGAGCGTGCCGAGGAACTGATGCGGATGCTGCTCGATCCGGCGATCTCGGCCGTCGTTCCGCCGTGGGGTGGTGAGACCTGCATCGATCTCCTTGACCTGCTGGACTTCGACGCGTTGGCGGCGGCCGAACCCTGTTGGCTGGTCGGCTACTCGGATCTGACCACCGTCATGGTCCCGCTCGCCTTGCGCTCCGGCTGGGCCACGCTGCACGGCGCCAACCTGATGGACACGCCTTACCGCGCCGTCGAGGGGACCACGCACTGGGTCGATGTGGCCGCCGCCGACGGCGTCGTTACGCAACAGTCCGCTGGTCGCTACCGCAGCAGCTTCGTGGACTACGTGCGCTACCCCGGCGTCGACCGCTACCGGCTCGACGAACCGGGCCGTTGGCAGACGCTCGACGGGGGCGACGTCGAGGTCGGCGGGCGGATGATCGGCGGTTGCGTGGAGACGCTGACGTCTTTGGCAGGCACCCCGTTCGCCGATGTCCCGGCTTTCGGGCGCGAGCACGCCGACGAAGGGTTGCTGGTCTATCTGGAGGCGTGCGAATGGAGTCCTTACGACGTGGCCAGGGCGCTGCACGGGTTCCGGCTGTCGGGTTGGTTCGAGCACGCGAACGCCGTCCTGATCGGGCGCCCGTCGGCCCCGGATACCGCGCAGTGGAGCCAACATGACGCCGTCCGGGACGCGCTGGGCGTGCTGGAGATCCCGGTCGTCCTCGACGTCGACTGCGGCCACCTCGCGCCCTACCTACCGATCGTCAACGGGGTCTCGGCCACGGTCGCTGTCCGCGACGGCATCGGCTCGATCCGCCAGGACCTTGCCCGGGTCGCCCGGTTCGACTCCGCGGAGTGAGCACAAGTCCACGATAGGGACGATGAACAGGTCAGGACCCCACTCGATTTAAGGTCACCCGGTGAGCGTTACCAATGTGTTCGGCCAGCCGATCGGTGAACCCCTGCCCGAATGGGCGCCCTGCCCGTTCCCGGACGTGATGGCGATGAACGGCCGCTGGAGCCGGGTCGAGCCGTTGATGCAGCACCACGCCGACGAGCTCTTCGCCGAGCTCGCGGGCCCCGACGACGCCGGGTTGTGGACCTGGCTACCGGTCGAGATGCCGACGGACAAGAACGCCTTCGTCGACCTGATCGACGAGTTCGCGCTCGCCACCGACCGGGTCACCGTGGTGATCCGCGACGCCGACGGCGTGGCCTGTGGAATGGCCAGCTACCTGCGGATCGACCGTGCTTCGGGCGCGGTGGAGGTCGGTTGGATCGTGCTCGGGAAGCGGTTGCAGCGCACGGTGGCGGCCACCGAGGCGATGTATCTGCTCGGCAAACACGTCTTCGCGCTCGGTTACCGACGCTACGAGTGGAAGTGCGATGCGCTCAACGCCGCGTCGCGGGGTGCGGCCGAACGCCTCGGTTTCACCTACGAGGGCACCTTCCGCAAGGCGCTGGTCTACAAGGGGCGCAACCGCGACACCGCCTGGTACTCGATCACCGATGACGAATGGCCGTCCCGCGCAGCCGCCTTCGAGGCGTGGCTGGCACCGTCCAATCAGCAGGATGGGGTGCAGGTACGTTCCCTCGCCTCGTTCCGCGACCAGGACTGAATCGCGCCGCTTCAGGCTGCCTCGGGGTTGTGAGTGCCGGGGCGTAGTGGCACGGTGGCTGGTATGACTCCGATTCCCGCTACCGACAAAGAGATCCGCCGGACTCCGGAGCTGGAGGCCGCCGGGCTGACTGACTGGCGTCTGTTGCAGCGCAAGATCGCGGCCCGGTTCGCGCTGCCCGACTACGACACCGGGCTGGCGCTGGTCGCCGCGATCGGGGCTGCTGCCCAAGCCGCCGACCACCACCCGGATCTCGACCTGCGCTGGGGCCAGTTGACGGTGCACCTGGCCAGTCACGACGTCGGCGGGGTCACCGACCGTGACCTGCGGCTGGCGCAGCAGATCTCGGAGCTCGCCGCCGACCACGGTGCGACGGCGGATCCGGCGAAGGTGCAGATGATCGAGATGGCTCTCGACTCTGCCGACTTCGACGCCGTCCGGCCGTTCTGGAAGGCGATCCTCGGCATGGGGACCAGTCGGGCGTTGCCCGACGAGCTGGACGATCCGCGCGGCGATCTGCCGACCCTCTGGTTCCAGGAGACCGATGCCCACCCGACGCCGCGGCAACGGTTCCATTTCGACGTCTACGTCCCGTACGACCTCGCCGAACAGCGGGTCGCCGACGCGGTGGCGGCCGGCGGCACGCTGGTCTCCGACGATGAGGCACCGGGTTTCTGGATCCTCGCGGACGCCGAGGGCAACCGCGCCTGTGTCTGCGCAACGATCTGAGAATGTGGCCCAAGCCACGCCCTGATGCCCAACTAGTGATACGCGCGTCCCATATTCTAAGACGAGTGGCAGACTCGTGTTGACGGTCGCCGGAGTGGGGTGGAGGCTGGGTACATGCGTTCCCAGAATCTCGTACGCACGCGACGCGTGAGCTGAAGGCCAACCGGCCCGAGCACACGCGTCGACCCCTCGTCACCGATACTGGCCGAGGGGTTTTTTGTTGGCCCCGACAAGGTCGAGCAGGACTGAGGAAGTAGACAGATGAGTGAGCAGGACGCAACCGGACAGATCACCGGTGCCCAAAGCCTGGTCAAGTCGCTTGAGGCGGCGGGAGTAGAGGACATCTTCGGTATCCCCGGAGGTGCGATCCTGCCCGCATACGACCCGCTCTTCGACAGCCGGATCCGCCACATCCTGGTGCGCCACGAGCAGGCCGGCGGTCACGCCGCGCAGGGCTACGCCGCTGCCAGCGGCAAGGTCGGCGTCTGCATGGCGACCTCGGGCCCCGGCGCCACCAACCTGGTCACCCCGCTCGCGGATGCGCACATGGACTCCGTGCCGATGGTCGCCGTCACCGGACAGGTCGGCGCCTCGCTGATCGGTACCGACGCCTTCCAGGAGGCAGACATCCGCGGCATCACCATGCCGATCACCAAGCACAACTTCCTGGTCACCAACCCGGCCGACATCCCGCGGACCATCGCCGAGGCGTTCCACATCGCCTCCACCGGTCGCCCCGGCCCGGTGTTGGTCGACGTCGCCAAGTCGGCGCTCGAGGCCCGGACCGACTTCGTCTGGCCGACCGAGCTGGTGCTGCCCGGCTACCGTCCGGTGACCCGACCGCACAGCAAGCAGATCCGCGAAGCGGCCAAGCTGATCCTCGAGTCCCGCAAGCCGGTCCTCTACGTCGGTGGCGGCGTGATCCGGGCGCGCGCCGCGAAGGAGCTCCGCGCCCTCGCCGAGTTCACCGGCATGCCGGTGGTGACCACGCTGATGGCTCGCGGTGCGTTCCCCGACAGCCACGTCCAGCACATGGGCATGCCCGGTATGCACGGCACCGTCTCCGCGGTCGCCGCGCTGCAGAAGAGCGACCTGGTGATCAGCCTGGGTGCGCGGTTCGACGACCGGGTGACCGGTCGCCTGGACTCGTTCGCGCCGGGCGCGAAGGTGATCCACGCCGACATCGACCCCGCTGAGATCGGTAAGAACCGGCACGCCGACGTCCCGATCGTGGGCGACTGCAAGGAGGTCCTGATCGACCTCCTCGCCTCGCTGCAGGGCGAAGAGGCGGCCGGCAACACCGGCGACTTCGAGGCCTGGGTCGAGTTCCTCTCCGGCGTCAAGAAGAAGTACCCGTTGGGCTACGAGACCCCGGCCGAGGGCCTGGCGCCGCAGTACGTGCTGGAGCGGTTGAGCTCGATCGCCGGTCCTGAGGCGATCTACAGCTCGGGCGTGGGCCAGCACCAGATGTGGGCCGCCCAGTTCATCGGCTACGAGAACCCCAACACCTGGCTGAACTCCGGTGGTCTGGGCACGATGGGCTACTCGGTGCCGGCTGCGATGGGCGCCAAGGTCGCCATGCCGGACAGCACGGTGTGGGCCGTCGACGGAGACGGTTGCTTCCAGATGACCAACCAGGAGCTCGCGACCTGCGCGATCAACGACATCCCGATCAAGGTTGCCGTGATCAACAACGAGTCGCTCGGCATGGTCCGACAGTGGCAGACGCTGTTCTACAACCAGCGCTACTCCAACACCGACCTGCACAGCAAGCGGATCCCCGACTTCGTGAAGCTGGCGGAGGCCTACGGCTGCGTGGGTCTTTCCTGCGACTCGCCGGCCGAGGTCGACGACATGATCAAGCGGGCGATGGAGATCGACGACCAGCCGGTCGTGATCGACTTCCGTGTGCACCGTGACGCCATGGTGTGGCCGATGGTCGCCGCAGGCACCAGCAACGATGACATCAAGTACGCGCGTGACCTCGCGCCTGACTTCGACGACGTGGAGCTCTGATGACCACCCACACCCTGTCGGTCCTGGTCGAGAACAAGCCCGGTGTGCTGGCGCGCATCGCCAGCCTGTTCAGCCGCCGGGGCTACAACATCGACAGCCTGGCTGTCGGCCCGACCGAGCACGCCGAGGTCTCCCGGATGACCATCGTGGTCAACGTCGAGGGAAGCCCGCTGGAGCAGGTCACCAAGCAGCTCAACAAGCTGGTCGAAGTGATCAAGATCGTGGAGCTCGACGGCGACGCCTCGATCAGCCGCGAACTGCTCTTCGTCAAGGTCAAGGCTGACGCCGAGACGCGCGGTCACGTGCTCGACGCCGTTCAGCTGTTCAAGGCCAAGGTGGTCGACGTGGCAACCGACGCGCTCACCATCCAGGTCACCGGCAACGCCGACAAGCTGAGCGACTTCCTCAAGGTGCTGGAACCCTTCGGGATCCGCGAGCTCGTGCAAGGTGGCGTTGTCGCGATCGGACGTGGTTCGCGTTCGATCACCGAGCGTTCCCTGCGCCCGGTCGCGATCCCGGCGCCCCCGCCGGTCGCAGGCTGACGCCCCAACTACCAAACCTCAATGCCCCACAACATAAAGGAGAGCCCCCGTGGCTGAGATGTACTACGACGACGACGCCGACCTGACCCTGATCCAGGGGAAGACCGTCGCGGTGATCGGCTACGGCAGCCAGGGTCACGCGCACGCGCTGAACCTGCGCGACTCGGGCGTCGACGTGCGCATCGGTCTGCCGGAGGGTTCCAAGAGCCGCGCCAAGGCCGAGGACGAGGGCTTCAAGGTGCTCACCCCCGCCGAGGCTGCTGCCGAGGCCAACGTGATCGTGATCCTGGCTCCGGACCAGCACCAGCGCAAGCTGTACGCCGAGTCGATCGCCCCGAACCTGAACGACGGCGACACCCTGGTCTTCGGTCACGGCTTCAACATCCGCTTCGGTTACATCACCGCTCCGGCCAACGTCGACGTGATCATGGTTGCCCCGAAGGCTCCCGGTCACACGGTGCGTCGTGAGTACGTCGCCGGCCGCGGTATCCCGGACATCATCGCCGTCGAGAACGACGCCTCGGGCTCCGCCTGGGCGCTCGCGATCTCGTACGCCAAGGGCATCGGTGGCACCCGCGCCGGCGTCATCAAGACCACCTTCACCGAGGAGACCGAGACCGACCTGTTCGGTGAGCAGGCTGTCCTCTGTGGCGGTGCCTCGCAGCTGATCCAGTACGGCTTCGAGACCCTGACCGAGGCCGGCTACCAGCCGGAGATCGCCTACTTCGAGGTGCTGCACGAGCTCAAGCTCATCGTGGACCTGATGTGGGAGGGTGGCATCGCCAAGCAGCGTTGGTCGGTCTCCGACACCGCTGAGTACGGCGACTACGTCTCCGGCCCGCGGGTCATCGACCCGTCGGTCAAGGAGAACATGAAGGCTGTTCTCGCCGACATCCAGAACGGCAACTTCGCCAAGCGCTTCATCGACGACCAGGACAACGGCGGCAAGGAGTTCCTCGAGCTCCGTGCCAAGGGTGCTGCTCACCCGATCGAGGCGACCGGCAAGGAGCTGCGTTCGCACTTCTCGTGGAAGCAGCAGGACGCCGACTACACCGACGGTTCCGCCGCGCGCTGAGGAGTGAGGCGGAGGTACGCCGAGCGTAGCGAGGTGTGCCGGAGCGCGAGCCCCGCAAGTGCGCGGCAGGTAAGCACCGCGCGCTGAGTCCACCAGCTTGAAGCAGGGCCCCGATCCACTCCGGTGGGTCGGGGCCCTGTGCCGTTCACCGAGGGTTGTCGCCGCGCAGATCCGCTGGGCGGTACTGGGCTTCCCGCGGCGGGAGAACCTGTTCTAGATTGCCTGGCATGGACCTCGTCGCGATCGAAGAAATCCGTCAGCTGAAGTACCGCTACTTCCGGGCCTTGGACAACAAGGAGTGGGAGACGTTCGGTGACTGCCTCGCCACCGATGTGAAGGCGCGTTACGGCACCAAGGCGATGGGCAAGCCGCTGCACTTCGACTCCCGCGAGGAGGTCGTCGCCTATATGCAGAAGAACACCAATCAGTCGGTCGTCACCATGCACGTGGCGCAGCACCCCGAGATCACCGTCGACGGTGACACCGCCACCGCGTCGTGGGGCTTCGAGGACACCGTGATCGCCACCGAGTTCAACTGCCTGATCCGCGGCGCTGGCTACTACAACGACTCCTACCGCAAGGACGCCGACGGTAAGTGGCGGATCGCCTCGACCGAGTACGAGCGCATCTACGAGGCGATGACCTCGCTCGCCGACACCCCCAGCTTCAAGCTGCTCGCCAACAAGTGGGCCTGAGCTCTCCCTGATCGTCCCTCACGATGTGGCTGTCTTGACCGGAGTGTCGACAACCACGACGTGAGGGACGATCGTGATTTAGGCGGGAGCGGCGCCCACGGAGTCCGGGTCAGGATCGGGGTCGGAGTCGGGAGCGGCGTCGGGGTCGAGGTCGATGACCCGGGTGAGGTTGAGTTCGTCGAGGAACGGCTGGTCGTGGGAGACCACCAGCAGTGCGCCCTGGTAGGAGGCCAGCGCGTCGACCAGTTGGGTCGCGCTGCTCAGATCCAGGTTGTTGGTCGGTTCGTCGAGGACCAGCAACCGCGGCGCGGGGTCGGCCAGGAGCAGGCAGGCCAAGGTGGCGCGGAGCAGTTCGCCGCCCGAGAGGGTGCCGACCAGCTGATCGGCTGCGGAACCGCGGAAGAGCAGCCTGGCCAGCTGGGCACGGATCTGATGCGGGTCGGCGTGCGGGGCGCGGTCGCGCGCGTTGGTGAAGACGCTCTGCTCGACGTCGAGGAGATCGAGGCGCTGCGGCAGGAACGCGGTCGGTACATGCCTGACGACCGTGCCGTGCTCGGCATCGCGCCGTCCGGTGAGGGTGTCGAGGAGCGTCGTCTTGCCGACGCCGTTGCGCCCGACGAGCGCGATCCGCTCGGGGCCGCTGATCGCCAGCTCCACGGTCCGTCCGTCGCGGAGGGTGATCCCGCTGGCGTCGAGCACCTGTTGCCCACGGTGGACGACGGTGGCTGGGAGAGCCAGTGAGATCGACTCCTCGGAAGCGAGTTCGTTGCGGGCGCGGTCGAGCTCGTCACGGGCGTCGGCGAGCCGTTGCTGGTGAACGCCGCGGAGCTTGCCGGCCGACTCCTGCGCTGAGCGTTTTCGGGCACCGGCCAGGATCTTGGGCATGCTTTCGGCGGCCTTGGCGCCCTGTTTGTTGCGTCGCGCGATGACCCGTTCAGCGGCCTGCGCCTCGTTCTGTTGGCGGCGGACGTCGGCCTTCGCCGAGGTGAGTGCCTGCTCTGCGGCGGCCTGCTCCGCGGCGATCTGCGCACGGTAGGCGCTCCAGCCACCGCCGTACCAGCGCACCTCGCGGCTGGTGCCGGAGCCCCGGACCTCGCCGATCCGGTCGACCAACTCCAACAGCTCCCGGTCGTGGCTGACCACCAGCAGGGAGCCCCGATATGAGCTGACCAGCTCATGGACGTGGGCGCGGGAGGTGGCGTCGAGGTTGTTGGTCGGCTCATCGAGGAGCAGGACGTCGGGGCGTTGCCAGAGCAGTGCCGCCAGGTGGAGTTGCATCGCCTCACCGCCGGAGAGTTCGCCGAGCCGCCGGTGCAGGGTGCCTGGTGGCATGCCGAGGCGGTCGAGGAGCGCGACGGCTCGTTCTTCGACGTCCCAGTCGTCGCCGATCGTCTCGAAGTACCGTTCGGCGACGTCGCCGCTCTCGACCGCGGCGATCGCCTGGAGCTTGGCGGCGATACCGAGGTGGTCGGCGATCTCGGCGTCGACCCGCAGGGTCAGGTCCTGGCGCAGGTAACCGACGCTGCCGTCGACCTGGATACTGCCCGCGGTGGGGGAGAGGTCGCCGGCGATCAGACGCAGGATGGTCGACTTGCCGGCGCCGTTGCGGCCGACGAGAGCGCTGCGACCGGGTGGCACCCGCAGGTCGAGTCCGCTGAAGGCGAGGGTGTCGTCAGGCCAGCGGAGGCTGACGTCGTGAAAGGCGATGGCCGGGGTAGGCACGGTTGCTCCTGGGATGCTTGAGGGGAGCGCAACGAGGGCGCTGAGTGCGGGGCACACCTCAAACGAGCAACGATCGTCCTGTCGTCGGCAATGGGACGGCTCCACCCTACTGTGGATAAATCCGCCCCTTCAAACGGTTTTCCCGCCACCTCCAGATAGTCCCTGACGAAAAGCCCCTGAAATCGTCGGCGGGTTCAGGTGGTGGAAGCAACGTTGTTG
The DNA here is from genome assembly GCF_047308515.1 of Nocardioides sp. Bht2. NCBI lineage: Bacteria > Bacillati > Actinomycetota > Actinomycetes > Propionibacteriales > Nocardioidaceae > Nocardioides > Nocardioides sp. Bht2. The sequence goes on from NZ_JBLBWI010000002.1 coordinate 300,164, forward strand.
TCTGCTGGCGGGTTGCTCAGCA
>NZ_JBLBWI010000030.1:0-16602 GCF_047308515.1 Nocardioides sp. Bht2
AAGCACGGCCACACCTGGCGCGTGGTCTCGACAGGCTCGACCACCGAGACGATCCGTCTTGACTGAAGCAGGCCCAAGCGCACCGACACCACCACCTCCGGGACCACCAGGTCACCGGAGGCAGTGGTGTGCGCGACGCGCCTCAGCCCAACGCGGGAGCGCGCTGTGGCACCCGTGCGAGCAACGCCGTCAGCGCGATCCCGAGTGAACCCCAGAGGGCAGCCAGGGTGAGCAGCGACGAGACCCGGAACTCCCAGAGCACGTCGGCCGGGAAGTCGCCGAGCTCATTGACGGCCGGCATGACCGCGGCAGCGAGGGCCATCACCGCGACATAGCCGACGGCGCTCGAGACCACGGCCCAGTAGCCACCGATCTGCGGAGCCAGCTGACGGGCCACCAGTACCGCGATCACCATCACCGACAGCGAGATCAGCAGGAAGGCGAAGTAGTAGCTGGTCCGTTCGCCGATGGTCTCCCCGCTCCCCACGGCAGGCGGCGCGGCCGGGTACTTGAGGAACGGCACCAAGGCGAAACCGACGAAACCGAGCGTCGCCACCAGCGCGGTCGAACCGACCAGCCGAAGCCGACCCAAACGCCCCGCCGCTACAGCGGCTACCAGCGCCACGATGCCGCCCAGGGCGACACCGATCGCCACCGTCGCGGTGGCCAGACCCCAGGTCTTCTGGGTGGTGCGGCTGATTCCGCCGCCGTCCTCACCGTGGGAGTGGCCGCCAGCCTCCTCGTGTTCGTGAGCAGCGGCGTCAGCGTGGTCGTGGGACGCAGCGGCGTCAGCGTGGTCGTGGGACGCGGTAACGGGCGCTTCAGCCGCGGAAGCCGCCTCCTCCAGTGAGATCGCCGAGTCGATCGGCGGCTCGCCCACGGTGAAGGCGACCACGAAGGTGAAGAGGCCGGCGATCAGGCCCGCCAGCAAGCCGCGCACCAGGAAGGTACGTGCAGTCATCGCGCGGCCCCCGTCAGTGGCAGGGATAGCCGAGCAGGTGACGACCGTCGTGTACCCACTCGTGGATAGCCGTCCCCGCCGGGATCGAGACGGCGCCCTGGTCGGCGCTGATGAAGAAGATGACCAACGCGCCCAAGAGCCCGAAGAAGAGCGCCCACGGGGCCAGCTCAGCGAGGTCGACGGTCGGAAGTTCGACGGCGGAAAAGTCAGGTGCGCCGGAAAGCGGCGCGGCAGAAATCTGCGACATGGTGTTCTCCTCAGGGTGATGCGCCCTGGGTGGATGCAATGACAACAACGAGGCTGGGTCTGACTTCACCGCCGAGCGGTGTCACAGCAGCGCGACTGTGCCGGATTCACACCGGCTTCCAGGCACTCGCACTCCGCAGGGTACCCCCGGAGACCGGGCACTGTCTGCACCGTGCCACCGGTGTCTACATCGTGAGAGTGAAGACCCTCACCCCGAGCCACGGCCCGAACCCCGGGACTGCGGTGGTACGTTCACTGTGCCGTGGTGTTCGGGAAGCCGGTCTGATGCCGGCGCGGCCCTCGCCACTGTAGTCACGGAGTCACGTGACCCTCGCGCTCCTGCTCACGCAGCAGGTGCGGCGTCACTGCCACGCATCACCGGCGGGAAGGCGCGGTCGCTACGACGTTGATGTGAAAGCCAGGAGACCGGCCACGGCGCACCATCCACGAGGGTTCCTGGAGTCAATTTCATGTTTATTCGTTCTGCGCTCTCCGTCAGCGCCATCGCGCTCGTCCTCAGCGGCTGCACCGGGTCACCGGAGTCCGCCAAGGCCGACGACGTCGCACCCGGTTCCGGCTTTCCGGTCGAGGTCACCAGCTGCGGCCACACCAGCACCCTGAATCAGGCGCCGGACCGTGTGGTCACCTTGAACCAGGGCGCCACCGAGGTCGTGCTCGCACTGGGTCTCTCCGAGCAGCTCGCTGGCACCGCCTACCTCGACGACGCCGTCCCCGAGAAGTGGCGCGCCGCCTACGACGCCGTGCCCGTACTCGCCAAGGAGTACCCCTCCCACGAGGCGTTCCTCGCCAGCGAGCCCGACTTCGCCTACGCCTCCTACGCCTCGGCGTTCGACGCCAAGGTGGCTGGCACACCCGCCGAACTCGAGAAGGGAGGGATCGGTTCCTACCTCTCCCCCTTCGGCTGCGACGACAAGAGCACCCGCCCTGCGGTCAGCTTCGACTCCGTCTGGGCCGAGGTCACCCAGATCGCCACCGCTCTGGGCCACCCGGCTAACGCAACCGACCTGATCGCCGAGCAGGAGAAGGCACTCAGCACGCTTTCTGACGAAGCACCGGGCGCCGACCTCGACGTCTTCTGGTACGACTCCGGTACCAAGACTCCGTTCGTCGGTGCCAACGCCGGTGGCCCACAGTTGATCCTCGACGCCATCGGGGCCGAGAACATCTTCGCCGACCTCGACGGTGCCTGGTCCGACGGGAACTGGGAGGACGTGATCGCCAGCGACCCCGACGTGATCGTGCTCGCCGACGCGGTCTGGGACACGGCAGACGACAAGAGCGCCTACCTGACCAAGGATCCCGTGCTGAAGAACCTCAGTGCGGTCAAGAAGAAGGCCTTCGTCACGGTCCCGTTCTCGGAGACCACCGCCGGCGTGCGCTTGGTGGACGGCGCGCGCAACGTGGCGGAGCAGATCGCCGGCCTGGGCCTCTCATGACCCGGGCAGGCCTCCGTCTGCCTGCCGTCGTCGTCTACGCCATCGCCCTTGCTGTACTGGGCATCTCGGCTGCCGTCGCCCTGGGGATCGGGTCCGTGGAGGTCCCGATCCCCCGGGTCGCAGCGGTACTAGCCCGACGGTTCGGTGGTGGGGACACCCCGTTCTCCGGGCAGCCGGTCTCCCTGCTCGAGGACCAGTTGGTCTGGCAGCTGCGACTGCCCCGGGTGATCGCGGCAGCCGCCGTTGGCGCCATCCTGGCCGTCTGCGGGGCCGTGCTCCAGTGCTTGACCCGCAACGACCTGGCCGACCCGTACCTGCTCGGCATCTCCAGCGGCGCCTCGGTCGGCGCGGTCAGCGTGATCGTCTTCGGCACCGGCTGGCTCGGAACTCTGGCCATGGGCACGGGTCCCGGCAACCTGACCGCGCTCAGCCTCTCCGCCTTCGTCGGCGCGATGCTGGCGCTCGGCACCGTGTTGGCGATCGCGGCGGGGCGGACCGGGCGGCTCGACCCGACCCGAACCGTTCTGGCAGGCGTCGCGGTCGCCTACCTGTGCAGCGCTTGGACCTCTGTCGTGGTGATCGCCGCCGGCGACGGCGACGCTGCTCGTCGCGTACTCACCTGGACGCTGGGCTCGCTGGCCGGGATCAGATGGGACAGCGCGGTCCTCCTCGCTGGGGTCGCTGTGGTGACGGTCGTCGGCTTCTGCTGTTACGGACGGCGCTTGGACGGCTTCGCCTTCGGTGAACTGACCGCGCAGTCGCTGGGGATCCACGTCACCCGGACCAGGTGGGCACTGATGATCGGCACCGCGTTGGCGACCTCGGTCGCTGTCGCCCTGACCGGCGCGATCGGCTTCATCGGGCTGGTCGTGCCGCACCTGGTCCGCCCGATCCTCGGCGACACGCATCGCTTACTGCTCCCCGCTTGCGCCTTGGTGGGCGGGGTGTTGCTGCTCTGGGCCGATACCGCCGCCCGGTCCGCCCTTCCGAGCAGTGAGCTACCGATCGGCGCGATCACTGCACTGGTCGGCGTCCCGATCCTGATCCTGTTGATGTTGCGAAGGAGTCGTCCATGACCTGCGGCGCGTCGCTCTCCACCACGGGTGTCTCCGTCCGCCTCGGCAACCACCAGGCACTCGACGATGTGACGGTGCACGTCCCCGCAGGCTCGGTCACGGGGATTCTGGGCCCCAACGGTTCGGGCAAGTCGACGCTGCTCCAGGTGCTCGGCGGACTACGTCGTCCGGACCAAGGTGTCGTCCATCTTGAGGGCACCCTGATGAGCACGATCCCGTTACGGCACAGGGCACAGCACATCGGCGTCCTGGAACAGCAGAATCACGCGGCCAGTGAACTCACCGTGCGCGAGGTGGTGGCCCTCGGGCGGTTGCCGCACCGCAGACGGTGGGCGTTGCGCCCCGACCCGGACGGCCCGGCTGTCGTCGAGCGTGCCCTGGCTCAGGCCCACCTCACCCACCTCGCCGACCGACCTTGGTCCACCCTCTCCGGCGGTGAGCGGCAACGGACCCAGCTCGCCCGGGCCCTCGCCCAGGAACCCACGATCCTGCTCCTGGACGAGCCGACCAACCACCTCGACCTCGGGCATCAACTCAAGTTGCTCTCCCTGGTCCGACGGCTCGGGCTTACCTGTGTGGTCGCCCTACACGATCTGGAGCTCGCGACGGTCTACTGCGACGAGGTCGCCGTCCTCGCGAACGGCCGCCTGGTCCGCAAGGGACCGGTCGCCGACGCCCTCTCCCCCGCCCTGCTTGCTGAGGTCTACGGCGTCCGCGCCGCGATCAGCCCGCATCCCCGCCTCTCCCGCGAGCATCTCGCGTGGGACGACGTCTTGGAGACGCCATGACCACCCACCATCTGATCGTTGCCATGTCCCCCGCCGACCACGGCCTCCGTAGCCAGCTGAGCAGAACCGCGAGCGCGCTCGGCGCAAGCGTCGCGTTCCTCCAGCTCGGCAGCCCCACACTCGGTACGGAGCTCACCCGGCTCGCCGAGGCCGGCGCCGAACGGATCGTGCTGGTCGCGGTCACCACATCGCGGCTCAGTCCCGGTGTCTCCTGGCTCCGTCGGATCGCCGACGCTTGGTGGCGCGAGCACGGTGACCGCCCGCCGCAGCTGGCCACCGCGCAACGCCTCTTCCGCTCGTTGGACGAGCTTGAGGTGCTCTGGACCGAGGCGACACAACGCGCGACGCCGGTGCGTGGCACCGGACCTGGCCTGCAGTCCGAGGCGTGGGAGCAGGTCCCCCGCCACCGGCACCAGGTCCTCGTCTGCCGTGGACCGCGCTGCACCGCTGCCGGAGCAGAACGGAGCACCGAGGCGCTGGTGATGGAGCTGATGCGCCACGAACTCGGTGACGACGACGTCCTGATCACCCACACCGGTTGCCAGTTCCCGTGCAATCACGCACCGGTGATGAGCGTGCAACCCGACGACGTCTGGTACGGCAAGGTGGACCCTGACACCGCACGCGAGATCGTCGACACCCACCTGCGGACCGGCGTCCCGACGGGCAACCAGTTGTCCCGAACCCGAGCCAGGTAAAGCGAAACTCGCGGTTCAGCGACGCGTCCGCAGGACCTGAAGGCCGAGCAGTCCGACACCCGCAGCGGCGATCGCCACCCGATCCACGCGCCGCGCGAGCCGGACGGTGCGGCGGATGGTGTCGGCGCTCGGCGCAGGTCCAAGGCCGAGCACCGCGCGGTCCTCGACCTGCGCGTCGGCGGCGTCGGCGGCGTCGGTCCGGTAGGTGTTCCGTCCGCCCAGGCTGACCCCGAGCGCACCCGCGAAGCTGGCCTCGACGACGCCGGCGTTGGGGCTCGGATGGGCTGCGGCGTCCCGGAACCACGCGGTCAGGCTCTGGCGTGCGCGGCGCGGAGCAGCTGCGAGCACGCAGAGTGCAGTGAGCCGCGCCCCGGGAAGGTTCGCCAGATCGTCGAGCCGAGCCGAGGCCCACCCGAAGTTGCGGTACCGGACGTTGCGGTAGCCCACCATCGCGTCCAGGGTGTTGACCGCCCGGTAGCCGAGCAGTCCCGGGACGCCGGCGACCGTGCCCCAGACCAGGGGTGCCACCACCGCATCGGAGGTGTTCTCCGCCACCGACTCGACGACAGCCCGAGCAACCTCGGCCTCGCTCAGTTCATGGGTGTCGCGGCTGACCAGATGGGTCAAGCGCTGACGCGCGGCCTCAAGATCGTCCCCCACGAGATGGTCGTAGACCGCCGTGGCCTCGCGTTCCAAGGTCCGACCGCCGAGGACGGTGAAGGTCGCCAGGGCGGTGAGTGCCGCGCGCTGCCATGGAGTCCGGCAGCCGTACTCGAGCGCGACCCCGGTTACGACGACGCTGCCGACCAGGGTTGCGGTGTAGCCGACACCGACGCCGCGATCGTCGGCATGGATCCGATGCTCAAGTCGCCGTGCTGCGGTGCCGAAGAGGGCGACCGGGTGCCCCCGGCGCGGGTCGCCGAGGAGCCGATCCGCGACGAACCCGAGGACAAGCCCGATGCCCCGCGCTCCAGCATTCACAGCCAGAGTCACGACCGCGCCAACTCGTCCAGCGCGCGGTACAGCAGGGCTGCGGTGCCGGGCGGACGGACCGCCACCCGGACCCAGCCCACGTCGCCCGCATCGTCGACGCCGGGGAAGGTGTCGGCCCGCCGGACCGCGATCCCCTGTGCACGCAGGCGTTCCCGGGCCCCCGGACCGAGCCGGACCAACAGGAACGAGGTTGCCGAAGGCAACACCTCGAACCCGCGTACGCCCAGTTCGGCGACCATCGTGGTGCGCCAGGACGCGATCTGCTGCGCCCGCCGTTCGGCTTCGACCCGCGCGGCCGGGGCGGTACAGGCCACCGCTGCGGTGATCGCCGGCGCGCTGACGGACCACGGCACCTGGAGCGCGGCCAACGCCGCGATCGTGCGGGCATTGCCGAGCACGTAGCCCACCCGGATCCCGGGCATCGACCAGTGTTTGGTCAAGCTCCGGACCACCAGCAGTCCGCGTCGTCGATCCCCGGCCAGTGACTGCGGTTCGCCCGGAGTCGTATCCATGAACGCCTCGTCGACCACCACCACGCGTTTCGGGCGGCGCAGGGCGACGATCTCCTCGACGGTGTGCAGGACGCCGGTCGGGTTGGTGGGGTTACCGATCATCACCAGATCGGCGTCGGCAGGCACCGCCTGCGGATCCAAACGGTACCCGGACTCGGCCGCACACTGCACCGCCTCCACCTGGTGACCTGCCCTCTCCAGGGCGGCGTGGGGTTCGGTGAACTGCGGGTGGACCACCACCGGCCGCTGCCACGCCTTCATCCGGGCGATGAGCTCGAACGCCTCGGCCGCGCCCGCCGTCACCAGCACCTCCTCGGGACGGCGATGGTGCATCCGGGCGATCGCCTGGCGGGCAGGCTCCGGGTCGGGGTATCGCGCCGAGTCGGCGACGCCGTCCACCAGGGCCGCCTCCAACCAGGCGGGGCGTTCCCCGGGAAAGACGTTGACGGCGAAGTCGATGAGGCCCGGGGTGGCCTCCCGGTCACCATGGTGCAGCAACCTCTCGGCGACCAGGTCGTCCGGTCCTTGTGCGGGTGCCGCGCCGACCGCGGGGAACGGCTCGTCGACGACCGGCTCCACCGGCGTCGCGACGGCAGCCGCCTCAGCAAAACGCTGCGCCAGCGCCGGGAAACCGGCCCAGTGCACGTGGAGGTAGGAGGCGTGCAGCGTTGCGGAGGCCGCACCGATCAGCTCTCCGTCGACCTCCCAGGCGGGCTGCCAGCCCCGCAGGGGTGCGTCGAGCGCGGTGCGGTGGAACTCATGCCCGGTCAGCTTCTCGCCGGCCCGCGTCAACAGGTTGTCGCCGGCTGCGATCACCTCGGGGTAGCGCAAAGTCAGCCGGCCACCCATTGCGGCGCCTGCCGGAAGGACCCCCGCCATCGGGGTGCCCTCCAGATCGCGCAACAGGTAGAGCAGTCCGGCACACTCGGCCACCGTGGGCAACCCCTGCTCGACCGCGGCCCGGATCTGGCCGAGGAGCCGGGTGTTCGCACCGAGCTGCGCGGCGTGCACCTCGGGGAATCCCCCACCCAGATAGAGCGCCTGCGTCCCCGCGGGCAGCTCGTCGTCGTGGGCGGGGTCGAAGCTGACCACCCGGCAGCCGGCGGCCTTCAACAGCTCCTCGGTCTCCGCGTAGCGGAAGGTGAAGGCACGCCCACCGGCCACCGCGACCACCGGTGCTCCGGCGACCGGCGTGACCTCGTCCGCCGGATCCCAAGGAGCGGCGTCGACCGGTGCCGCGCTCCGGGCCACCTGACGCACGGCGTCCAGGTCGACGTGGCGAGCCAGGTGCTCCGCCAGTCGATCGATCACGCTCTGGGTGCCGACCCGCTCGGCAGCCGGGACCAGGCCGAGATGACGCGACGGCGACTCGATGGCTTCGTCGTGCGGAACGACGCCGAGCACCGGGACCGGCATGGCACGGGCGATCTCGGTGGTGTTCCGCCCCGGGCGCGCCCGGTTGAGGATCACTCCGGCGACCTCGACGGCGGGGTCGAACTGGACCATCCCGGTGACGATCGCCGCGGCGGATCGCGACATCCGGGCCACGTCGATCACGAGCACCACGGGCGTCCGGGTCAGGGTCGCCAGATGAGCGGTGGAGGCGAACCCGTCGGTGCCGAGCCGACCGTCGAACAGGCCCATCACCCCTTCCAGCACAGCGATGTCGGCATCGCGAGCACCGTGCAACAGCAACGGCTCGATCAACGCCTCACCGACCAGGTGCGGATCCAGGTTCCGTCCCGGGCGACCCGTCGCCATCGCGTGGTAGCCGGGATCGATGTAGTCCGGACCGACCTTGTGTCCGGAGACCGTCAACCCACGCGCCGTGAGCGCGGCCATCAACCCGGTCGCCACCGTGGTCTTGCCCTGCCCGGTCGACGGCGCCGCGACGACCAGGCGGGGCAGGATCACCATTCGATGCCCCGCTGACCCTTCTGACCGGCGTCCATCGGGTGCTTGATCTTGGTCATCTCGGTGACGAGGTCCGCGACCTCGCAGAGTTCGGGGGCAGCCCGGCGTCCGGTGATCACCACGTGTTGCCGGCCCGGGCGGTCACGCAGGGTGGCGACCACGTCGTCGAGATCCACCCAACCCCAGGCGATCGGGTAGGTGAACTCGTCGAGCACATAGAGATCGTGGGTCTCCTCGGCCAAGCGGCGCTTGATCTCCGCCCACCCTTCGGCGGCCGCCCGAGCGTGGTCCTCGGCTTCGCCCTGCTTCCGGGTCCAGGACCAGCCAGCGCCCATCTTGTGCCACTCGACAGGCCCACCCTCGCGGGTCTCCTCATGCAACGCACCGAGACGTTCCAGTACGGTCTGCTCACCGATCCGCCACTTCGCGGACTTCACGAACTGGAAGACACCGACCCGCCAGCCCTGGTTCCAGCCGCGGATCGCCAGCCCGAAGGCGGCAGTCGATTTCCCCTTGCCGTCACCGGTGTGCACCATCAACAGCGGACGGTTGCGGCGTTGGCGGGTGGTGAGCCCGTCGTTGGGAACGTTCTCCGGCTTGCCCTGTGGCATCTCAGGCCTCCTGCATGGCGAATGACGGGGTGAGAGACGACGTCGCGGCGGCCCAACGTGCGACCTCGCCGATCACGGTGATCGCCGGCGGATTGATCCCGACAGCGGCGTCGGCGATCTCGGCGATCGACGCGGTACGGACCTCTTGGTCCGGATGGCCGCCGCGGGCGATCACCGCTGCCGGAGTTGCGGGGGCGACGCCCTGAGCGATCAGCTCCCGGCTGATCGCGGCGAGGTTGGCGACGCCCATCAGGACCACCAGCGTGGTGCCCGACGTAGCCAGCGCGCGGTAGTTGAGTGAGCAGGTCGGATCGTCAGGTGGCACATGCCCGGAGATCACGCTGAACCCCTGCACCAGCCCACGATGGGTGACCGGGACGCCGGCCAGAGCGGGCACCGCGACCGACGAGGTGACACCGGGGATCACCCGCACCGCAACCCCTGCGGCAGCGCAGGCCTGTAGCTCTTCCCCGCCGCGTCCGAAGACGAACCCGTCCCCACCTTTCAGCCTGACCACCCGGCGTCCGGCTCGAGCATGACTGATCAACAGTTCGTTGATCCGCTCCTGGGAGGTGAAGGCTCCACGGGGCAGTTTGGAGACGTCGATCAGGTCGGCGTCGGGTCGGGCCCACGCCAGCGCACCCTGCGGGGCGAGGTGGTCGACCAGCAGAACGTCGGCCTGTTCGACGGCGGCACGCCCGGCGACGGTGATCAGCCCGGGGTCACCGGGGCCGCCACCGACCAGGGCGACGGTTCCGGCCTCGAGCGGGTCCAGGGTGCTCATCAGGCGACTCTCTCTTCTGCGATTGCGGTCAGGGCGGTCGCGCTGACCTCCGCCATCGGTAGGTGTTCGGCGCCGAGGTGCGCGGCCAGTCGACGCGCTAGTCCGAGCCGCATCGGTCCGTCCTCGGAGTCGATGACAACCGCCGGAACGCCGAGGGCGGCCAGGTGGGCTGCGGCCTGCTGCGAACGGGCGACCGCGTCGTTCCCGGCGGTGGCGCGTCCGTCGGTGATCAGCAGGAGCAGAGGCCGTTGCCGCGGATCCCGGAGCCGCTCGCGGCGGAGCACCGCCGCTGCCTCCAGAAGCCCTTCTGCGACGGGGGTCCGGCCGCCGGCGGGGAGATCGTCGAGAAGCCGCGCGGCCACCTCGACCGAACCGGTCGGCGGCAGCACCAAGCGGGCGCTCTGCCCACGGAAGCTGACCATCGCGACCTTGTCGCGGCGTCGATAGGCGTCGCTCAGCAGCGAGAGGACCGCGGTCTTCACCTGGGCCATCCGGCGCCGAGCCGCCATCGACCCCGAGGCGTCGACGCAGAAGAGCAGGAGGTTCGACTCACGGCCTTCCCGGCTGGCGCTGCGGAGGTCGGCCGGTGTCAACGCGAGTCGGCGATCACTGCGGCTGGTCCCGGTCAACGCCGTCCGTTCGGCGGCGGCGCGGATCGTCTCCACCAGATGCAGGCTGCGCCCGGCGCCGACCCCTGGCTCCACACCGACCCGTCGACCGTTGGTGCCGCGCGCCCGGCTGCGGCGCCCCGGGTTCCCCTCGCCGACACCGTCGAGGGTCAGCAGCTTCGGACGGTAGGGCGCGTGGGCCCGCTCGGTGGGCGGCTGGGGGGCACCGGGCGTGGGGGCCTGGTTCTCGCCTGCCTGCTCGGCCGCTTCGGTCTCGGGACCTTCGCGCTCGGGGGCCTGGCCCTGGTCGGTCTCCGGAGCTTCAGCCTGACTGTCGCCCTGCTCGGGAGCGTCGGCGTTCTCGGGGCGATCACCGTTCGCCGGTGCGTCGGTGCTCTCGGTGCCGTCGATGCTCTCCGGACCATCGGTACCGTCCGGCTCAGGTCCATCCCCAGGCCCGTCCGGCTCGTCGTCGCCGAGGATCTGGTCGAGCAGCTCCTCGTCGATGCCGGGAGCGTCGAACGGGTTGCGGCGCCGGCGGTGCGGCAATGCCAGCAGAGCAGCCGCCCGGATGTCGGCGCGGGTGACCTCGGTACGTCCGGACCACGCTGCGTGGGCGACGGCGGTGCGCGCGGTGACGATGTCGGCACGGAGCCCGTCGACCTCGAAGGCGGCACAGACCTCGGCGATCTTCAGCAACGCGCCGTCGCCGAGCACGACCCGGCCCACCAGGACCCGGGCCTGGTCGATCCGAGCCGTCAGACCGAGCTGGGCCGACGCCCAGCCCCTGCAGAAACCTGCGGGGTCTGCGTCGAAGGCCAACCGGCGCCGGACCACCTCGACCCGCAGTGCCGGGTCGCGGGGCGCGGCCACCTCGACGGTGAGGCCGAACCGGTCCAGAAGCTGGGGTCGCAGCTCGCCCTCTTCCGGGTTCATCGTGCCGATCAGCAGGAACCGCGCGGCGTGCTGCAAGGAGACGCCGTCGCGCTCGATGGTCACCGAGCCGGTGGCGGCCGCGTCCAGCAGCAGGTCGACCAGGTGGTCGTGGAGCAGGTTGACCTCGTCGACGTAGAGCACGCCGCGATGGGCCCGCGCCAACATCCCCGGTTCGAACTCGACGGCGCCTGCGGTGAGCGCCTTCTCCAGGTGCAGGGAGCCGAGCACTCGATCCTCGGTGGCCCCGACCGGCAGCTCCACCAGCCGGACGGGACGTCGTTCGACCGGCCCCGGGGCGACCACGTCCGGGCTGCTCGCGGCGGGGTCGGCCGGATCGATCGAGAACCGGTCGCCGGCGTACACCTCGAGCTCGGGCAGCACCGCAGCCAGGCCACGCACGGTGGTCGACTTGGCGGTGCCCTTCTCGCCACGGATCAGCACGCCGCCGATCTCAGGACTGATCGCGTTGAGGATCAGCGCCAGGCCCATCGGCTCCAGCGGGCGGTCGTCGGCGACGTCGCAGCCGAGGACGGCAGAAAATGGGTACTGCAGTGACATGGTGAGGCTCCCGCTCGTTCAGTCAGTAACTGAATGGCGTGAGGCCGGTCTTCGGACTTGGCGGGTCCCTCCGTTCGGAGGGCCCGATTTACCGCAGCGGGCCTGTGCCGGAATCTCACCGGCTTCCCAGATTCTCCCCGTTACTCGTCATCACCGGTTCCGATGATGGGAGCGCAGGGGCACCTCACGTTGTTGAGCCGTCACGATACTCTCCGTGGCCATGAGTACCGCCACGCCCCCGAGTTCTGGTCGATCTGTCGAGCCGCAAGGCGCCGTCATCACCGTGTTGGGTGTCGGTGCGGAACCCGCTCTCGGCCGTGGGGAGGTGGCCCTGATCGCGGGCGCGGAAGTGGTGCTCGGCGGCCGTCGGCACCTCGCCGCGATCGAGAGCATCAAGGGCCTTTCCCCAACACAGCAACGGGTTTCGTGGCCTACTCCCCTCGCCGAGAACCTCCCCGCACTGCTCGGAGACCACGCCGGAAAACAGATCGTCGCGCTGGCTTCGGGCGACCCGCTCGTCTCCGGGATCGGGACCACGCTGATCCGGTTGCTTGGCCCCGAAGCGGTCCGGATCGTCCCGGCCGTCTCGTCGATCTCGCTGGCCCGCGCCGCGATAGGATGGTCGGCTGAAGAGTCCGAGATCGTCACCCTGGTCGGGCGGGACGTCGATGCCGTACGCCGGGAGCTGGCGCCACGCCGACGGCTACTGGTGCTGACCTCCGGCCCGGCGAGCCCCAGCGAGATCGGTACCGTCCTGTCGTCGTCCGGCCACGGCGACGCCGAGGTCACGCTGCTCAGCGACCTCGGTACCCGCGACCACGCACGCCTCACCCGGTCCGCCGAAGCGTGGACCCGAGTGCCGGTGAAGGAGGTTCCCGCCCTTCACGTGCTGGCGATCGAGACGGCAGCCGGAGCGCCCTACCTGTCAGCCTGGGTCGCGGGTCTCCCCGATGACGCCTTCGAGAACGACGGCCAACTGACCAAGCGTGATCTCCGGGCATCGGCACTCGCCCGGCTGGCGCCGTCGCCGGGGCAGCACCTGTGGGATGTCGGCGCTGGCGCCGGGTCGGTCGGCATCGAGTGGATGCGCTCCCACCCCACCTGCCGGACCACGGCGGTCGAGGGCAACGCTGAGCGAGCGGCCCGGGTCGCCAGGAACGCGCACCGTCTCGGGGTTCCCGCCCTACGGGTGGTCGAGGGTCGGGCGCCGGACGCTTTAGCGGGCCTAGCGACACCCGACGCCATCTTCATCGGGGGTGGCGCCACCCGCCCCGGCGTCCTCGACGCCTGCCGCGAAGCGTTGGCGCCAGGCGGCCGCCTCGTCGTCCACGGCGTCACCCTGGAGACCGAACTGCTGCTGGCGAACGCCTACCGCAGCTTCGGCGGCGAACTCACCCGGATCGCCGTCGAGACCACCGCTCCGGTCGGCACCTTCACCGGCTGGACGCCGGGCCGCACCGTCACGCAGTGGGCCTGGCGCCGCTGAGCAATCCCCGCATGGACGCTCGGAGCTGAGCCGAACCGCTTAGAGCCGGTCGAACGGCGCGGCGTACCTGAAGGTGCCCTGCGGGTGCGGGCCGGGGCCGAGCCGCAGCGCCTGGAAGAACTCTCCGTAACTGGGATCGGGGGCCTCAACGCCCAGGGTGCGTGCCGGGACGAACCCGAACCGACCGTAGTAGGCCGGCTCACCGACCAGCGCCACCAGCGACTCGCCCCGCTCGGCCGCCCGCGCCAGCACCTCGCGGATCAGTGCGTCACCGATGCCGCGTCCCTGCAGGTCCGGGCGGACGCTGACCGGGCCCAGGCCGAGCGCAGGTGCGTCGTCGACCAGGCCCCGGGTGCAGAGCACGTGGCCGACCACCTGGTCGTGCAGCACGGCCACCAACGACAGTTCAGGGATCCACCCCTCGTCGGCGCGCAACCATTCGACGAGGTCGACCTCTCCGGGCGGCCCGCCGGGTCGAACCGGCGGCGCTGAGTGCTCGGCACCGGCGAAGGCCGCTCCGGTCACCGCGGCGATGGCGGCGACGTCGACGGGCTGCTCAGACCGGATCTCGACGGTCGGCGTCGGCTCGCTGCTGCTCATGGGTCCAATCTAGCGGCGGTTCGCGGTCGAGCCGGCCCGGCCACCAGATCCGCGGCCCCAGGTCCAGGTTGATCGCGGTGACCAACACGGAACGCACAATCATCGTGTCCAGCATGACGCCGAGCGCGACGGCGACCCCCAATTCGGCGAGGAAGACCACCGGGATCGTGGCCAGGACGAGGAACGTCGCCGCCAGCACCAGACCCGCCGAGGTGATCACTCCGCCGGTCGACGTCAACGCCACCAGCGATCCCGCCCGAGTACCGCGCGTGCGGGTCTCCTCACGGACCCGGGTCATCAGGAAGATGTTGTAGTCGATCCCGAGCGCCACCAAGAAGACGAAGGCGAAGAGCGGGAACGCGGGATCCGATCCGGCGAAACCGAAGACGTACTCGAAGAGCAGCACCGAGATCCCCATCGCGGCACCGAACGAGAGCACCACCGTCGCCACCAGGATGACCGGGGAGAGCACCGCTCTCAACAGCACCATCAAGATCACCAGGACCATCACCAGGATGGCTGGGATGATCACCTTGTTGTCGCGCGAAGCCGCCTCCTGCGTGTCGAGATAGAAGGCCGATCCGCCACCCACCAAGGCGTCTGCGCCCGCAACGGCGTGCGTCGCATCCCGTACCGCGCGGACCGCGTCGAAGGAGGCCGGTGCCGCGATATCGGTGTCGATCACCGCCTCGACCAACGCCAGGTCACCCTTGATCACCGGCTCGCCGGGCGGCTCGATCCCGGGCACCCCCACCATCGCGGCACGGACCGCATCAGCCTGCGCGGCGTTGGCGACGACCGCGACCGTGTTGGACTGATCGACCAAACCATGGTCGATCAACACCTGTTGGCCGGTCACCGACTGGAAGTCACGGGTGTACTGCTCGTCGGTGGACAGGCCGGCAGTGTCGAGACGGACCACTCCGAGGCAGGCCAGCGCGAGAAGCCCGGTGGTGACCACCCAGACCGCCCGCGGCCGTGCCTTGATCGCGTTACCCACTTTGGCCCAAAGACCCGACTGGGTCGGCTCCGCCGAACCGTAGGTCGGCCGTTTCGGCCAGAAGATCCAGCGTCCGCAGATGGTCAACAGGGCCGGAAGCAGGGTGATCTGCACCAGGAAGGTGACCGCGATGCCAATCGCCGCGACCGGGCCCAGTCCTGCCGTCGAGTTCAGTTCGGCGAGGAGCAGGACGAGCATGCTCAGGATCACCGTCGCGGCGCTGGCCAGGATCGCCGGAGCCGCACGGTGCAAGGCGAAGCCCATCGCATCGTGCCGGTCCTCGTGGCGTCGCAACTCCTCCCGATATCGGGCGACCAGGAGCAACGCATAGTCCGTCCCCGCACCGATCACCAGGATCGTCAAGATGGCGTAGCTCTGCCCGTTGACCGTCAAGTCTGCGTACTTGGCCAGGAAGTAGATCAATGCCTGCGACCCGAAGAGCGCCACCCCGGCACAGATGATCGGCAGTATCCAGAGCACCGGGCTGCGGTAGGTGAAGAGCAGGATCACAATCACGATCGACAAGGTGGCGAAGAGCAGGGTGGTGTCGATCCCACCGAAAGCCTCGGCAGAGTCCGCGGCCTGGCCGCCCTGGCCGGCGATGTAGACCTTCGCACCGTCGATGGAGGCGATGTCGCGAAGCTCATCGGCGGCGTCCGGCATGGCGTTCCAGCCCTCGGAGCCGAAGTTGAAGGTCACCACGGTCTGCATCGCCTTGCCGTCCTCCGACGGGAAGGGCCCCAGCACGGCACCCTCAACGCCGTCGATGGTGGCGAACTCCTTGGCGTCTGCTGCCCCCGCGGCCAGATCAGCCGCCGAGAGCCCGTCCGGTTTGGAGTAGACGACGACCGTCGGAATCACGTTCTGATCCCGGAACGTGTCCAGCTTCGCCAGGGCGCGGGTGGACTCGGCACTGTCCGGCAGCCAGGACGACGCCTCATTGTTCTGGACGTCCACCAGCTTGGCCGCGTAGATCGACGACCCGAAGGTGACCAGCAGCCAGAGCCCGAGGACGAGCCACTTGCTTACGGGGCCGGTCAGCTTGCCGGCGATCTGCCGATGCATCGTTCCAGTACAGCACCGACGCCGGGCCCTGTGCACCCACGTAGAAGCGGTCGGCGCCGGTTTACCCAATCCGGCATACGGCGCGGGAAATTCCGGCGAGCGGGAGCATTCCGGATCTTTGCGCCAGATCTTCGTAACTTGTGCCCTGGATCACAGTGGATCGTCCGTCCGTCGAACGAAGGAGCACCAGGGTGAGCGAGAGTCAGGCCGAGATCGAGGTACGCCAGATCGAGCACGACCCAGGTAGCCGGCGTTTCGCGCGTGGCTGGCACTGCATCGGTCTCGAGCGTGACCTGGCCGACGGCAAGC
>NZ_JBLBWI010000031.1:0-12697 GCF_047308515.1 Nocardioides sp. Bht2
AGCAGCCTTGGTCGCCGTCTTCTTGGCAGCGGCCTTCTTAGCCGGAGCAGCAGCCACAGCAGCCTTCTTCGCCGGCGCGGCAGCCTTCTTGGCGGCCAACTTCGGCAGCTTCTTGGCTCCGGAGACGATGTTCTTCAGGTCGGCGCCTGCGGTGAACTTCGGGACGGCGGTCTTCTTGGCCTTGATCCGTTCACCCGTACGGGGGTTACGAACCCAGCGAGCGTCACGGACCCGCTTCTCGAACGACCCGAATCCGGTGATGGCTACCTTCTCGCCCTTGACGACTTCGCGCGTGATCGTGTCCAGCACCGATTCGAGCGCGTGCGCTGCCGCCTTGCGGTTACCTTCGAAACGCGCAGCAAGCGCCTCGATCAGCTCAGTCTTGTTCACTAGCTTCCCTTCCAATGAACGTCCGGAGCCGGGCTATTTGTCCGGCATCTTGTGTGCACGCTAGGTATTCCAAGCCGTCTGAACAATCGCCACGCCGAAATTCGACGAAGAATTTTTCTGACGCCCCGGGCCGCTTGGTGCCCTAGGAACCCAGCGAACGTGGGGTTTTCCCGAGCAGACGGTACGCCTTGAGAAGGCTCTTGATTTGACTTTCTCCTTATTTCCAAGGAGAAACCAAAAAGAAGAGAGGGCCAGGTCCGATGGACCTGACCCCCTCTTCGAGGAGTGAAACCGCGCGTCAGCGGGTGGCAGCCTTCCAACTCGGCCGAGTTGCCTCAAAAGCCGAGATGTCTGCCTCGTGAGACAAGGTGATGCCGATGTCGTCGAGACCGTTGAGCAGACGCCAGCGGACGTAGTCGTCGACCTCGAAGCCGACCGAGAGCTCGCCGGCGGTGATCGTCAGCCCTTCAAGGTCGACGGTGATCTCGGCACCCGGCGTCGCCTCCAGGTACTCCCACAGCTTCACCACGATGGCCTCGTCGAGCTCCACCGTCAGCAGCCCGGCCTTGCCGGAGTTGCCGCGGAAGATGTCGCCGAACCGCGGCGAGATGACCACCTGGAAACCGTAGTTCTGCAGGGCCCAGACGGCGTGCTCACGCGAAGATCCGGTACCGAAGTTGGGACCAGCCACGAGCACGGTGCCGGCGGAGTAGGCGTCCTGGTTCAGGATGAAGTCGGGGTCGTTGCGCCAGGCTGCGAAGAGCCCGTCTTCGAAGCCCGTCCGGGTGACCCGCTTGAGATAGACGGCCGGGATGATCTGGTCGGTGTCGACGTCGCTACGGCGCAGCGGGACACCGGTACCGGTGTGGGTGGTGAACTTCTCCATCGTTCTCTCTCCGTTCAGACCGAAGCCGGCGCGAGGTCGGCAGGCGAGGACAGGGTGCCGCGGATCGCGGTCGCAGCAGCGACCGGCACCGACACCAGGTGGGTACGGCCGCCCTTGCCCTGACGACCTTCGAAGTTGCGGTTCGAGGTCGACGCGCTGCGCTCACCGGGAGCCAGCTGGTCGGGGTTCATGCCCAAGCACATCGAGCAACCCGCACCACGCCACTCGGCACCGGCCGCCAGGAAGACCTTGTCCAGGCCTTCGGCCTCGGCCTGCAGGCGGACCCGCACGGAGCCGGGGACGATGAGCATCCGGGTGCCCTCGGCGACCCGGTGGCCCTCGAGGATCTCGGCGGCCAGCCGCAGGTCCTCGATCCGGCCGTTGGTGCAGGAGCCGACGAAGACGGTGTCGATGGCGACCTCGCGCAGCGGCGTACCGGCCGTGAGACCCATGTAGGCCAAGGCGTTCTCGGCAGCGGTCCGCTCGATGGCGTCGGCGAAGTCGGCAGGCGCGGGGACGGAGCCGCCCAGCGGTGCACCCTGGCCGGGGTTGGTACCCCAGGTGACCCACGGGGTCACGTCGGCCGCATCGATCACGACCTCCTTGTCGAAGACCGCGTCCTCGTCCGTGGTGTAGGTCTT
This sequence comes from Nocardioides sp. Bht2, assembly GCF_047308515.1. Classification (NCBI taxonomy): domain Bacteria; kingdom Bacillati; phylum Actinomycetota; class Actinomycetes; order Propionibacteriales; family Nocardioidaceae; genus Nocardioides; species Nocardioides sp. Bht2. The sequence goes on from NZ_JBLBWI010000031.1 coordinate 1,918, forward strand.
CCAGTGCTCCAGGGCAGCGTCCCACTCGGCGCCCTTGGGCGACTCGGGCTTGTCCTTGAGGTAGGCGAAGGTGGTCTCGTCGGGGGCGATCATGCCCGCCTTCGCGCCCCACTCGATGCTCATGTTGCAGACCGTCATCCGGGCCTCCATCGAGAGCTCACGGATCGCCTGACCGCGGTACTCGACGATGTAGCCCATGCCGGCACCCGTGCCGACCTTGGTGATGATGTGCAGGATCAGGTCCTTGGCGGTGACACCCTCGTTGAGCGAGCCGTTGACCGTGACCGCGAAGGTCTTCGGCTTGGCCTGCGGCAGCGTCTGGGTGGCCAGCACGTGCTCGACCTCGGAGGTACCGATGCCGTGCGCGATCGCCCCGAACGCGCCGTGGGTGGCGGTGTGCGAGTCACCGCAGACGATCGTCATACCCGGCTGGGTCAGGCCCAACTGCGGACCGACCACGTGCACGATGCCCTGCTCGATGTCGCCGAGCGGGTGGATCCGGACGCCGAACTCGTCGCAGTTCTTGCGCAGCGTCTCGATCTGGGTGCGGCTCACCGGGTCGGCGATCGGCTTGTCCCAGTCGAGGGTCGGGACGTTGTGGTCCTCGGTCGCCAGGGTCAGGTCGGTGCGCCGCACCGTGCGGTTCGCCAGACGGAGACCGTCGAAGGCCTGCGGGGAGGTGACCTCGTGGATCAAGTGGAGGTCGATGAAGAGCAGATCGGGTTCACCTTCTGCGCTCCGGACGACGTGCTCGTCCCACACCTTCTCGGACAGAGTCTTGCCCATGGCTTCCTCCACTGGGGTTCGTAACGGTCTTTCTCCGACCCGGGCACTGGCTTGATCTTCCGGCCTTGCATTCCACGATCTGAGACGGCAGTATTGCCATATGGACAACTCTAGCGGAGTCGGCGTTCTCGACAAAGCGGCGCTCGTACTCGCCGCTCTCGAGGCCGGCCCGGCCACGCTTGCAGGGCTGGTCGCCGGCACCGGCCTGGCTCGCCCCACCGCACACCGCCTCGCCGTCGCCCTGGAGCACCACCGCCTGGTGGCCCGGGACATGCAGGGACGCTTCGTTCTCGGGCCTCGGCTCTCCGAGCTCTCCGCGGCTGCCGGCGAGGACCGCCTACTCGCTGCCGCCGGCCCGGTACTGGCCCGCCTGCGCGACATCACCGGGGAGTCCGCACAGCTGTGGCGGCGTCAGGGCGAGCACCGTGTCTGCGTCGCCGCCGCCGAGCGGCCGAGCGGTCTGCGCGACACCATCCCGGTGGGCTCCCAGCTGACCATGCGTGCCGGGTCCGCAGCGCAGGTGCTGCTGGCCTGGGAGGACCCGGAGCGGATGCACCGTGGTCTGCAGAACGCCGCCTACTCGGCCACCGCCCTCTCCGGGATCCGCCGCCGCGGCTGGGCCCAGTCGGTCGGCGAGCGAGAGCAGGGGGTCGCCTCGGTCTCTGCACCGGTGCGCTCCCCCAGCGGCAAGATCATCGCCGCGGTCTCCGTCTCCGGCCCGCTGGAGCGGCTCTCCCGTCAGCCCGGCCGGATGCACGCTCCCGCTGTGATGGCGGCCGCCGAGCGGCTCTCGGAGTCGCTGCGCCGCGCCGCGGCTGAGTAGCGCTACCTAGTCCGTACCGAGTAGCGCACCACTCGCGCACTCGCCTGATCCGAGATGGGCTGGGGCCATGTCACGTCTTACGTACCTGGTCCCAGTCCGTTTTCTCTGTGCGCTGGCCCTCGCCGCGGCCTTCTCCGGCGTGATGCGCCTACTCCCCGACGAGGGCGACGGCGCCAATATCGGCGCCGGTCTGCTCCTGTTCGCCCTGCTCTGGGCGATGGCGTTCGGCTGGAGCCTCTTCGACGCCCGCCGCCGCGGGTTCGCGATCTCGATCGTGGCGTGGGCACTGGTCGGGCTGCTGATCGGGATCGCCTTCCCGATCAGCATCGCGATCGCTGACAGCGATTGGGACAGCACGGTCCTCCGCAGCGACCTGTCGTTCTTCATCCCGTTCTGGCTCTCCAGCGTCACGGTCCTCGCCGCGATCGGTGCCGCCATCGGCAACAGCCTCCGGACTCAACCGACCAACTGAAACAGCACCTTCAGAACAGACCCTCGGACTCGACGTCCAAGAGGGTCTGTTTGCGTTCCATCCCACCTGCATAGCCGGTCAACGACCCGTTCGCCCCGATCACCCGGTGGCACGGAATGACGATCGGAATCGGATTACGGCCATTCGCCGTACCCACCGCGCGTGACGCCGCATTGGTCTGGCCGAGTCGATGCGCGATCTCGCCATAGGAGGCGGTCGAACCCCACGGGATCAATCGCAATTGTTCCCAGACCCTTTGCTGATAAGGGGTTCCTTGGGGCGCAAGAGGAAGATCGAACTCTTTCAGGTCGCCACGGAAGTAGGCCTCGAGCTGTTTCGCCGCATCGCAGAGCAGCCCGTCGTCGTCGGCCCGCTCGCCGATCTCGACACCGTCCTTGAACGGCGAGAACTCAATCGCTGTGATCGCCCCAGCGTCAGCAACCACACGCAAATCACCGATCGGTGAATCAACGACCCTCCACATCACGAACCTTCCTCTCCGATCTCCGGGTGGCGGCTTCAGCCTGCCATCCCCATAGCTGCATCAGGGCGTACGAGCCCCAGGGTCTCCACGCGGCCGCGACCGCCGCCATCTCCTCGGGCGCGACGCCGAGCGCCGTCATCGCGTGTCGGATCACCAGGTCCCCCGACAGGAAGACGTCCGGGTCGCCGAGCGCGCGCAACGCGATGTAGTCCGCGGTCCAGGGTCCGATCCCTGGCAGGGCAAGAAGTTGGCGACGCACCTCGGCCCGATCGGCACCGCGGTCCAGCACCACCTGGCCGTCGGCGAGCGCGGCACAGAGGCCGAGCAGTGCGCGGCCCCGCGCACGCGGCATCGGCAAGAGTTCGGGATCGATCGCGGCGAGCGTCTGGGCGCTCGGGAACAAGTGGGTGACGCCGTCGACCTGACTGGACGCCAACGGCTTGCCGTAGCTCGCGGCAAGACGGCCGGCCTGCGTGCGGGCAGCGGCGACGCTGACCTGCTGGCCGAGCACCGCGCGGACCGCGACCTCCGCACCGTCCACGTGCCCGGGCACCCGCAACCCCGGCACCGCGGCGACCAACGGAGCAAGGCGAAGGTCGGCGCGCAGAGCGTCGTCCACCGCCACCGGGTCGCAGTCGGCGTCCAAGAGCCGTCGCACCCGTTCCAGGGCAGCGCTGGTGTCACGGACGTCGGTGAGCCACAACGTCAGCGGGACCTGCACGGTGACGCCGGGTCTCGGTTCGTCACGCAACTCGAGCCGGAGCAGGGCCGGGCCGTGCGGAAGGTCCAACGAGCGGGCGTAGCTACCACCGTTCTCGCTCGCTTCGACCACCTCGACCCCGGGTACCGCACGGGCGGCGAGGAACGCCCACAGCCGGGAGCCGGCGAACGGCGAGCGGACCGGCACGGAGAGGACCAGCTCGCCGCGGGCGGTGCTGGCTGCCCGACGGCGCCCACGCAGCTGCGATGGCGAACTGGCGTAGACGTCGCGGACCGTGTCGTTGAACTGTCGGATGCTGCCGAAGCCACTGGCATAGGCGATCTCCGCCATCGTGAGGGTGGTGGTCTCGATCAGGACCCGCGCGGTCTGCACGCGCTGCGCCCTGGCCAGTGCCAACGGTCCGGCGCCGAGCTCGGCGGTGAGTACCCGGCCCAGATGCCGAGTGGTGTAGCCGAGCCGCTGGGCAAGCCCCGTGACGCCGTCGCGGTCGAGCACGCCGTCGGCGATCAACCGCATCGCCCGACCGGCCAGGTCGGCCTTCACGTCCCATTCCGGGCTTCCCGGCGTCGCGTCGGGGAGGCACCGTTTGCAGGCCCGGTACCCCGCCGCCTGCGCCGAGGCCGCGGTGGGGTGGAACGTCACGTTCTGCGGAGCAGGCGTCCGCGCCGGGCACGAGGGCCGGCAGTAGATCCCGGTCGTTGCCACCGCGGTGAAGAACCGACCGTCGAAACGACGATCCCGGCTCTGCACTGCCCGGTAGCAGGCCTCCGCGTCGGTGAACATAGCTCCATCCTGCCTCGCCGGAACGCCCCTTCCTAGCGGGAATCGGACCTCAGCTGAGGTAGTACCGACGCTCGGGCCGACCGGCGCCTCCATACTTGAGGCGGACCGCCGCCTGCCGCTGCTCGACCAGGTACTCCAGGTAGCGCCGCACCGAGACGCGGGAGATCCCGATCGCCTCGGCGCACTCACCTGCTGAGGTGTCGGCACCGGGCGGCAACTCGCGGAGTGCGTCAAGGACCGCGGCCAAGGTCGGCTCGCTCAGGCCCTTAGGCAGTCCGGACGGGGTCCGCCGGGCCGGTAGCGGGGTGAAGAGGGCATCGATCGCCTCCTGCTGCGGCGACTCGTCGGCAAGAGCCGCGAATTGGGCGGCGAACTGTTCCATTCGCAACCTCAGATCGTCGAACTCGAACGGCTTGACCAGGTAGTGCGCCGCCCCTGACGCCGCCGCCGCCCGCACCGTCTCCGCCTCCCGCGCCGCGGTCACCATCAGAACGCCGACCTCGTCGCCCTCACCCCGGAGCCTGCGCAGCACCTCGATCCCGGTCAGGTCCGGGAGATGGACGTCGAGCAGCACCAGATCCGGGCGCAGCTCAGCGATCAGGCGCAACGCCTCGGCTCCGTTCGTCGCGCTGCCGACCACCTCGAAGCCGGCCATCCGCTCCACGAACCGGGTGTGGATCGAGACCACCATGAAGTCGTCATCGACGACCAGCACCCGCAACGGATCCGGCACCCTCATCCACCCCTCGTCATCATCGGCAGCACAGCAGTGAAGACTGCGCCGTCCAGATTGTGCACCGAGACGTGGCCGCCACGACGCAGACAGATCACCTGGACCAGCGCTAGGCCCACTCCTCGACCGCTGGCATCGCTCGGTTTGGTACTCCAGCCCCGCCGGAAGATCTCCGGGGCAACATCCGCCGCGACCCCTTCACCCGTGTCGGCCACCTGGACCGCGACGGCGTCGGCCTCGACCCGGAGCCGAAGGTCGATCCGCGGCCCGGCTGCGGAGACCGTGGCGTCGACAGCGTTGTCGATGAGGTTCCCGAGCACCGTGCCGACGTCTGCGGAGAGGTCGGGATCGAGCACGGGAAGCTCGGTGTCGTCGGCCAGCACGATCGCGATCCCACGTTCCGCGGCGAGACTCATCTTGGCGACCAGGAGCGCGGCCACCGCGGCGTCATGGACCACCGCGGTGACGGCGTCGTTGATCTCCGCCCGCCGTCGCGTGATGGTGCCGATGACCGTCGCCACCTCGTCGTACTCGGCCAACTGCACCAGACCCGAGATGATGTGCAGCTGATTGTTGAACTCGTGGGTCTGGGCCCGGAGTGTCTCGGTGATCGATTCGCGTGCGGTCAGCTCGCTCTGCATGGCGAGCAGTTCAGTGCGATCGCGCAGGGTGGTGACCGCACCGACGCTTCGACCGTCGAAATGGACCTGGTTGCGGTTCGCCACCACGACCCGCTCGCCGACGACCAGGACCTGGTCGCGCACATCCGCCTCACCGCCGAGCAGGTCACGGACCTCCTGGTTCACCTCGAGATCCGCGACGGTGGCGCCTTCGAGGTCGGCGTCGCCAAGGCCGAGGAGGGTTCGCGCACTGTCGTTGAACACCGTGATCACGCCGTCTGCACCAACAGCGACGACCCCTTCGCGGACCGCGTGCAACAGAGCCTCGCGATGATCGGCGAGAGCCGCTATATCGGCAGGCTCCAAACCCCGGGTACGACGTTTGACCAGCCGCGCCAGCAACCAGGAGCCGGCCACGCCCAGCGCCAGTCCCGCGCCCAGGAACGCGACCAGATCCCGGAGGAGCTCGCCAGCGCGATCACCCAGCGTGGGGTAGGCATCCACCACCACAACGACGGCCACCTGCTTCGGCGGCTGCGGACCGCCGGCCGCGCCGACCGGGATGCCGCTGTCGAAGATCGGCACCAGGGCAGCGATCGAGCGCTGCCCTCCCGAGGTGATGTCCCCGGACCAGGAACGCTGGCTGTCCAGGTTGCGGATCTCGCTGTCCAACCGGGCGCCGTCCACGGCTCCGTCGGAGCGGACCAGGATGTTGCCGTCGAGATCCGCCAGATAGACCGCGGTCGCATCCGCCCGGCGTCGGAACTGCTCGGCATAGGCGGTCAGCGACGTCAGCACCGGCCGGTGATCGATCTGCGTCCGCACCACATCCAGATTGGCGAGCTCCTGAGCGACCGTGGCCAACGGCGCTGCCCGTTGTGCGCGGAAATCGGCGTCGCTCTGACGCAGCGAGACGACGCTGGCGACGGCGAGGACCACCAGCAGCACGATGACCTGCAGCAGCAGGATCTGCCCCGCCATGGTGAGCGGGAACCGTGCCGACCGCGGTGACCACAAGTTCCACAACCTCCAATGCTTCCGCAACCGTGACGCGCGCCACACCATCGTCGCATCATCGACCGACGATGTTTCCAACCTCCCAGGAGTTGTCATGCGTGTGACGGGCAGCGCTCGACGGCGGACCCGATGGGTCGCTGTCGCGCTCGGAATCTGCCTGGTCGCGATCAGCGGTACCGCGTGCGGGGTGACCCGAGGGGACCCCAGCAAGGACCTGACCATGCTGATCCCGAACAGCCCCGGCGGCGGCTATGACCAGACCGGACGCGCGGCCGTTGCGGTGATGGAGGCCGAGGACATCACCGGCGGCACCTTCGAGGTCACCAACATCATGGGCGCCGGCGGGTCGGTGGCACTGACCCGGCTGATGAACGCTGAGGGTGACGAGAACACCCTGATGACCGTGGGTCTCGGCGTCGTCGGCTCCTCGTACTCCTTCGCCCTCCCCCATCGGCTCCAGGACGCGACGCCGTTGGCGCAGCTGATCGAGGACCAGGAAGGCATCCTGGTACCGGCCGACTCGCCGTTCAAGACGATCGACGACTTCGTCGAGGCGTGGAAGAAGAACCCCCGCAAGATCCCGGTCGGCGGCGGCTCCTCGCCCGGCGGACCGGACCACCTGTTCCCGATGCAGTTGGCCAGCACTGTCGGGGTCGATCCGCGCAAGGTCCTCTACGTTCCCTACGACGGCGGCGGCCCGTTGACCAGCGCGCTGCTCGGCCACAAGATCAGCGTCGGCTTCTCGGGCCTCGGCGAGTTCGAAGGCCAGATCGAAGCGGGCGAGCTCCGGGTTCTCGCCGTCTCCGGCGACGAACGGATGACCGGGTTCGCCAAGGAGATTCCGACGCTGACCGAGTCCGGCATCGACCTGGTCTTCACCAACTGGCGAGGGGTGATGGCCCCTCCCGGAATCTCGGCGAAGCGCCGTGAGGAGCTGATCGCCTATCTGACCAAGATGCACGCGAGTCCCGAATGGCAACAGGCCCTCGAGGACAACAAGTGGATCGACGCCTTCAGTACCGGTGACGAGTTCGGTGACTTCCTGAAGGAACAGGACGCCCGTGTGGCGGACACGCTTGAGGAGTTGGGACTGCTGTGAGTGACGTTTCTTCCTTCGATTCCGCGCAAGCCGACCTTGGCGGCGCCGACCAGCCGGCGACGTCGGACAAGGCTCAGTTCGGCCTGGCCGCGGTCCTCGTGCTGATCGGCGGCTACACCCTCTACGACGCCAGCACCCTGCGCGTGGGGTTCGGCGATCCTGTCGGGCCGCGCGCCTTCCCATACGCGATCGGAAGCGTGATGGTGGTGCTCGGCATCCTGCTCGCCGTCGCCACCGCCCGCGGCGACCGCGGCGAGGTGGAGGGCGGCGAGGACGTCGACCTGAGCCAGCGCGCCGACTGGGTGACGGTTCTCAAGCTGGTCGGCATCCTGGTCTTCACCATCGCCACGATCGACTGGCTGGGCTGGGCGATCACCGGCGCGGTGCTCTTCGCCGGTGCTGCCTGGGCCCTGGGCAGTCGCACCCTGATCCGTGACGCGCTGGTGGGTGCCGTGTTGTCGGTCGGCAGTTGGTACGCCTTCTACTCCGGCCTGGGCATCGCGCTCTCGCCGGGCATCCTCGACGGGATCCTGTGATGGAGAGCCTCGACCTGCTGTTGGGTGGCCTCGGCGACGCCGTCACCCCCGAGAACCTGCTCTATGCCGCGATCGGCGTCATCCTCGGCACCTTCGTCGGCGTCCTGCCCGGCATCGGCCCGGCGATGGCGGTGGCACTGCTGCTGCCGATCACCTTCGGCCTCGGCCCCACCCAATCGTTCATCATGTTCGCCGGCATCTACTACGGCGGCATGTATGGCGGCTCGACGACCTCGATTCTGCTGAACACGCCCGGTGAATCGTCGTCCGTGATGACCGCGATCGAGGGCAACAAGATGGCCAAGAAGGGGCGGGCCGCCCAAGCCCTGGCCACCGCCGCCATCGGCTCCTTCATCGCCGGCACGATCGGCACGCTCCTGGTGGCGTTCTTCGCCCCCACCCTCGCCGACATCGGTGTCGAGATCGGTGCTCCGTCCTACTTCGCGATCATCGTGCTCTCGATGGTGCTGGTCACCTCGGTGCTCGGCTCCTCCAAGCTCCGCGGCTTCATCTCCCTCTTCCTGGGACTCACCATCGGGTTGGTGGGGCTGGACCTCAACACCGGCCAGCCGCGCCTGGACTTCGATCAACCGCTGCTGGCCGACCGACTCGACATCGTGGTGGTCGCGGTCGGCATCTTCGCCCTCGGCGAAGCTCTCTGGGTGGCCGCCCACCTGCGTCGTCGGCCGTTGGAGATCATCCCCGTCGGCCAACCCTGGATGGGCAAGGACGACTGGAAGCGGTCCTGGAAGCCCTGGCTCCGCGGTACCGCGATCGGCTTCCCGTTCGGGGCGGTCCCGGCCGGTGGCGCCGAGACACCGACCTTCCTCTCCTACATCGCCGAACGCCGGCTGGCCAAGAACGGGCATGAGTTCGGCGAGGGCGCGATCGAAGGAGTCGCCGGCCCCGAGGCCGCGAACAACGCATCCGCTGCCGGAACCTTCGTGCCACTGCTGGCGATGGGCATCCCGGTTACCGCGACATCCGCGGTGATGCTCGCAGCCCTGACCAGCTACGGGATCCAGCCCGGTCCGCAGCTGATGGACACCCAGCCGGACCTGGTCTGGACCTTGCTGGCCAGCCTCCTGATCGGCAACGCGCTGCTGCTGGTGCTCAACCTGCCGCTGGCCCCGTTGTGGGCGAAGCTGCTGAGCATCCCGCGTCCCCAGCTCTACGCCGGCATCCTCTTCTTCGCCTCCCTCGGTGCCTACGCCGCCAACCTGCAGGCCTTCGACGTCTTCCTTCTGGTGGTCTTCGGGCTCCTCGGTTTGACGATGCGGCGCTTCGGGCTACCCGTGCTGCCGCTGATCCTCGGCGTGATCCTGGGCCCGCTCGGGGAGACCCGGTTCCGTGAGGCGTTGACGATCTCCGGCGGCGACATCTCCGGTCTGGTCAACGAGACGTTGGCAGTGATCCTCTACGCGATCGCCTTGCTCGCGATCGTCGTCCCGCAACTGCTCGGCGTACTGCGCCGGAGCCGTACCGACGCCAAGGAGTTGGTGAGCAGATGAGCACGATCGTGGTGGCCTACTCCCCCGATGAGTACGGCCAGGCAGCCCTCGCCCGCGCGATCGAGGAGGCCCGTCTCCGCGATGGAGACCTCCTGGTGATCAATGGGACCCGCGGCGACGCGCTGGTCGACGAGCGCTACGCGCACGCCGATCAGTTGGCGGAGATCGAAACCGATCTCGCCACCACCGGGCTGCCGTTCGAGGTGCGCCAGACCTTCGGCGCGGACGTCGGGGACCAGGTGATCGAGGCAGCGGAACGGTCCGGCGCAGAGCTGATCGTGATCGGCGTCCGCCGCCGCACCCCCGTCGGCAAGCTTCTGATGGGCAGCGTCTCGCAGCGCGTCATCCTCGGCGCGGAGTGCGCGGTGCTGGCGGTCAAGCCCGACTGAGCCCACGGCCCGCCCGCCCGCCGATCGGTCGGGCGGGCGGGTCGTGATCTCAAGACCCTGCTGCGCGTAGCTCGTCGTCAGGCTCTGCTCCGAGCGCGTCGTTCACGGTCGCGAACGCCATTCGTAGCGCGGCGAAGACGGTGACCGCGAAGATCTGCCGATCGCTGTAGCCCGCGGCGCGCAGGATCTCCACATCCTCGTGCCGGGTCGCCGTCGGCCGTTCCACGCAGAGCCGGACCCAGGTCACCAGCGCCTGTTCGCTCGCCTCCAGACCTGCGATGGGCGCAACGCCGTCGACGATCCCCGCGATGGAAGCCGGCTCCAGAAGACCGGGGAACTTGCGCTGCCAGGCCAGCACGCAGTACTTGCTCTCCCGGGCCGCTGAACTGGCCAGCACGATCAGGAACCGCTGACGCGGCGTGATCCCACCCTCCTCGGCGACCTGGCGAGCAAGCCCGAGCAGCCCGTGCAGCGCGGCCGGTTGATGCGACCAGAGGAACGACAGGTTCATCACGAAGCCCAGCGACTCGTAGTCCTCGGCGAAGATCGCACGCGCCTCAAGGTCCGGGGTGGGGTCGTGCAGGAAGTTCGGGCGGTTGGCCATCGTGCGCCTCCTCGGCATCACTGCGACGCTACGCCCGCCGTGCCCGCGGCCGCGTGCCCGAAATCGAGGAGCGCGGCCGCTCGCAACACGTTGCTGCCAGAACGAGAAAACTCCCGGACCCACCTGTGTGGGCCGGGAGTTTCTACGTGGTACCCCGGAAGGGATTTGAACCCTCGCTACCGCCGTGAGAGGGCGACGTCCT
>NZ_JBLBWI010000032.1:0-7185 GCF_047308515.1 Nocardioides sp. Bht2
CTCGATCAACGAACTGGCGGTCGAGCTTGTCGAGACCCCGGAACCGATCTCGACAGGCTCGATCAACGAACCGGCGGTCGAGCTTGTCGAGACCCCGGAACCGATCTCGACAAGCTCGATCAACGAGCGGGCTGGTCGAGATCTAGCGCGAGCTCACCAGGGGAGGTCGTCTTCGGCGGCCTCCCCTGTGCTGACCGTGGCACTCTGTCCGGCCAGGGCGACCACGTTTCCGGCCACCAGTTGCCGGCCCCGCCGAGTCTCCACCTCGCCGTCGACGGTGACCCGGCCCTCGGCGATGATCGCCTTCGCGTCGGCCCCGTTGTCCACGAGGTTGGCAAGCTTCAGAAACTGACCGAGTCGGATCGACTCGTCCTTGATCGGAACGTCCACGCCCCCAGTCTCTCACCGCCGCGACTCCGCGCCAGTGGGACAGCCTCGGGCCGAACCGGGTGACCTCTGACACGCTGAGCGGGTGAAGCTGATCTATGCCCTCGCCGACGAAGGTGCCGCCGTCCTGCTCGACCCGTCACTGCGTACCGCTCTGGGCGACGCCGGCGCCACCGCGGTCCAGGTCAATGTGCCGGACCCGGCGTTCGCCGAGGCGATGGCCCTGCAGTCGTTCCCCAGCAAGGTCACCGGTCTGCTGAGCGTCTGGACCGACGCCGGGAGCAGCACCGCGATCACCGAGGTCGTGACCGCGGCGGCAGGCGCCGAGAACCTGCTCGGCGGCTGGCAGGTCGAGGAGCGGGTGCCGCTCACCCCGCCGAGCGTCCCGGACGGCGAGCGCGCGGCCACGATGGCCAACTTCGCCCTGCTCCGCCGGCCCGCCGACCTGCCCTATGCCGACTGGCTGGCGCACTGGCACGGCCCGCACACCACCGTGGCGATCGAGACCCAGGGCACCTTCGGCTACGTCCAGAACCGGGTCCTCGACACGGTGCTCGACCCGAGCCCGGCGAGCGGGCTGGTCGCGGCGATCGTCGAGGAGCTCTTCCCCGAGGCCGCGGCCACCGACATCCATGCCTTCTACGGGTCGGGCGGCGACAAGGCCGAACTCAAGCGCCGGCTGGCCGAGATGATGGCGAGCATCGCCGTCTTCGGCGCCGACCGCGACCTGGAGCTGGTGCCCACTGCGCGTTACACCTGGCAGCTGAACTGATCCGGTAGCCCGACGTCAGAACGGCAGATCGGCGATGGCGTGGATCAGGACGCCGACGAGGCCACCGACGATGGTGCCATTGATCCGGATGAACTGAAGGTCACGGCCGACGTGCAGCTCGATCCGGCGGGCCGCCTCGTCGCCGTCCCAGCGTTCGATGGTCTGGGTGATCACCGAGGTGACCTCCGAGCCGTAGCGTTGCACGGCGAAGACGACCAGGTCGGAGGCCATCGCGTCGAGGCGGCGCTGGAGTTCGACGTCGGTGCTGAACCGCTGGCCGAGGGTGACCAGCTCCTGCTCCAACCGCTGCGCCAGCGGGCCGGCCGGATCCTTGAGCGCCTGCAGCAACGCGTTGCGCAGCCCCTTCCACAGCGAGATCGAGGTGGCAGCGAGCTGCGGGTGGTCCAGCAGCCGCAGCTTCAGGTTCTCGGCGCGTTCCTGGGTGTCGGGATTGAAGAGCAGATCGTTGCCCAAGGTGGCCAACATCGAGTCGAGCGCCTTGCGGGCCCGGTGCTCCGGATCGTCACGGATGTCGGCCAACCAGCGGACCGCCTCGGCATGCAACCGGCTGGTGACGGCTTCATTGAGCCGCTCCGGGGCCCACCACGGTGCACGCTCGCTGAGCACCTCGGTGAAGGTGTCGTGGTGGTCGATCAACCAGCCCTGCAGCTCCTCGACCGCGAGGTCGACCAGACCGTGGTGCAGGTCGTCACGGACCGCCTCGGTGACGAAGCTTCCCAGGATCGGCGAGATCGGTTCCTCGCGGAAGCGTGGCACCAGCGCCTGTTCGACCAGCTCGACGATGTGCTGGTCCTTGACCTTGCGCAGCGCGATGGTGGTCAGCTCGGAGGCCTCGGCGACGACCCGGCGGGCGTTGGTCGGATCGGCCGCCCACTCCCCGATCCGCCGGGTCGGCTCAGCCGAGGTGACCCGCTCGGAGATGATCTGCGGTTGCAGGAAGTTCTCGCCGACGAACTCCTCCAGCCCACGGCCCAGATCGTTCTTCCGCTTGGGGATCAGCGCGGTGTGCGGGATCGGCAGACCCAGCGGGTGCCGGAAGAGCGCCGTCACCGCGAACCAGTCGGCGATGGCGCCGACCATGCTCGCCTCGGCGCCCGCGTTGACGTAACCCCAGAACCCTTCGCCGTCGCGGGTGAACCAGAAGACGACGGCCGCGAAGAGGAGCAGGGCCAACGCCACACTCCGCATCTTGCGCAGCGCACGGCGACGCTCTGCATCGGCCTCGGGCATCGGGGTGATCAACGGAATCGTCATCGAGGCCGATTGTGTCAGGTGCCACCACGGCCACGTAACATGCGCGCATGGCTGGCACCGTGATCACCTTCGGCACCTTCGACGTCTTCCACGTCGGACACCTTCGGGTCATCGAGCGCGCCGCTGCGCTGGGTGACCGTCTCGTCGTCGGCGTCTCCGCCGACGCGCTCAACTTCCGCAAGAAGGGGCGCGTCCCGGTCTTCAGCGAGGCCGAGCGGCTGGCCATCGTGGCTGCCCTCAAGCCGGTGGACGAGGTCTTCGTCGAGGAGAGCCTGGAACTCAAGCGCGAGTACATCCAGAAGTTCGGTGCCGACGTGCTGGTGATGGGCGACGACTGGGCCGGGCGCTTCGACGAGTTCTCCGACATCTGCGAGGTCGTCTACCTGCCCCGCACGCCGGCGATCTCCACCACTGCCCTGATCGAGAAGATCTCCGGCACCGCCTGAGCAGTACTGCCCTACCCTGGGGGCCATGCGTCTCTACTCGGGATTGATCGGCCTCACGGCAACGACCGCGCTCTCCTTGGTGATCGGGCTGGCCGTCGCGCCGTCCGGTTTCGCCGACGAGGGCGCCTCACCGGCACCGGTCGGGTCGAGTTCAGCGACCCCGGAGCCGGACGCCCCGGCCGACGTCGACGATCCGGCCGACGTCGAGGATCCGACCGCCGCGGCCCAGGAGGCCCTCGCCGAGATCGAGGAGCTGCTCACCGAGACCGGCACCCAGGCCGAGGCGGTCGAGGTGACCACCGCCCTCGCCACGCTGAGTGCCCAGGTGGGCGAACTCCCCCGCGCCGAGCGCGCCGCGGCCCAGCGCCTGCTGGCCCGGCCGACCGACCCGAACGCCTCGACCAAGCTGCTCCGCTACCCCGCCGACGCGACCATCTTCACCACCTGCGGGGCCCAGTTCTGCCTGCACTGGACCGAGACCACCCAGCACCGGCCGCCCGGCTCGGACGGCAACGGCGCCACCGTCCCGGCCTGGGTGCAGACCACCCAGCAGGTCCTGGAGTCCTCCTGGTCGAAGATCGTCGGCGATCTCGGCTACCGCCGTCCGGACGGCGACGGCACCCGCGGCAACCCGGCCGGGGTGAACCGCACCAACCTGGTCGACGTCTACCTCGGCAACATCGGCCGCAAGGGGATGTACGGCTACGCCACCCTCGACGGCGCGGGTGCCCACCAGCCGGGCTACCTGGTGCTCGACAACGACTTCGCCGAGTTCGAGCGGCCGGCGCTCGAGTCCCTGAAGGTGACCGCTGCCCACGAGTTCTTCCACCTGGTCCAGTTCGGCTACCTCCGGACCGCCGACGCCTGGCTGATGGAGGCGACCGCCACCTGGATCGAAGAGGTGGTCCACGACGCCGTCAACGACAACCGGCAGTACCTGGCGATGAGCAGTCTGCGGCGTCCGCGGACCTCCCTCGACGAGTTCAGCTACGCGGCCTACGGGAACTGGGTCTTCTTCGAGTTCCTCAGCAAGCGCTACGGGCGCGACGTCGTCAAGAAGCTGTGGGTCCGGTTGAGCCGGAACAAGACCACCGGTCTGCAGGCGATCGAGCGCACTCTGAAGGCACGGCGCGGCTCGCTGGCCACCGAGTTCCTCCGCTTCGCCACCGCCAGCAACGCACCCCAGCGCTTCTACAGCGAGGGCTCCGCCTACCCCAAGGCCCACGTGACCCGGACGGTGAGGATCGGCACCGGACGTCGTTCGGCGGCCCCCGCCTCGACCCGACTGAACCACCTGACCTCGGTCAACCACGCCTTCGTGCCGCAGGGGCGGCTGAACACGACCTGGCGGCTGCGGGTCGCGGTGAACACCCCGAGCAAGGACGTGCGGGCGCGGGTGCTGGTCCACCGCAAGAACGGATCGGTGAAGGAACGGACGATCACCATCCGGAAGGGCCGCGGCTCTGCCCGGGTCGCTTTCAACACCACCAACGTGCGCAAGGTGACGGTCACCTTGGCCAACACCTCGCACGCCTTCCGCTGCCGTACCGGCACCCGGTGGACCTGTCAGGGCACCCCGCTCAAGGACCGTCAGGCGGTGACGCTGCGGGCGAACCTGGTCCGTTGAGGAACGGACGCCACGCCCTGACCCGGAACGCTTGCAACGCGACACGATCTATGTGACATTGGTGATGACACATAGATCGTGTCGCGTTTCCCAGCAACTGACTTCAGGAGCGACCATGACCGCCACCGCAGAATCCCGCCAGGAGCCGATGACCTCCCGGCTGCTCGACTCCTCGGCCATGCTCTCCTGCGACCCGGTCACCGAAGTCGACTGGGAGACGCCGCTCGACACCACGATGCACGGCACCAGCCCGGAGTGGTCCACTCTCTACGGGACCCGCTACTGGGACGAGATGACCGAGGAGCAGCGCACCGCGCTGACCCGTCAGGAGGCCGCCTCGGTCGCCAGCACCGGGATCTGGTTCGAGATGATCCTGCAGCAGATGATCCTCCGCGACTTCTACGCCAAGGACCCGACCGACCCCGACTTCCAGTGGGCGCTGACCGAGATCGCCGACGAGTGTCGCCACTCGATCATGTTCGCCCGCGGCGCGGCGAAGCTCGGTGCTCCCGCCTACCGCCCGAACCGGCTCGTCGTCGAACTCGGTCGCGGCTTCAAGACCATCGCCTCGGGCGAGACGGCCTACGCCGCGATCCTGGTCGCCGAGGAGGTCCTCGACGTCATGCAGCGCGACTGGATGCGCGACGAGCGCGTCGTCCCGTTCGTGCGGACCATCAACAACATCCACGTGATCGAAGAGTCCCGGCACATGGCGTTCGCCCGCGAGGAGACCCGACAGAAGATGGCCGGCGCCGGCTGGCTGCGTCGCCAGATCAGCTCCGTCATGGTCGCCATCGCGGCACTCGCGATCGTGGACAGCATGTGGAACCCGGCCGTCTACGAGAACGCCGGCCTGGACCGCAAGCGGGCGCTGCGCGAGGCCCGCGACAACCAGCACTTCAAGTCGATGCTGCGTTCCAGCTGCGCCGGCCTGATGGAGTTCTTGGACTCCTGCGGCCTGCTCACCAAGCCCGCCGTCGCGATCTATCGCCGCGCGAACCTGCTCTGAGCCATGGCCTTCGCGATCACCCAGACCTGCTGCGCCGACGCCACCTGCGTCTCGGTCTGTCCGGTCAACTGCATCCACCCGACGCCGGAGGAGCGCGCCTTCGGCAGTACCGAGATGCTCTACATCGACCCGCGTAGCTGTATCGACTGTGGCGCCTGCGCGGATGCGTGTCCGGTCGACGCGGTCCGTCCGGTGCTCTCACTGACGGGGCCTGAAGAGGCCTACGCGACGATCAACGCCGACTACTTCGAAGGCACCGAACCGACCACACGGACTCCGGGCTCGCCCAACCTGCACGACTGGGGCGCGCCCCGGTTCGACCGGGTCCTCGGCGCCGACTTCCCCCGCCTGCGGGTCGCCATCGTCGGCAGCGGACCGGCCGGGATGTACGCCGCTGAGGACCTCATCCTGCACGCCGACGCCGAGGTCACCGTCCTCGACCGGCTGCCGGTCACCGACGGCCTGATCCGGTTCGGCGTCGCGCCCGACCACCCGGCGACCAAACAGGTCGCGGAGAACTTCCACCGCCTGCACCAGCACCCGCGGGTCCGGCTCGCTCTCGGCGTCGAGGTGGGCACCGATGTGACCCACGAGCAACTGCTGGAGCACCACGACGCGGTGATCTACGCCGTCGGCGCGCCCAGCGACCGCCGTCTCGGCGTACCCGGCGAGGACCTTCCCGGTTCGCTCCCGGCGACCACGGTGGTCGGTTGGTACAACGGCCACCCCGACGTCGCCGCCGATGCGGTCGATCTCGACACCGAACGGGTGGTCGTGGTCGGCACCGGCAACGTCGCGCTCGATGTGGCCCGAGTCCTGCTCAGCGATCCCGACACCCTGGCCGGCACCACGATCGCGCCGCACGCCTTGGCGGCGCTGCGTACCTCGAAGGTGCATGAGGTGGTCCTGCTCGCCCGACGGGGTCCCGAAGACGCCGCCTGGACCCGGCCGGAGCTACTGGCGCTCCGCCACCTGCCCGGCGTCGAGTTGGTCGTCGACGACCACGCCGAGGAGGTCGGCGCCACCATCGACGCCGCGGAACGCGGCAGGAAAGCCGCCACCCTGCAGGGAGTGGCCCGTCGTGGCATCGACTGGTCGCTCCCCCCTGCCCCCGGACGCCGGATCGTGGTCCGGTTCCTGGCCACCCCAGTAGAGGTGACCGGTGACGAGGAGACCCGCGGGATCGTGGTCAGTGACGGCGCGCGGCGCACCGAGATCGCCGCCGCCCGGGTGATCCGGGCGATCGGGCACCGCGGTCAGCGTGTTGCCGACCTGCCCTGGGACGGGGCGACCGCCACCGTGCCACACCACGAGGGTCGGGTCGACTCCCTGCCCGGCGCCTATGTCGCAGGCTGGATCAAGCGTGGGCCGTCCGGCGGCATCGGCACCAACCGGCGCTGCGCCACCGAGACCGTCGGCACGCTCTTCGACGACGTGATCACGGGCCGGATCAGCACCGGAGCCGTCCGCCGTCGCGGCCTCAAACGGCTACTCGCCCGCGCTCAACGCTGACCAACTCAGGCGCTGATCGAGCAATACCGCTGATCGAGCTTGTCGAGATCAAGCAACACCGCTGATCGAGCTTGTCGAGATCGAGGTCTCGACAAGCTCGACCACCGGGAAGAGATCGACCGCCGGGAACAAGCTCGCGGTCTCGACAAGCTCGACC
>NZ_JBLBWI010000033.1:0-7048 GCF_047308515.1 Nocardioides sp. Bht2
CGAGCTTGTCGAGACCTCCCAAGTCGAGGGTGTCCTGCGCCTCCGCGATCGAGCCGAGTGCCTTCGCCTTCCGCTGCCCGAGCGTGTCCACATCCCCAGCACGACGCAGCTTCTCGGCCTCTTCGCAGACCCGGTCATGGAACCGGGCCAGGTCGAGCGAGTCACCCACCACATCGAGCCTGGAGGTACCCGACGCGGTGCCTTCCGGGCCGTGCTTATGAGTGAGCGTCACATCCCAGTCGGCCTTGGAGAGCGGCCCGGTTTTGTCGCGGACCAACTCGGGATGGAACTTCGCGACCGCCATCGCCAGCATCCGTTCGATGGTCGGCCAGCCGTACCGTTCACCGGCAGCGAGCTGAGTGTCGAACCAGGCAGCGGCTTCAGCGGAGAGTTTCCTGGTCAGCTCCGCAACCCGGCGAGCCTTCCAACCCGGCACTTCCAACAGTTCGACCTTCGCCCACACCCGCGGGAGCCGGTGGTGCAGATCCAACGCATCCGCGAGCAGGCTCATCGCACCCTGCAGGGTGAGGTTCGCGGCGACCGCAAACTCCTCAGCCGCGAAAGCCGCCACCGCCGGCGTCCCAGCGCCACCCAGCACATCGTCCAACTCCAGGGACGCCAACGCCGGGTCGTCCGACCAGGAAGCCGCCGACCCGCCCTCAATCACCGGGTTGAGCACGCACCACTGGTGAGCAAGCCGCAACTGTCGGCGCGCCAGTACCAGCGAGGTTTCGTGGCTCTCGGAGATCACCGCAAGCAGCCAACCCGCATCGAGGTCAGTGACCTCATACGGAACGTGCCGGGCGTCGATCTCGATCATGAGATCAGTCCAACATGTGCCTCCGACAGTAAGACCGTGCTGCCGAGGCCGTCGCGTCTTAGTCTCCGACTCTCGCCCTGCTGAGGTTGCCCCTCTGGTATTCCGGCCGGCGGCAAGGACCAACCTGATGGCCGGGTACCACCGGACGGCGTAGCCTGCGCCCGTGACCATCTTGATGATCCTCGGCGCCACCGGGGCCGTCGGCGCCCGGGCGATCGAAGCCGCACTCGAGGACCCGCGGGTGACCCGCGTGGTCGCGCCCACCCGGCGTCCGCTGGAGCCACGCGACAAGCTCGACAACCGGGTACTCGACTTCTCCGCGCTCGACCCTATCGACGACGTCTGGCAGGTCGACGCCGTGGCCTGCGCGATCGGCACCACCCGCTCCATCGCTGGTTCCGCGGCCGGATTCCGGGAGATCGACCACGATGTTCCGGTCGCCATCGCCGGCTATACCCATGCCGCGGGGGCCACCTCCTACGCGGTGGTCACCTCGGTCGGTGCAGACCCGAACTCCCGCAACTTCTACCTCCGGGTGAAGGGTGAGACGGAGCGCGAACTACGCGCCATCGGCTTCGACTCACTCACCGTGATCCGACCCTCCGGACTGGTCGGCGGCGTGCGGACCCGCCCCGCCAACCTCGGCGACCATCTGGCGGAGGCCAGCCGCGCCGTCCGCGGCCTGATCCCCCGCCGCTATCGCCCGGTCCACGTCGACCGGGTCGCCCGCGCGTTGGTGGACAGCGCGGTGACGGCGGCCCCCGGCGTCACGGTGCGGGAGTCGGAGAGTCTGTAGCGGTCAGTGCGCGATCGCCTTCAGAAGGACGACCAGCGCGGCTACGCCCATCAGCAGGACCATCAACAGGACCCGCTGCCAGGTGGGGATCGGCGTCCGCCGGACGGCGAGGTAGACGAAGAGCCCGAGGCTGACGATCACCGCGGCGACGCCCATCCCGAGCGCAAGGCTGAACTCCACGAGGCCTACTGCCGCCAGGACCAGAAGGAAGATCGGCACAACACCGGCGCTCACGATCTGCCAGGTGGCACCGGCCATCTGGGCCCAGTCACGTCGGCTCAGCCCCGCGCCGTGGCTGGCCAGGTGCGCCAGTACCTCGGCGACCAGACTCGCCGCCCAGAGGCCGAGCAGTGCCAACGCGACGTCGAACGCCGCGGTCCACGCGTCGGTGGTGGTGCCGTGCCCGGGGTGCCGGGTCAACAGCAGCAGCGTGGTCAGGCAGGCGAACGCCCCGTAGATCCGTTCCTTGAGGTGTGCCCGGACCTCATCGGGGGTGAGGCCCGCAGCGGCCGCTTGCCGACGTGACGCACTCATCGCAGGCTCGAAAGGATGCGTGGCATGCCCTCATCATGCCCGCCGCGCCGCTGACGGTGCGGAGAGTGGAACGGCGCGGCGTCGCCGGCCGTTACAGTGCGTCGCATGCCGACCTCGACCTCGTTCACGGGTGACCTCACCTTCGGGCACCTGCTGGCCGCTGCGGGGATCGATCCCCGCGACGTCGTGGTCATCCGGCACACGTACACCGCCGATGGGCTCCAGAACGACGCCGACCTCACCGAGGAGAACCTCCTCGCCTACACCCGGGCACAGGGCGTGGGTCCGAACCACAAACTCGGCAAGATCCCGCGGCCGCTGTGGCTCTGTTTCATGGCGGACGGGAAGCGACGGTCCCGGTATCTCGTCGCCTACGAGAACCACGGCGAACTGGTCGCGGAACGGACCGAGGACCTGCGCTACTTCGACCTACGTCCCAGCGCAGCACTCTCCGCACTCGCCGACCGGCTGGTCGTCGAATGGTCGAGGGACGCCGTCAACTGGGCGAAGACCGGGGAGAGCGCCTCCATCTTCCCGGTCGTCGAGATCGCCGATCCCGAGGTCGTCCCCTTCCCCGGCTTCGACAACGTGCTGCTCTCCTACGGTGAGCTGCAGGCCGTGGTCGCGGACTCCCGCTATGCCGCCTGGCGGACCGCCCTCGGCTCGGTGCAAGGCATCTACCTGATCGCGGACCGGCTCGACGGCAAGCTCTACGTCGGAAAGGCCGACGGCGCCGAACGCCTCCTCGGACGGTGGAGCCAGTACGCGAAGGACGCCCACGGCGGAAACGTCGCCCTCAAGGAGCTAGCCCTCGACGCGGACCACCGCCGGCACCTGCAGTTCAGCATCCTGCGCGTCTTCGGCCCCAGCGTCCCTAGCACGGAACTGGACGCCGCCGAGGCGGCCTACAAACGCGCCCTGCTGACGCGACAGTTCGGCCTCAACCGCAACTGAGGCTGCTGCCTCAGGCGTCGCCAGGAAGGGCGGCGAGCTGGCCGCAGGCACCGTCGATGTCGCTGCCGCGGGTGTCGCGCACCGTGGTGGAGATGCCCTTGGCCTCCAGACGACGGACGAACTCGCGTTCGTCAGCCGGGTCGGACGCCGTCCACTTGGATCCCGGTGTCGGGTTGAGCGGGATCAGGTTCACGTGCACCCAGCCGCGGCCGCGCTCGTTGAGCACGTCGGCCAGCAGGTCGGCACGGTGTGCCTGGTCGTTGATGCCGCGCATCATCGCGTACTCGACCGAGACCCGGCGGCCGGTCTTCGCGAAGTACTCGTGAGCGGCGTCCACAGTCTCGGCGACAGAGAACCGGGTGTTGATCGGCACCAGCTCGTTGCGGAGCTCGTCGTCGGGCGCGTGCAGGCTGAGCGCGAGGGTGACCGGGATGCCTTCGTCGGCCAACTGCTTGATCCGCGGCACCAGGCCGACCGTCGAGACGGTGACGTGCCGGGCCGACATGCCCAGCCCACCGGGAGCCGGGTCCGTCAGACGGCGCACGGCACCGATCACGGCCTTGTAGTTGGCCAGCGGCTCCCCCATACCCATGAAGACCACATTCGAGACCCGGCCGACGCCGCCGGCGACCTCGCCCCGGGTCATCGCGCGGGCACCGGCCACCACCTGCTCGACGATCTCGGCGGTCGACATGTTCCGCTGCAGGCCACCCTGGCCGGTCGCGCAGAACGGGCAGGCCATGCCGCAACCGGCCTGGCTGGAGACACACATCGTGGTGCGGTCCTTGTAACGCATCAGCACCGACTCGACGAGGGCCCCGTCGAAGAGCTTCCACAGCGTCTTCACGGTGGCGCCCTTGTCGGCCTCCAACCGCCGCAGCGGCGTCATCAGCTCGGGCAGCAGCGTGCTGACCAGCTCCTCGCGCTGCGTGGCCGGCAGGTCGGTCATCTCCGCGGGGTCGTCGGTCAACCTCGCGAAGTAGTGGTTCGACAGTTGCTTGGCACGGAACCCGGGCAGCCCCGCATCGATCAGCAGCTGCTTACGACCGGCCTCGTCGAGGTCGGCCAGGTGCGGCGGCGGCTTCTTGCGTCCACGCGGCTCGTTGAAGACCAGGGGAAGGGGCTTGGGGTTCACACTCATAGCCCCACCAGTGTCCCACCCAGCACCAGCGGGCAGCGAATCATTGGGCGACGAAGCCCAGGCCGCTTCCCGTGGCCGGATTCGAGAGGGTGAGCCGCCTCTCCTCGATCTCCACCTCGACCGCACCGTCGAGCACCTTGAGCATCGCGCTCTCCACCTCGCGCCCGGCCGGATCGGGGCAGGCCATCTTGGTCAACATCAGCGGTCCGACGGTGAGCAGATCGCCGTCCCGCGACGCCGTCGCGCGGCCGGTGTTGCAACCCGTGTCGACGCTCAGCGTGGCGCCGTCGTACGAAACCGTGGCGTCCGCCGCCACGGAACTGACGGAGTCGGCATCGATCAACGAATCCAGCTGCCAGGGTCCCGCGGTCAGCTCGACGTCGGGCGACACGTCCGCGCGATCCGCCACAGCGAAGACCACGGTGGCGCCGCGCAGCTCCTGCTCGCCGATCGTCAGCGGCTCGGCCAACACCTCAGCGAGCCAGGCGTCCTGCGCCATCAGCGGTTCCGGGCAACCCATCTGGGTCATCGCCAGGTCGCCGACGACGAGCTTGTCGCCGTCCACCTGGTAGCCACCGTTCATCGCGTTGCACCCCGCCGAGACGCTCACGGTCCGCTCCTCGAACCGGAGCCGGATCTCGCTGTCCGGAACCAGCGGATGCGGCTTGCCGCCGTCGGTCACCGACGTCACGACGAGGGTCCGTCCGGCCAGAGCACGTGCTCTGGAGTCGGAACCACTCGCGTCGGGCTCGTCGTCACCCTTGCTGCCGCATCCGGCCACACCCATCGCTCCCACAACGGTCAACGTAGCGACCGTCGCCCACCAACCCGCTCCTCGCATCGGCCCTCCCCGATTCTCTGCCCGGCGCTCCCGAGCTCAGCTCCACCATGACCCATCCGCAGCCTGGCACAACGAAATTCTGAAAAAATCTCCGGCCCATGTCGATCCGGGCGTGCGCCGTTCGACTGATGGGTGAGAGGGTCCGAAGCGCGGGCCCCAGCCAACCAAGGAGATCACCATGAAGTACATGCTCATCTGGCGGATGAACGACGAGGCACAAGAGGCCTTCGCCACCGCAGAGTTCGACATGGATGCGATGTTGGAGACGATGGGGCGCTTCAACGACGAGCTGATCGACGCCGGCGTGCTGCTGGCCGCCGAGGGCCTCGACCCCGACCCGGCTTCCGGCGTCGTCGTCGACTACTCCAGCCAGCCGCCGCTGGTCACCGACGGCCCCTACGGCGAGACCAAGGAGCTGTTCGGCGGCTTCTACCTGCTCCAAGTCGCCTCGATCGAGGAGGCGGTGGCATGGGCCAAGCGGATGCCGGGAGCAGCGCCCGGCATGAAGACCGAGATCCGTCGGGTCACCACCATCGACGAGTTCCCCCAGGACAACGTCTGGATCCAGAAGGAGCGCGCCTGGCGGGAGTCTGTGGGCCAGCTGTGAGCAACCCGCACGAAGGTCGGCGCGCCGTCGAGGCCGTGTGGCGGATCGAGTCCGCACGGATCGTCGGCGCGCTGGCGCGCACCGTCAACGACTTCTCGCTCGCCGAGGACCTCGCTCAGGAGGCGTTCGCCGAAGCCCTGGTCACCTGGCCCCGCGACGGCGTCCCGGACAATCCGGCGGGCTGGTTGCTGACGGTCGGGCGACGGCGGGCGGTCGACACCTTCCGTCGGCGCACCGCCGGGAACGCTCGCTACCAGGTGCTCGGCGCGGAGCTCGCGATCCAACAGAGCGCCGATGAGACCGACGCCGACCTCCTGCTCGATCCGGACCACGTCGAGGACGACCTGCTCCGGTTGATCTTCATCGCCTGTCACCCGATGCTCTCACCCCAGTCGCAGGTGGCGCTGACGCTGCGCACCGTCGGCGGTCTGACCAGCGACGAGATCGCTCGGGCGTTCCTGGTCCCCACCGCGACCATCCAGGCTCGGATCACCCGCGCCAAGAAGACCCTGACCGCCGCTCGCGTCCCCTTCCAGTTGCCCGAGGCGCACGAACGAGCCGACCGGCTGCGCCAGGTGCTGAGCGTCATCTACCTGCTCTTCACCGAGGGCTCCTCGGCCAGTACCGGGGAGGCGTTGATCCGGTTCGACCTCGCTGCCGAGGCGATCCGGTTGGCCCGGATCGTGGCCCGCCTCGCGCCGGACGACTCCGAACCGGCGGGCCTGCTCGCCCTCACCGAACTCACCGCCGCCCGCTTCGGCGCCCGTACCACCGCGGACGGTGCGCCGATCCTGCTGGAGGACCAGGATCGACGCCGTTGGGACGTCGCCGCGATCCGCCGCGGACTGGCGGCGCTCGACCGGGCCCAACGCGTGGGCCGGGGACTCGGCCCCTACGGGCTCCAGGCGGCGATCGCCGCCTGCCATGCGCGTGCCGCCTCGGTCGCCGAGACCGACTGGACGACGATCGTGATGCTCTACGAGGCGCTGGAGCGGATCGCACCGTCGCCGATCGTCACTCTGAACCGCGCCGTCGCGCTATCCATGGCGACCGGTCCCGCGGCAGCGTTGGAACTGGTGGAGGCACTGGCCGCCGAAGGCCAACTGCGCGGCAGTCACCTGCTCCCCAGCGTCCGCGGCGAACTGCTCCGTCGCCTCGGCCGCACCGACGCCGCCCGTGCCGCCTTCGAGGAGGCCTACACCCTCTGCCCGAGCCCCAGGGAACGCGAAACCCTCGCCACGAAGATCACCCTTCTCGCCACCTAAGCGATAGTCCCTGACGTTTCGCCCCAAAATCTGTGGGCGGGGTCAAGGGGTGGAAGCAACTCTGGTTGAGGAGTTGTGGATGGTGAGGGG
>NZ_JBLBWI010000034.1:0-5330 GCF_047308515.1 Nocardioides sp. Bht2
TCGGGTAAGTTTGGTCAGGTTGCGCCGAGGGAACTTCGCCGGTTTGGTGGGGGGATTCGGGTGCGTGTGATGTTTGAGAACTCAACAGTGTGTCATTGATAGTCGACGAATTAGTTTTATATCCGTCTCCTGTCTTCGGGCAGGGATGGTTCCTTTGTGAGTAACAATGATTCTGACAATATTGTCGGGGTTTGTTTCTTGCTGGGGTTTGAATTTCTCGTTTGAGATGTAGTTTTCAATGGAGAGTTTGATCCTGGCTCAGGACGAACGCTGGCGGCGTGCTTAACACATGCAAGTCGAGCGGTAAGGCCCTTTCGGGGGTACACGAGCGGCGAACGGGTGAGTAACACGTGAGTAATCTGCCCTTCACTTCGGGATAACTACCGGAAACGGTGGCTAATACCGGATATGACCACTTCACGCATGTGATGGTGGTGGAAAGTTCCGGCGGTGGAGGATGAACTCGCGGCCTATCAGCTTGTTGGTGAGGTAGTGGCTCACCAAGGCTTCGACGGGTAGCCGGCCTGAGAGGGTGACCGGCCACACTGGGACTGAGACACGGCCCAGACTCCTACGGGAGGCAGCAGTGGGGAATATTGGACAATGGGCGAAAGCCTGATCCAGCAACGCCGCGTGAGGGATGACTGCCTTCGGGTTGTAAACCTCTTTCAGCGCTGACGAAGCGAAAGTGACGGTAGGCGCAGAAGAAGCACCGGCCAACTACGTGCCAGCAGCCGCGGTAATACGTAGGGTGCGAGCGTTGTCCGGAATTATTGGGCGTAAAGGGCTCGTAGGCGGTTAGTCACGTCGGGAGTGAAAACTCGGAGCTTAACTCCGAGCCTGCTTCCGATACGGGCTGACTAGAGGTATGCAGGGGAGAACGGAATTCCTGGTGTAGCGGTGAAATGCGCAGATATCAGGAGGAACACCGGTGGCGAAGGCGGTTCTCTGGGCATTACCTGACGCTGAGGAGCGAAAGTGTGGGGAGCGAACAGGATTAGATACCCTGGTAGTCCACACCGTAAACGTTGGGCGCTAGGTGTGGGGTCCATTCCACGGATTCCGTGCCGCAGCTAACGCATTAAGCGCCCCGCCTGGGGAGTACGGCCGCAAGGCTAAAACTCAAAGGAATTGACGGGGGCCCGCACAAGCGGCGGAGCATGCGGATTAATTCGATGCAACGCGAAGAACCTTACCTGGGTTTGACATACACCGGAAAGCTGCAGAGATGTAGCCCCTTTTAGTCGGTGTACAGGTGGTGCATGGCTGTCGTCAGCTCGTGTCGTGAGATGTTGGGTTAAGTCCCGCAACGAGCGCAACCCTCGTCCTATGTTGCCAGCACGTAATGGTGGGGACTCATAGGAGACTGCCGGGGTCAACTCGGAGGAAGGTGGGGATGACGTCAAGTCATCATGCCCCTTATGTCCAGGGCTTCACGCATGCTACAATGGCCGGTACAAAGGGCTGCGATACCGTAAGGTGGAGCGAATCCCAAAAAGCCGGTCTCAGTTCGGATTGGGGTCTGCAACTCGACCCCATGAAGTCGGAGTCGCTAGTAATCGCAGATCAGCAACGCTGCGGTGAATACGTTCCCGGGCCTTGTACACACCGCCCGTCACGTCACGAAAGTCGGCAACACCCGAAGCCGGTGGCCTAACCCTTGTGGAGGGAGCCGTCGAAGGTGGGGCTGGCGATTGGGACGAAGTCGTAACAAGGTAGCCGTACCGGAAGGTGCGGCTGGATCACCTCCTTTCTAAGGAGCATCTATCACACCCTTTTTGGTTGCATCCACGAGTGTGGGTGGCCGGGTGTGGCTCGTTAGGTGGAACGTCGACCGTGTAACCGGCTTTGTTGTTGGTTTTGTTTTTGGCACACTGTTGGGTCCTGAAGCATCAGACGTTTGTTTGGTGTTTTTAGCGGGCCGTTGGAAGCTGATCCTTGTTTGGGGTTGGTGGGTGGCGGGTTCGTTCGTTGTTTGAGAACTGCACAGTGGACGCGAGCATCTTTTGTAGCTGTGACAAGCTATGAAGGGCACATGGTGGATGCCTTGGCACCAAGAGCCGATGAAGGACGTAGAAGCCTGCGATAAGCCCCGGGGAGTTGGCAATCGAGCTGTGATCCGGGGGTTTCCGAATGGGGAAACCCAGCTGGAGTCATGTCCAGTTACCCACATCTGAACACATAGGGTGTGTGGAGGGAACGAGGGGAAGTGAAACATCTCAGTACCCTCAGGAAGAGAAAACAAAAGTGATTCCGAGAGTAGTGGCGAGCGAAATCGGATGAGGCTAAACCTACTTCGTGTGATACCCGGCAGGGGTTGCGGAGTGGGGGTTGTGGGGCCGCCTGGTTCATACTGCCGTATGGACGCAGAGTAAGAAACCATCGTTGAAGTTGAAGCGGATTGGAAAGTCCCGGCGTAGAGGGTGATACCCCCGTACACGTAAGACGATGGCTCTGTGGCGTTACCCCAAGTAACACGGAACCCCTGAAATTCCGTGTGAATCTGGCAGGACCACCTGTTAAGCCTAAATACTCCTTGGTGACCGATAGCGGACAAGTACCGTGAGGGAAAGGTGAAAAGTACCCCTGGCGGGGAGTGAAATAGTACCTGAAACCATGTGCCTACAATCCGTCGGAGCCTGTAAGGGTGACGGCGTGCCTTTTGAAGAATGAGCCTGCGAGTTTGCGGTGTGTTGCGAGGTTAACCCGTGTGGGGAAGCCGTAGCGAAAGCGAGTCCGAATAGGGCGATTGAGTAGCACGCTCAAGACCCGAAGCGAAGTGATCTATCCATGGGCAGGTTGAAGCGCGGGTAAGACCGCGTGGAGGACCGAACCCACTTAGGTTGAAAACTGAGGGGATGACCTGTGGATAGGGGTGAAAGGCCAATCAAACTTCGTGATAGCTGGTTCTCCCCGAAATGCATTTAGGTGCAGCGTCACGTGTTTCTTGCCGGAGGTAGAGCACTGGATAGCCGATGGGCCCTACAAGGTTACTGACGTTAGCCAAACTCCGAATGCCGGTAAGTGAGAGCGTGGCAGTGAGACTGCGGGGGATAAGCTCCGTAGTCGAGAGGGAAACAGCCCAGACCATCAGCTAAGGCCCCTAAGCGGTGACTAAGTGGAAAAGGATGTGGAGTCGCACAGACAACCAGGAGGTTGGCTTGGAAGCAGCCATCCTTGAAAGAGTGCGTAATAGCTCACTGGTCAAGTGATTCCGCGCCGACAATGTAGCGGGGCTCAAGTCATCCGCCGAAGCTATGGTATTCGCATGTAACACAAGCCGCCCTTGAGGTTGGTTCAGTGGTGCGGATAGGTAGGGGAGCGTCGTGTGGGCAGTGAAGCGCCGGAGTGATCCAGGTGTGGAGGCCACACGAGTGAGAATGCAGGCATGAGTAGCGAATCACGGGTGAGAAACCCGTGCGCCGAATGATCAAGGGTTCCAGGGTCAAGCTAATCTGCCCTGGGTAAGTCGGGACCTAAGGCGAGGCCGACAGGCGTAGTCGATGGACAACGGGTTGATATTCCCGTACCGGCAAAATAGCGCCCATGACGAGGCTGGTGATGCTAAGTGCCCAGAACCTTCTAGAGCCCTTCGGGGACGTGAGGGGGATGCGCATGACCCGATCCAGTAGTAGTCAAGCGATGGGGTGACGCAGGAAGGTAGTCCAACCACAGCGATGGTTGTCTGTGGCTAAGAGTGTAGGGAAAGAGATAGGCAAATCCGTCTCTTATATATCCTGAGACTTGATGGGGAGCCGTTAGGCGAAGTGGATGATCCTATGCTGTCGAGAAAAACCTCTAGCGAGCTATGCGCCGCCCGTACCCCAAACCGACTCAGGTGATCAGGTAGAGAATACCAAGGCGATCGAGTGAACCATGGTTAAGGAACTCGGCAAAATGCCCCCGTAACTTCGGGAGAAGGGGGGCCGGATCCGTGAACCACCTTGCGTGGGGAAGCGGTGATGGCCGCAGAGACCAGGGGAAAGCGACTGTTTACTAAAAACACAGGTCCGTGCGAAGTTGTAAGACGATGTATACGGACTGACTCCTGCCCGGTGCTGGAAGGTTAAGGGGACCTGTTAGGCGCAAGCCGAAGCGGAGAACTTAAGCCCCAGTAAACGGCGGTGGTAACTATAACCATCCTAAGGTAGCGAAATTCCTTGTCGGGTAAGTTCCGACCTGCACGAATGGAGTAACGACTTTCCCGCTGTCTCAACCATGGGCTCGGCGAAATTGCAGTACGAGTAAAGATGCTCGTTACGCGCGGCAGGACGGAAAGACCCCGGGACCTTTACTATAGTTTGGTATTGGTGTTTGGTTCGGCTTGTGTAGGATAGGTGGGAGACTTTGAAGCATTAACGCCAGTTAGTGTGGAGTCAACGTTGAAATACCACTCTGGTCGTACTAGATGTCTAACCTAGGTCCGTTATCCGGATCAGGGACAGTGCCTGATGGGTAGTTTAACTGGGGCGGTTGCCTCCTAAAATGTAACGGAGGCGCTCAAAGGTTCCCTCAGCCTGGTTGGCAATCAGGTGGCGAGTGTAAGTGCACAAGGGAGCTTGACTGTGAGACGTACATGTCGAGCAGGGACGAAAGTCGGAACTAGTGATCCGGCGCTGGCATGTGGAAGCGGCGTCGCTCAACGGATAAAAGGTACCCCGGGGATAACAGGCTGATCTTCCCCAAGAGTCCATATCGACGGGATGGTTTGGCACCTCGATGTCGGCTCGTCGCATCCTGGGGCTGGAGTAGGTCCCAAGGGTTGGGCTGTTCGCCCATTAAAGCGGCACGCGAGCTGGGTTTAGAACGTCGTGAGACAGTTCGGTCCCTATCCGCCGCGCGCGTAGGAAACTTGAGAAAGGCTGTCCCTAGTACGAGAGGACCGGGATGGACGAACCTCTGGTGTGCCAGTTGTTCCGCCAGGAGCACGGCTGGTTGGCTACGTTCGGAAGTGATAACCGCTGAATGCATCTAAGCGGGAAGCACGTTTCAAGATGAGGTTTCCCACCAGGTTAACTGGGTAAGGCCCCCTAAAGACGATGGGGTTGATAGGCCGGAGGTGTACAGCAGTAATGCCTAGCCGACCGGTACTAATAGGCCGAGGGCTTGTCACACACACATACTTAAGTCATGCAAACGCGTCCACTGTGCGGTTCCCGAACCACGAACGATCTACCCCCGTGTAGATTGAGTAGTAGGTTCCATAGAGTTACGGCGGCCATAGCGAACGGGAAACACCCGGTCCCATTCCGAACCCGGAAGTTAAGCCGTTCAGCGCCGATGGTACTGCAACCGAGAGGTTGTGGGAGAGTAGGACGCCGCCGGACAAT
>NZ_JBLBWI010000035.1:0-1110 GCF_047308515.1 Nocardioides sp. Bht2
TCCTGTTCCACCTGAACGCGGTTCCCGACAGCGGCCGCGGCAGGTGGCACTTTTCGGGGAAATGTGCGCGGAACCCCTATTTGTTTATTTTTCTAAATACATTCAAATATGTATCCGCTCATGAGACAATAACCCTGATAAATGCTTCAATAATATTGAAAAAGGAAGAGTATGAGTATTCAACATTTCCGTGTCGCCCTTATTCCCTTTTTTGCGGCATTTTGCCTTCCTGTTTTTGCTCACCCAGAAACGCTGGTGAAAGTAAAAGATGCTGAAGATCAGTTGGGTGCACGAGTGGGTTACATCGAACTGGATCTCAACAGCGGTAAGATCCTTGAGAGTTTTCGCCCCGAAGAACGTTTTCCAATGATGAGCACTTTTAAAGTTCTGCTATGTGGCGCGGTATTATCCCGTATTGACGCCGGGCAAGAGCAACTCGGTCGCCGCATACACTATTCTCAGAATGACTTGGTTGAGTACTCACCAGTCACAGAAAAGCATCTTACGGATGGCATGACAGTAAGAGAATTATGCAGTGCTGCCATAACCATGAGTGATAACACTGCGGCCAACTTACTTCTGACAACGATCGGAGGACCGAAGGAGCTAACCGCTTTTTTGCACAACATGGGGGATCATGTAACTCGCCTTGATCGTTGGGAACCGGAGCTGAATGAAGCCATACCAAACGACGAGCGTGACACCACGATGCCTGTAGCAATGGCAACAACGTTGCGCAAACTATTAACTGGCGAACTACTTACTCTAGCTTCCCGGCAACAATTAATAGACTGGATGGAGGCGGATAAAGTTGCAGGACCACTTCTGCGCTCGGCCCTTCCGGCTGGCTGGTTTATTGCTGATAAATCTGGAGCCGGTGAGCGTGGGTCTCGCGGTATCATTGCAGCACTGGGGCCAGATGGTAAGCCCTCCCGTATCGTAGTTATCTACACGACGGGGAGTCAGGCAACTATGGATGAACGAAATAGACAGATCGCTGAGATAGGTGCCTCACTGATTAAGCATTGGTAACTGTCAGACCAAGTTTACTCATATATACTTTAGATTGATTTAAAACTTCATTTTTAATTTAAAAGGATCTAGGTGAAG
>NZ_JBLBWI010000036.1:0-1300 GCF_047308515.1 Nocardioides sp. Bht2
GGGTCTGCCCCCGGTCTGGTTGACACTCGGGGTGTGCGGTAGTCAGGCCGCGTCTGCGGCCGTGTAAATCATCTCAAACTCGACCGGCGTGAGCTTTCCGAGGGCCCGTTGTCGGCGTCGGCGGTTGTACTTCGTTTCGATCCAAGTGACCATCGCCAGACGGAGCTCCTCGCGGGTGGCCCACCGCCGCGTGTTGAGAACGTTCTTCTGCAACAACGAGAAGAAACTCTCCATGCTGGCGTTGTCCCCGGCACCGTAGGCCCGGCCCATCGACCCGACCAGCCCGTTGTTCGCCAACAGCCGCTGGACCTTCTTCGCCCGGAACTGCCCGCCACGGTCGGAGTGACAGATCGTGCCGACCGGTGCACGCAAGACGATCGCGTTCCGCAGCGCGGCAGCGGCCAGGGACGACTTCATTCGTGCGTCGATGGAGTAGCCCACGATCTTGTTGGAGTACACGTCCTTGATCGCGCAGATGTACAGCTTCCCTTCCCGCGTCGGATGCTCCGAGATGTCCCAGAGCCACACCTTGTTCGGGCCGTCTGCGGTGAACTTGTGGCGGACGACGCCGTGGGAGTCGACGACGGCGAGGAGGTCGTCGTGAGGGACCGGCCCGGTGGCACCGGGCTTGGACCGCTTCTTGTGGTGGCTGGCGGTGATCCCGGCGATGCGGCACAACCGGTGCACCCGGTTCTCCCCGACGTTGATGCCGTGTTCGTCCGCGAGCTCGTCGGCAAGAAGGCGGTAGCCCAGTGTGGCGTCATCGGCGTGCAGGTCATGCAACTGGTTGATCAGGTGCGCGTCGTCGTAGTCACGCTGGCAGATGGGGTTCTTGAGCCACTTGTAGTATCCCTGGGTCGAGAGTCCCAGGACCCGGCACGCCACCGCGATCGGCACCCTGATCCGGGCACCGATCGCGGCCATCTCTTGGACGAGCGGGAAGACTATTTTCCCGGGAGATTCGCTTGGGACAGGTACGCCGCGGCACGTCGGAGGACCTCGTTCTCTTGTTCCAGAAGCCGGATCCGCTTCTTGGCTTCGCGTAGCTCGGCACGGTCAGCGTCGGTGAGACCAGGGCGCTTGCCGTCCTCGATGTCGGCGGCCTTCATCCAGTTGTGCAGGGAGGCTTCGGAGATCCCGAAGTCCTTCGCGATCTGCTTCAACGGCGCTTGGCCCTTGCGGGCCACGGCCACGACATCGTCGCGGAACTCCTTGGGGAACGGCTTCGGCATGGTAAACATCCTTGCTTGTGAGGTGGAATCCCCACAGGTCAGGTGTCAACCAAACTCGGGGCAGACCC
>NZ_JBLBWI010000037.1:0-1284 GCF_047308515.1 Nocardioides sp. Bht2
GGCGGGGTCAAGGGGTGGAAGCAACTCTGGTTGAGGAGTTGTGGATGGTGAGGGGTTTTTCGTGGGTGGATCGGTTGCGGTTGGTGGAGCTGGTCTGTCGGGGTGTTTCGTTGCGGTCGGCGGCACGGGTGGTGGGCGTGTCGCGGACCTCGGCGTTGCAGTGGTGGCGTGATGCTGCGGTGATGGAACTGCAGTTACGTGGGGGCCGCGGTGGCGGCCTGGACGGCGGGTGGCCTGGTGATGTGGTCGGGACAGGCACGCAGCGGGTGGCGTTGTCGATCGCGGATCGTAGCGCGATCGCTGCGGGCTGTTTCCATCGTCGTTCGGTGAGCGCGATCGCGGCCTCGATCGGGCGTGACAAGTCAGTAGTCTCGCGCGAGATCCGCCGCCACCGCAGCCCGGACGGTGTGTATCGGGCCGCGGTCGCGCACCGGGCCGCAGCGGCGCGTCGGGCTCGACCGAAACCGTTCAAGCTGGCCCAACACCCGAGGGTGTGTCGTCGTATCGAGGAGTGGATGGACCAGGGCTGGTCACCGAGATTGATCAGCCAGATGCTGAGCACCGGCATAGACGGTGAGACTGTGCGAGTGAGCCACGAGACGATCTACCAGGCGTTGTACGTCCAGACCCGCGGCAGCCTGCGCAAGGACTTGGCCCGCAAACTGGCATTGAAACGCACCGCACGCAAACCCCGCGGTGGCGTTGAGCGCCGCGGCGCGAGTGCGTACCGTGAAGCGTTCAAGATCAGTCAGCGGCCTGCCGAGGTCGCTGATCGGGCGGTGCCGGGTCATTGGGAGGGCGACCTGATCTACGGTGCCGGGACCGCTACGGCCGTGGGCACGTTGGTGGAACGCTCGACTCGGTTCGTCATCTTGTTGCACCTGCCGGGTCGTCATGACGCCGCCTCGGTCGCGGCGGCGATGATCGCCCAGATGGGCAAGCTTCCCCAACACCTGCGCCGTTCGTTGACGTGGGACCGTGGCACCGAGATGGCCGGGTACCGGCATATCCAGCTCAAACTCGATATGCCGGTCTACTTCTGTGACCCGCACTCGCCGTGGCAGCGCGGTTCGAATGAGAACACCAACCGGTTGTTGCGGTTCTGGTTGGAGAAAGGCCACGACCTGTCGCGGTACAACGCAGACGACCTGGCCACGATCGCGGCCACACTCAACGCACGACCCCGTCCTACGCTTGGACTGAAGACACCAGCCCAAGCGCTGGACGAACTGCTGAGCAACCCGCCAGCAGACAACAACGTTGCTTCCACCACCTGAACCCGCC
>NZ_JBLBWI010000038.1:0-1176 GCF_047308515.1 Nocardioides sp. Bht2
ACATGTTCTTTCCTGCGTTATCCCCTGATTCTGTGGATAACCGTATTACCGCCTTTGAGTGAGCTGATACCGCTCGCCGCAGCCGAACGACCGAGCGCAGCGAGTCAGTGAGCGAGGAAGCGGAAGAGCGCCCAATACGCAAACCGCCTCTCCCCGCGCGTTGGCCGATTCATTAATGCAGCTGGCACGACAGGTTTCCCGACTGGAAAGCGGGCAGTGAGCGCAACGCAATTAATGTGAGTTAGCTCACTCATTAGGCACCCCAGGCTTTACACTTTATGCTTCCGGCTCGTATGTTGTGTGGAATTGTGAGCGGATAACAATTTCACACAGGAAACAGCTATGACCATGATTACGCCAAGCTGCGGCCGCACTGAAGGGCTTTGTGAGAGAGGTAACGCCGATTCTCTCTGCAGTCGTAAGACCCAGGTGGTGTGTCCGAGGCAGTATCGCTTTCCCAACTCTAGTAACCTCGGTAGTGTGAGACACACTACCCCTAACGGTAGGACAGCCGGACGACGATGGCGCAGCAATTGGCGAACGCTGTTATAAAACAATTCACTTACGTGCAATGAATGTTGTTTGGGCAATAAACAATAAATGTATTAGAGCCAGACGATAGACAACAATCCAGCAGATGATGAGCAGGAAAATTGAGTAAGATCGACGTCGCAAGAAGAGTTACAGTTACGCAGAGTTAATAAGGTGTTGGGAGATTAGAGTTACCCTGTCGGATGACTAACTCTCCAGAGCGAGTGTTACACATGCCACGTGTTCGAACCAGCCACGAATCTTCAGAGTAATTTCAATGCGTCGTCAGGTTGGATCTCTGTCTTCGCTCATGACACTGTCCGCAACTACCAAACTGTGCAAGGGGCTCACTCACCTACCGAATCACCACGACCCAGTGTCATTTCTTTGGTACTCAGTCCAGTCTCTACTCTGCTTAGCATCGACTCTATCAGTTCATTTCAAGGGCGACTGTCACGCTGACTTACAGTCTTCGTCTACCTTGTACTTGACTGCTTCTGAGGTGGACTTCCCTGTGCGAGTATTGATTTCCAGGGTCCACGGTCCGGCGGCTCTAGTCGTCGATTCACAGAGGCTCACAATTTCTAGTCTAGGTCGATTCCTGTCATTGAACTGTCATTGAACATCCCCCCCCCCCCCTCAAAC